>DPBR01000030.1:11616-27195 GCA_003516865.1 Oscillospiraceae bacterium
AGCCGCAAAATAATACGGCTCGTTATATTTTTGTCTGATAATACCGAAAGTTGTCGAATTAAAGCTCCTTTTTCATCAAAACCGCGTCATCATCGTGATAATAGTTTTTCCGCAGCCCAACTTCCGCGAACCCAAAACGCTTATAGAGCGAAATCGCAGGCAAATTCCGGCTTCTCACCTCAAGATAGCAAGCCGCCGCGCCCTTTTCGCGCATTTTTGCAAGCAGCTCCAAGAGCATTTTTTCGGCAATTCCCTGCCTGCGGTAATCGCAGAGAACGCAGATTTTCAGCAGCTCCGCTTCGTCCGCAACAACACGTCCGAGCGCATAACCCACCGTTTTCTCATCGCGCCGCACTGTTTCGATAAACGAAAGCGGGTTCTCAATCTCGCTTTCAAGCATCGCCAAGCTCCATGGTTCGCCAAAGCAGCATTTCTCTGCGTAATATATTTCGTCAATTCTACTCATAGTAATTCATTTTTCAACCGAAATCGCCCTTGCCTCGCAGTAAAAACGCTTATCGTTCGCGTGACCCATCGAGAAAGTCTTGCGAGGAAGCGCGCCGTCCTTGACAACGGTCGGGAAAAGCTCGCTTTTCTGCATTGACGGGAGCAAAAAGCCCATAGCGCCGTCCTTTTCGCAGATTTTCCGCACAACGTCCTCGCCGTGAATGTAATCAACCTCGCCGCCGTTTTTCTCGAGATAATCATCGATAAATTTCTGGAGCGAACCGACCGTAAGGTTAGAGTTTGGCTTTGTTATGCCAAAAGTCGTTGTTTTCCCGTCAAAAATGAGCGTAAATTCCTGCGCGGATTTTTCTGTCGTAAGACCGAGATAATCGGTCATTTCCTTATACAATTTGTCAAAATCCGCATTATATATTACTCTATGTATAGCTTCAAACTCAAGCGCGTCGCAATGCAGATTGACAACCTCGACAAGCGCGTACCTCGCAAGTTCCGCGTCGGCGCTGCCCTCGCGCTTTTTACGCTCGTAGCACTCCTTTGCGGTTGCAAGCGAGTGATTTCCGTCGCCCATCGCGTAAAGCAGCACCTCTTCCCCGCTCAGACCGTAGCGCTCGTTGAAAAGCTCCTTGTCGGACAGCCGTTCAAGCGCGCCGAGAACGCCACGCGCAGCCTCGCCGTTCACCTCGAAGCCCTCAAGATGACCGCCATTCTGCATAAGCTCAAAATCATACACTTTCGTTAGATTTTGCGCGAGAAGCGGCTCAATGACGGTCTTTTCGGGGTCGTCAATCAAAATCATAATATGCGGCAGTTCAAGCGGCGCGTTCAGGCGGATTTTCACTCTCGGCGGTATACGCGAAGCCACGGTCGCCTCGGTTGCACGAACCTGCGATTTGCTTCCCTTTGTGTAATCGTACATTTCAAGGTCAATCACGCCGACAAGTCCCGGACGCAGCCTGCCGTCAGCCTGCGTTCTTTTCGTGAGGATAAAGCAGTTTTCGTGCTTCTCGAACAGTCCCGAAGCAAGATAATCGCGCATTGTTCCGTTGATTTTGGAAATTCGCTCGTCCTCGTCGCCGTCGCCAAGGTAAACTTCCGGTAAAATAAGGTTAAGCGCCGAGGGCGAATTTCCGACAATCTCGGCGGTTTTTTGCCAGTAATCGCGCTCGCCGGTGTACTGGTCGCACGCGACAACCGCCCATTTCGTCATTTCCTCGCCCGAAAGCTTCGGAAGCAGAATATCCGCAGTTGAAAAAGCTGTCATAATAACCTTCCTTTATACATTTTATCATATTTCCTGCAAAATCAACAAATTGTGATATTACAAATAGTAATTTTCGCCGAAATACTACAATTCGTCATTTATTTCAAATCGTATTTCATCATCTGTTCGGGATTTCGGAACTCATGCTTTTCGTAATATCCGATTAGTTCGCCGTTTTCATCGCGCAGCGCAACCATATAAACGTCCTTGTTTTGCTTCTCGTTGTGAAAAGTGTATACAAGATTATTCTCGCGGCTTTTCGCGAACCACGCGACAACCTCGCGGATTTTGTCGTTTGAGGCGGGCGAATGGCAGTCGAAAATGCTCTTTCCGATAAGATTTCCGTGCTTTCCGTAACGCTTCAGCGCCGCTGGGTTCATATACAAAATCTCGTGATTAAGCCCGCAGATAACCACGGCGCAGCGATCCTGCTCGATTATACTCTTAAAAAAAGGCGGAAGTTCAGTCATAATTCCTCCTCAATGAACGTCAAACCAAGTTTTGCCCGTTTTCGCGTCGCACGGAAGCGGAACGGCAAGATTTACAGCATTTTCCATTTCCTCGCGAAGTATAACGGCGGCTTTTTCAGCGAGATTTTCGGGCGCCTCAACAATCAGCTCGTCGTGAACCTGCAAAATCAGCCTTGCTTCGGGCAATTCTTTTTTAAGACGATTATAAACGCGAATCATCGCAATTTTGATGATATCCGCGGCTGTGCCTTGAATGGGAGTATTCATCGCGATACGCTTTCCAAGCGCCTGAACGGTTTTGTTTGTCGCGAGAATTTCGGGAATAAACCGCCGCCTGCCGAAATAAGTGACCGCAAACCCGCTTGCTTTCGCGGAATTTACCACGTCGTCCATATACTTTTTAACGCCCGAAAAGTGGTTGAGATAATCCTCGATATACTTTTTCGCCTCGGCAACGGACGAACCGATATCTTTCGCAAGCGAAAACGCGCCGATACCGTACACAATGCCGAAATTTACGGCTTTAGCCTTTCTTCGAGTGTCCGCGTCAATCCACTCGGGCGGCAGCCCGAATACACTCGCGGCGGTTTCAGGGTGGATATCGCGGCCCTCGGCGAACGTCTTAATCATCACCTCGTCGCCCGCAAGCGCCGCAAGAACTCTCAGCTCAATCTGACTGTAATCCGCGTCACAGAGCAGTTTTCCATCGCCCGCAGTGAAGAATTTTCGGAAATTGCGCCCGATTTCCGTTCTCACGGGGATATTCTGGATATTCGGCTCGGCGGAACTAATTCTGCCCGTACGGGTTTCGGTCTGCTTGAACGTGGTGTACATTCGCCCGTCCTCGGAAACCGCGCAGAGAAGCCCTTTGACGTAGGTGTTATACAGCTTCGAGAGCTTTCTCCAATCAAGAATTTTCCGCACAATCGGGTGATATTTCTCAATTTCTTCAAGCGTGTCGCTGTCGGTTGACCAGCCTGTCTTGCGCTTTTTTCCCGCAGGAAGCCCAAGCTCGTCAAACAGCACGGCTCCAATCTGTTTCGGGCTGCCGACGTTAAATTCATGACCCGCAAGCGCGAAAATTTCCCCCTCAATGCCGCTTATTTGCGGGAGAATTTCCTCGCCAAAACGCTCCAGACCGTCCTTATCAACGGCAATTCCGACAAGCTCCATTGAACTTAGCACCTCGGAAAGCGGAATTTCGATTTCACGCAGAACCTTGAGCATTCCTTCAGCGCAGATTTCCTTGAAAAGCGCATTGCAGAGCCGTTCAACGCGCTCGTGCGGCTCGCCGTCAACGCCATATTTCTCATAAAGCCGCGGCAAATCGTAATCTTTCGCGTTCACGTCCAGCAGATAAGCCGCCAAAGTCGCGTCAAAAGTGACGTTTTTCAGCGAAATTCCCTGCTTCAGACAGCGATAATAGAGCGATTTAGCGTTATCCGTGTGTTTCGGCTCGTCGTTTCCGAGAACGGAAAGCGGTTCTTCGACAAGCGTTTCTCCCCTGTATACAACAATTTCGTCATTTTGTACAAAAACTGTAAGCGCTTCGCCGTCATACTTCGCGTCATCAGCGACAATCGGCTTTACAGCAGGCTTTTCCGCAGAAACGGGCGCGGTGATTTCAACCTTTTTCGCCGCTGTTCCCTCAAGGCCGAGCTTTTTGACCGCAGTATTCATTCCAAGTTCCTGTAAAATTCCCTTAGCTGCTTCCTTGTCGCCCTCGCCTATAACATAGTCGTCAAGATTGAGTGAAATCGGCGCTGTCAAGCAGATTTCGCCGAGTTTTCTCGACAATTCGGCGCTTTCTTTTCCCGCCTCAAGCTTTTTTCGTATACTAGCTGTAATATCAATTTCGTCAATATGCCGATAGATATAATCAACGGTATGGTAATTTTTCACAAGAGAAAGCGCCGTTTTCTCACCAATACCGGCAACTCCGGGGATATTGTCGGAGCTGTCGCCCATCAGCGCCTTGACTTCAAGCATCTCGCGCGGCTCAACACCGTATACCTCGCGGATTTTTTCGGGAGTATAGAACACGTCCTCCTTGGTCGAGGCAAGCCGCACAGTAATGCGCTCTCCGACAAGCTGAAAGCTGTCGCGGTCGCCCGTACTGATAAGACATTCGCCGCCGTTTTCGGAGCAAACGCGCGAAAGCGTCCCAATAATATCGTCCGCCTCATAACCCTCGCATTCAACGATTTTCACGCCGAGCGCCCGCAGAATATCCTTGATAATCGGCATCTGCATCGCAAGCTCGTCGGGCATTTTGTGACGTCCCGCCTTATATTCACCGTACATTTTGTGGCGAAAAGTCGGTGATTTCAGGTCGAACGCCGCGCAAATCCTGTCGGGATTTTCCTCTTTCACAAGCTTCATATAGATGTTCAGAAAGCCCGTGAGCGCGTTTGTAAACACGCCCTTGTCGCTTGACAGAAGCCTTATTCCATAGAACGCGCGGTTCATTATACTGTTTCCGTCAATCAAAAGAAGCTTCATATTATACTCCTTGTAATCAAATTTGTGCAAAATCACGATTTTTTGATATTCTCAATAAACTTCCTCGGCAATTTTCCGAGCAGCAGAAACGTGAGAAATCCCGTCAGCAGCCCGCCAACAATCGCCGAAGCGAGCAGCACGGGCGTGTACGCGAGAACGTACTTTGAGCCGTAGAACAGAATTGCCGTCAGCGTCTGCCCCGCGATGTGAAAAATCGCGCCCGCAACCGCCGTGAACGGGAGAAACTGCGGGTCGGGAGCGCACGTTCCGTCCTTTTTTCGCGGCAAAATACGGCGCATAACCGCCATCGCCGTGCAGGCGAGAACTCCTCCCACAAGCCCGTAAGCCGCGCTGAGAAGCGAGCCGGTGATAAGCGCCGCGAGAAAACACCGCAAAACGGCGATTATGTACGCGTCGGGAATACGCCACGAACCGCCGATATACAGCACGAAAAGCGTGATTATATTGCCAAGCCCGACGCGAATTCCCGCAATAGGCACAATCGGCGGCAATATCGTTTCAAGCGCGGAAAGACAAGCCGCCGCGCAAATAAAAATCGCCGTCACGCATAGCTTTTTTATATTCATATATGAGTGTTATTTTTCGCTGCCGATAATGCTTCCGAGCCTGTTTGCAAGCTCGCGCATTTCGCTTGTGAGCGGCGGAAGTTCGGGTACTTTTTCATCAGCCGAGGTAAAGCTTTCGATTGTCGGCGGTTCAACGGCTGTTTCATCGGAGAAATTCCGCAAAAGCGTGTAATCCTCGCGTTTAAGCAGCTTTACAGGATAACCCGCCAGAAAATCCTCGTAAAACCTCATTCTGAGGCTGACGCAGGACGCCGCAAACGCCGCCGCAAGCAGCCCTCCGCAAACTCCCAAAAACGGTTCTCCCGTGAGTATACACGCGACAATCGCCGCTGCCGAAAGCAGGAAATTCAGTATACATGAGAGCGTTCTCACAGCCGCAGTGCCGCCTGCCGCGAAAAACGCCGCCGCAAGCGGAATAACCGAGCAAATCGCCGCGGGAACAGCGCCCGAAAATCCCGAAATAAAGCCCGCCGCCGCGCATATCGCGAAAACGCCGCACTGAACGTAAAAACACGCGCGGACAGTCTTTCTGAAAGAAGCCAGCTTCCGCTTCTTTGTCGCGGCAAAATCTTCCGCAACAGCGCCGCTTGTGTAAAAATGAATTAGCTTTTTCTTCGTTTTATAGGTCATCTGAAAGCTCTTTTCGTCAAGTTAAATCATCAAGCCATAGCGCGGCTTCCGCGTCGCTCGGCATTCTGAGGTCGCCCCTCGGAGAAACCGCCGCAGAGCCTATTTTAACGCCGTCGGGCAGGCAGCTCCGCTTGAACTGCTGAGCGAAAAAGCGCTTGAAGAACACCTTTTCCCATTTGAGTATAACCTCGTCGGAATACGCCCCGTCAAACGCATAACGGCACAGTCTGAACACTTTTGACGGTGTAAAGCCGTATCTTATGCCGTAGTAGAGGAAGAAATCGTGCAGTTCATACGGTCCCACAAGGTCCTCGGTTTTCTGGGAAATCTCGCCGTTTTCAGCGGGAAGAAGTTCGGGGCTTACGGGAGTATCGAGAATATCGGCAAGCGCGGCTCTGAGCCGCTCGTCAGCCGCCGTTTTCATACAATATTTCACGATATGACGGACAAGCGTTTTCGGCACGGACGAATTTACTCCGTACATACTGATATGGTCGCCGTTGTAGGTCGCCCAGCCAAGCGCAAGCTCCGATAAATCGCCCGTTCCGATAACCATTCCGTTCAAATCATTCGCGATATCCATAAGAACCTGCGTTCTTTCGCGCGCCTGAGCGTTTTCATAGGCGACATTGTAATTATTCTCATCGTGCGCGATATCCCGCAGATGAGATTTTACGGTATCGGTAATATCAATCAGCCTGAAATCCACGCCGAGCGCCGTGCAGAGCAGTTCCGCGTTTGATTTGGTGCGGGAAGTCGTGCCGAAGCAAGGCATTGAAATCGCGGTAATATCGGTCATCGGACGGCTCAGCACTTTCAGCGCTTCAACGCTTGCGAGAAGCGCAAGACAAGAGTCAAGCCCTCCCGAAATTCCGACTACGAGCTTCTGACAGTGCGTGTGTTTAACGCGTTTTGCGAGCGCGTGAGCCTGCATTGCGAGAATTTTCGCGCAGCGCGAGCTGTTCGCGTTATCCTCCGCGGGAACGAACGGAAGCGGCTGGATTTTCCGCGTGAGCGCGGTTTCGCACTCGGAGAGCGTGAACGCCGCGTCGCTTACGCAGGGACGTCCGCGGAAACTCGTATTGCGTATTCTCTCGGAGCAAAGCATTGAAACGTCGATTTCGCTTACGGAAAGACCGTTTGTGTAGAGTTCGCTTTCTGCGAGGAATTTTCCGTTCTCGCAGATAATCCGCTTTCCGCCGAAAACAAGGTCGGTCGTGGACTCGCCCTCGCCTGCCCCGCAGTAGATATATCCGCAAATAAGCCGCGCGGACTGCCCGCTTACAAGACTTTTGCGGTAATCGTCCTTGCCGACAAGCTCGTTTGAAGCGGAGAGATTGAGGATGATCGTCGCTCCGTCAAGCGCCGCGTTAATCGAAGGCGGCTCCGGCGACCACAAATCCTCGCAAATCTCAACGGAAAAGGCGAGTTCGGGGCAATTTTCGCAGGTAAACACAAGTCCCGCACCGAACGGAACGGACTGTCCGAAAATCGGAACAACGCGCTTTTCGCCGTCCGCAGGCGTAAACCAGCGCATTTCGTAAAATTCGTTATAATTCGGGAGATTTTTCTTCGGAACAACGCCGAGAATTTTTCCCCCGCCGAAAACGACCGCGCAGTTGTAAAGCTCGCCGTCGACGCACAGCGGACAGCCCGCCGCCGTGATAATATCAAGCCCCGCGGTTTCGCGGATAATCCTCTTGAGAGCGTTTTCCGCGCCGCGAATAAGCGTTTTCGAGAGGAACAAATCCGCGCAGGTGTATCCCGTAACGCAAAGTTCGGGAAGCGCAAGAATTTTCACGCCGTTTTCAGCCGCCCCGTTTATCAGTTCGATAATCTTTTCCGCGTTATAATCGCAGTCCGCGACTCTCATTTCCGGCGTTCCCGCCGCGCATTTTATAAAACCGTCTTTCATAATATCAGCTCCGAAATAGTAATTCAGTTTTATTATACCTTAAAAGCTCATTAAAATCAAGAGAAAAAAGCGTATTTTTTTACAATTCTTATTGCAATTGCGCGAAAAAAATTGTATAATAGTTATAATAGGGTAATTATAGCGCAAGAAGATTAAGGAGATGTGAGAAAATGGAGTTTGTAAGCGAGAGAACGGCGTTCACGATGCTGTCGGAAACGGTGGTTAAAGCGGGAGTGTCGCTTTTTAACGCGATTAAGTACATTTATATGATAGCGGACAAGGATTTTTACAACATCAGCGTAAAGGATATCTTCAAAATTTCGCTTAAAAACATAACCGACACAACCTGCCTGTACAATACGGGAATAAAGCTTGACAAAGAGCGCTGCAAGGAGATGAATTCGCCCGAATACGAGCGCGTTCTGTCGCTTATGGTGTATTCATTTGCGGTGAGGCTTCCGGAGCTTAAAAACGTGAAAATAAACAATCAGAGCCTAAACGACAAGCAGATTAAGTCGATTTTTGATATGGTTGTCGCGAAAGGCGCGGGGAATTACGACAACGTGATTGTCGATGATTTCGAGGAAATCAGGCGAATGGTGAGGACGGGCAGACCCGTTCCCGCATATGACGCGGAGTGGTTCAAAAGCTATATTTACAGCTACGTTCCCGCGCTTACGGCGATTACGAACAAAAATATGTTCCTGCTCGGAAGCTGCGATATTCTTTTCACGCTGTTTTACAGCGGGCTTGAAGAGGAACTGAAGCGCGTGCTTTCGGGACTTGCCGCGGGATAACGGAGAATAAGCCGAGTTATTCGGGAATATCATCTCAATGAGGTGATGTTTGTGAATATGACAAAATACGCTTTTATGGAACAGGAGCGCGCCGTGCTTTACGCGGACATGAACAGCACGGACGGAAGCGGCGGGATAAACGGCGGAATTTTCGTGTTTAATCTGCCCGAGGGGCTTTATTTCGCGCTTGAGCTGTCGGGGCTGCCCGAAAACAGCGTTCTGCCGTTCCACGTTCACGAGGGTACGTTCTGCAAAAAAGCGGGCGAAAAAGCGATAATTTTGCCGGACGTAAGCTCGGACAGCCGCGGAAACGCGTCGATGCAGTTCTTTATCGACAATGCGCCGCTTTGGGAAATATCGGGAAAAGTCGTTATGCTTCACGAAAGCGTCGACGGTAAAGAACCCGAAATCGCCTGCGGAGTGCTGACAAGAATATTGTAAAACACTAAAGGAGAATAAAAAAATGGGAATATCGGAAATAAAAGACCCGAACCTTTGGGAATCGGGAAAACGCAAAATCGATTGGGTGAGGAGAAATATGCCGCTTCTGAACGGCATAGAGCGCGAGTTTTCGGAAACGAAGCCTTTCGCGGGGCTTAAAATCGCGCTCTCCGTTCATCTTGAAGCAAAAACGGCATATCTCTGCGAAGTAATGGCGGCAGGCGGCGCGGAAATGTATGTAACAGGCTCGAACCCGCTCTCAACGCAGGACGACGTTGCGGCGGCACTCGCGCACGAGGGGCTTTCCGTGTTCGCTTGGCACGGGACGACCGAGGAGGAATATTTCTCGCATATCGGCAAGGTAATCGGCGCTGCGCCGAACATCATAATCGACGACGGCGGCGACCTCGTGAACTACATTCACGAAAAGCGTCCCGACCTTATTCCGAACGTTCTCGGCGGCTGCGAGGAAACGACGACGGGAATTCTGCGCTTAAAGGCGATGGACAAGGCGAAAGAGCTTAAATTCCCTATGGCGCTTGTAAACGACGCGGACTGCAAGCATCTTTTCGATAACCGCTACGGAACGGGACAATCCGTCTGGGACGGAATTAACCGCACAACAAACCTGATTGTCGCGGGAAAAGACGTTGTTGTCGCGGGATACGGCTGGTGCGGAAAAGGCACGGCAATGCGTGCGAAAGGACTCGGAGCGCGCGTTATCGTAACGGAAATCGACCCGATTAAAGCTATGGAAGCGGTAATGGACGGATTTCGCGTTATGCCGATGAAAGAAGCCGCGAAAATCGGCGATTTCTTCGTGACGGTAACGGGCTGCGCGGACGTAATCGGCGAAGAAGCGTTTATGAATATGAAAGACGGCGCTATTTGCTGCAACGCGGGTCATTTCGACGTTGAAGTGAATATGAAAAAGCTGCGTGAAATCGCGGTATCGCACTATGAAGCGCGGAATAATATCGAGGGCTACGCTCTCCCGAACGGAAAAACGATTTTCGTTATCGCTGAGGGACGCCTTGTAAATCTTGCCGCGGGCGACGGACACCCCGCCGAAATTATGGATATGAGCTTCGCGATACAGGCTCTCTGCGCTGAATATATCGCGAAAAACAAGGAAAAGCGAGCGCTCGGCGAAATGACGTTCAACGTGCCGCGCGAAATCGACGGTAAAGTCGCCGAGAGAAAGCTTCTTTCGTGGGGAATTTCGATAGACAAGCTTACGGAAGAACAGGAAAAATACCTCGGAAGCAAATAAAAAGCTGAAGCGAAAGGAACAGACGGCTTATGTTCAATATACTTGTCGCGGACGACGTGGCGAATATTCGCAGACTGTATGAATATACGCTTGAAAAGAACGGATTTAAGGTGTATTCAGCCGAAAACGGCGAAGCGGCGCTCGATATTATCGAAAAACAGCACATCGACCTTGCGATACTGGACGTAATGATGCCGAAAAAAGACGGCTACGAGGTGCTGAAAACGCTGCGCGAAAGCGGTTCAAATCTGCCTGTTCTGATAATAACGGCAAAAGACGCGGCAGAAGATTTGAGGAGAGGTTTTGTTCTCGGCACGGACGATTATATGACAAAGCCTGTCGATGAAATGGAGATGATTTTGCGGATTAAGGCGCTGCTGCGCAGGAGCAAAATCGCCGAGGAACAGAAAATCGTTGTCGGAAACACCGAGCTTATTTACGATTCTTTTACGGTAAAATTCTCGGGACAGCCCGTTATTTTGCCCAAAAAAGAGTTTCAGATTTTGTTCAAACTGCTGTCGTTTCCCGGAAAAACATTCACGCGCGCCGCGATTATGGAGGAATTCTGGGAAATGGATTCCGACAGCGAAGCGCGGACGGTTGACGTGCATATAAACCGCCTCAGAGAGCGGTTTCGCGACAATCCTGACTTTGAAATCCTGACGGTTCGCGGACTTGGGTATAAGGCGGAGATAAAAACGTGATGAAAAAGCTCACCGAACAACTGAAAAAGCTCGGAAGGTGGATTGCAAAGCCGTTTTCGCGCGTAAACCGCCTTGGAATAAAGCTGATGATTCTGACGCTTATCATAATCGTTTCCTCGGAAATTCTCAGCTTTACGGCAACCCTCGTAATCGGCTTTCTCAAAGGCGGAACGACGGACACGGACGCGATTATCGGTCCTATAATCGCCTCGGCGATAATCGGCGGAATGCTTGCATTCGCGATAGGAAACGCGGTTCTGAAGCCTCTCTCAAATCTTACGAAAGCGACGAAGCGCGTCACGAACGGCGATTTTACTGTAAAGCTGGAGATGGATTTTCTGACGCGGCACACCGTGAAACAGCTTCGCGAACTGATTGACGACTTTAACAAAATGACCGAGGAACTGCGCGCGACAGAGCTTTTCCGAAAGGATTTTATCGGAAATTTCTCGCACGAATTCAAAACGCCGCTCGCGTCGATAAGGGGATTTGCGCGGCAGCTTTGCGAGGACGATTTGAGTGAAGAGCGCCGAAAGGAATTTGCGAAAATAATTCTCGAAGAAACGGAGTATCTGTCGGAGCTTTCGGCGAACACGCAGCTCCTCACGAACCTCGAAAACCGCGATATAATCACGGATAAAACCAAGTTTTCGCTGGACGAGCAGCTTCGTCACTGTATGCTGAGATTAGAGCCGCAGTGGTCGTCGAAGAACATCGAGATTGATATGAGCGAGCTTGAAGCGGTCGATTATTACTGGAACGAGCAGCTTTTGGCTCATATCTGGAACAATCTGTTCGACAATGCCGTGAAATTCACGGAAAACGGCGGCGCAATCAGCGTTTCGTGCAAAAAAAGCAGCGATGATATCACGGTTTCGGTAAAAGACAGCGGCTGCGGGATACCAAAGGAAGCGCTCCCGCACATTTTCGAGAAATTCTATCAGGCGGACGCTTCGCACGCGTCGCGTGGCAACGGCTTGGGGCTGCCGCTCGCGCAAAAAATCGCGGAACTCTGCGGCGGCGGGATAACGGTTGAAAGCGAGCCGGGCGAAGGCTCGGTTTTCACGGTAACGCTGAAAGCCGATTGCTGAAAGGAGAAAATTATGAACGAAATTTACGGAAAGCTTATGAACTGCCTTGAGCAGGTTAACAAAAAAATCACATTCAAGCCCGAACTCGCGCTTGTTCTGGGTTCGGGACTGGGCGATTTCTGCGATACTCTCGATATTCGTGAAACGCTTGATTACGCGGAAATCGAGGGTTTTCCGAGAAGTACGGTCGCGGGACACAAGGGAAGATTTGTGTTCGGATACTGCGGAAAAACGCCGATTGTTTGTATGCAGGGCAGAGTGCATTATTACGAGGGATATTCGGTTTCGGACGCGGTTTTGCCGATAAGACTGATGAAGCTTCTCGGTGCGAAAACGCTGTTTCTTACAAACGCGGCGGGCGGAATTAATCCGACGTTCAAGGCGGGCGATTTTATGCTAATCGGCGACCATATAATCTACAACGTGCCCTCGCCGCTTATCGGCGCAAATATCGATGAACTGGGAGTTCGTTTCCCCGATATGAGCGAAGTGTATTCAAAACGGCTGAGAAAGCTTGCCGAAGAAGCGGCGGCAGAAGCGGGCGTGCCGCTGAAAACCGGCATTTATATCCAAACCTCCGGTCCGAACTACGAAACGCCCGCGGAAATCCGCGCGTTCGGAAGAATGGGCGCGGACGCCGTGGGAATGTCAACGGCGGTTGAAGCCGTTGCGGCGCGTCACTGCGGAATGGAGATTGTCGGGATATCCTGCATTTCAAACCTCGCGGCGGGAATTTCACCCGAAAAACTCTCGCACAAAGAGGTTCAGGAAACAGCCGACAAGGCTGCGCCGATGTTCAGGAAGCTTGTAACAAACACAATTGCAAAGATATCGGAAAACGGGTAAATCCGAGAATTTAATCTCCTTGACAAACCGAATTTATTCTGATAAAATGAGGATAGGGAAAATATATATTTCGAGGTGTTTTTATGAAAATAAAGCATAGAATAATAAGTGCGATTTCCGCGGCGGCAGCGGCTTTTTCGCTGATGTCGGCGACAGGCTTCGCGCAGAATTTAAAATACGACGTAAACGGCGACGGATTCGTCAATTCAATAGACGCTCTTTACGTTCTGAAGGAATGTGTAAAATCGAACACAGACCCCGCGCTCGACGCAAACGGCGACGGATTCGTCAATGTTAACGACGCGCTTTTAATCTTGAAATATACCGTTGGTTTAATCAAGGACGATGCTCCCGAAGCTCCCGCAAAGCAGAACGGCGAGAGTATTCTTGACAATTACGAGGTCAAGTGGGCGTACAACACGCTTACGGACAAGCAGAAAAAAGCGTATAAAGCGCTCTGCAATGGTATTCTGGAATGTGAAGCGAAAATCGACCTTTCCGACTGCGAAATAACGAAATCCGATTATGACAAAACTTTTGCCGCAATGCGCGCGGACAATCCCCACCTCATTTCCACAAACGGCGCGGCGTCATATATGTTATCATCGGATAACACTATTTCGTACTTCAAATACAGCTATAATTTAACCGCAGCGCAATGCAAATCGACAATGAATACCATCGAGAAAACCACCGCCGATGTAATTGAAGAAGCGAAAACGCTGTCAAGCGATTACGAAAAGGCGGAGCTTTTCCACGATTGGATAATCAACAGAACGGATTACATAGCCAACGGCGAAAAATACACATGGCGAATGGACGGACCGATTATATACAGGAAATCGGTCTGCGAGGGCTATTCAAAGGCGTTTTCACATCTGTGCCAGTCCGTTGGAATTGAGTGCATCTGCATTTCCGGCACGGGAAACGGCGGTCCGCATATGTGGAATATGGTTAAAATCGACGGCGAGTGGTATCACGCAGACGTGACGTGGGACGACCCGATTTCGTGGGACGGCAGCGCCATTCTGAGATACGATTATTTCCTGATAAGCGAGAGCGATATCAAGCAGGACCACACCATAAACAGCGAGATTAAACGACCCACGGCGGCTTACGCCTACGGAGAATAAAGGAGAGCTTATGGCAAAGCGGTTTGACAACAAGAAAAACGACAAAAAGCTTGAACGCACGATTATGAGGAACTGGATAATTCTCGGAGTTACGGCAGTGCTGATTGTCGTGCTTGTCGTGTACTCACAAGCGGCGGCGTAAGCTTAGATAATACACAAGGAGAAAAACAATGATAGTAGAACCAAAAGTACGCGGATTTATCTGCACAACGGCGCACCCCGTCGGCTGCGAAAAAGCGGTTGAGCGCGAAATCGAGTATGTAAAGTCAAAAGGCGAGCTTTCGGGCGTGAAAAAAGCGCTTGTAATAGGCTGTTCAATGGGATATGGACTTGCTTCGAGAATTTCGCTCGCGTTCGGAATGAAAGCGGCGACTCTCGGCGTAATGTTCGACAAACCCGCTTCGGGAAACAAAACCGGCACTTCGGGCTGGTATAACACAAAAGCATTCGAGAAATTCGCTCAGGCTGACGGTCTTTACGCAAAGACAATCAACGGCGACGCTTATTCCGACGAGTGCAAACAGGAGATTATCGATATTATCAAGCGCGACCTCGGAAAAGTTGACGCGGTGATTTATTCGCTTGCTTCTCCGAGAAGACAAGTCGGCGAAACCGTGTACAAAAGCGTGCTGAAAACAACCGGCGAGCCGTACACGAACAAGACTATCGACCTCAGAAACAACACGATTTCCGAGGTGACAATCGAGCCTGCGACTGCGGAAGAAATTGAAGCGACCGTCAAGGTTATGGGCGGCGAGGACTGGGAAATGTGGATTGACGCGCTGAAAAAAGCGGACGTTCTCGCGGAAAACGCGCTCACAATCGCTTATTCCTACATCGGTCCCTCGATAACCTACCCCGTTTACTTCGAGGGAAGTATCGGCAGAGCCAAGGCTCACCTCTTTGAAACGTCGAAAAAGCTCCGCGAAAAAGGACTTCGTTCGTATATTTCGGTAAACAAGGCCCTCGTCACACAATCCAGCGCGGCTATCCCCGTCGTACCGCTTTATATCTCAATCCTCTACAAAGTGATGAAAGAAAACGGCACTCACGAGGGCTGCATTGAACAAATGCAGCGCCTGTTCGCGGAAATTTCCTCCGATAACCTCAACCTCGACTCCGAGGGCAGAATTAGAATGGACGACCTCGAAATGCAGCCCGAAATTCAAGAAAAAGTCCTCGAACTCTGGAATAAAATCACCACCGAAAACCTCACAGACTGCGCCGATATCAACGGCTATCACTCCGATTTCCTCGAACTCTTCGGCTTCGGCATTCCCGGCGTCGACTACTCCGCCGATGTCGAGGTTTAATTCAAATCGTCGCTTCACGCTCCAGTCGGTCACAGTCGTCGCTCCGCTCCAGTGCCTCCAGTCGTCGCGCTTCGCGCTCCAGTCGCTCCCGCGGGGTTTAAGACCTTTTTCTGAAGAAAAAGGTCTTAAAAATCTAAAAAGACTTTTT
>DPBR01000055.1:0-506 GCA_003516865.1 Oscillospiraceae bacterium
AGCAAGGAAGATATCGACAAGGCGGTTAGAGAAGCTGAAGCTTACGCTGCCGAGGACAAGAAGCGCAAGGAGGACGTTGACGCGAGAAATGAAGCCGATTCTATGGTTTATCAGATTAAGAAGTCGATGACCGAGTTCGGCGATAAGGTTTCCGCTGACGATAAGGCTAAGGTTGAGCCGAAGATTACCGCTCTTGAGGAAGCGCTTAAGGGTACGGATATCGAGGCTGTCAAGAAGGCTAAGGAAGAGCTTCAGACCGCGTTCTACGAGGTTGCTGGCAAGGTTTACCAGAACGACCCGAACGCTGCGGCAGGAGCCGGCGCGGCAGAGACTGCGGGCGGAGCTTCCACTGCTTCCGATAACGGCGGAAATAACGACGACGGCGCCGTTGACGTTGAGTTTACCGAGAAGTAATTTAATCAATCGCATTACCCCACGGCCAAAGTGGGGTAATGTTGATGAAATGATGAGAGTGATTTTATGGAGAAAAGAGATTATTACGAGGT
>DPBR01000055.1:797-1873 GCA_003516865.1 Oscillospiraceae bacterium
CCCGACGGCCGCCGAGAAGTTCAAGGAGGTTAACGAGGCGAATCAGGTGCTTTCCGACCCGGATAAGCGCGCGCGTTACGACCAGTTCGGTCACGCAGGCGTTGACTCAAGCTATGGCGGCGGAGGAACAAACTTCACGGGTGGCTTTGACGGCGTTGACCTCAGCGATATTTTCAGCGATATTTTCGGCGGCGGCTTCGGAGGCGGCGGGTTCAGCACGCGTTCTTCGGGTGTAAACGCAGCGAGAAGAGGCGCGGATATCGCGTCTGCGCTTGATATAACGTTTATGGAAGCGTGCAAAGGCACATCTCGCGACGTCACGATAAACCGCACGGAGGAATGTCCCGACTGCGGCGGCACGGGTGCTTCTGCGGGAAGCTCTGTCAAGACTTGTCCCGACTGTAACGGACGAGGAGTCGTTACCGTTCAGCAGAGAAGTATGTTCGGTATGATGCAGAGCCAGCGGCCTTGTACAAAATGCGGCGGCAAGGGCAAAATTATCGAAAAGCCGTGCATTAAGTGCGGCGGTTCGGGCAGGGTTAATCAGCGCAAAACCGTCACGGTTAAGGTGCCTGCGGGTATCGACGACGGAATGTTGCTGAACGTTCGCGGACAGGGTTCTGTCGGCTCGAACGGCGGCGCGCGCGGCGACCTCAAGGTCAGAATTTCCGTGAAAGCAGACCCCGTTTTCGAGCGCGAGGATTACAATATCTGGATTGATTTCCCGATTACCTACGCGCAGGCGGCTCTCGGCGCGGAAATTGAAGTGCCGACAATCGACGGCAAGGTGAGCTATAACGTTCCTGCGGGAACGCAACCGGGAACGGTGTTCAGGCTTCGCGGAAAGGGCGTTCAGAAGCTTCAGCAGAGCGCCGGAACGCGCGGCGACCAGATGGTGAGAATAAGCGTTGAAGTCCCGAAAAACCTCACAAAGGTTCAGAAGGACGCGCTCACGGCTTTCGAGGGAACGCTTAATGAGAAGAATTACGAGAAGCGCAAGGGTTTTTTCGATAAGATTAAGGATATGTTCAGATAAAAAAAGTCGGACGGACAATAAAGGCACATCTGCGTTGTCA
>DPBR01000055.1:2133-2377 GCA_003516865.1 Oscillospiraceae bacterium
TGAAACGCCGCTTCCTTGCATCTGTACCTTTCTTGACCGTCCTCGGAACGCTTTTGAAGAAGAAAACCGGAGATTTTACTCTCCGGCTTTTTTGTTTTATGGAAGATGAAGATTACTTCTTTTTGCGCGAAAGGATAATACCCGCACTGCCGAGTGCCGCAATCGCAACTGCAAATCCTATTCCCGCAACGCCCGTGTCGGGGTTCTCAGGTTCGGAAGCAGGCTCGCTTGTGGGCTCGCTTGT
>DPBR01000055.1:2617-9350 GCA_003516865.1 Oscillospiraceae bacterium
TCGCTTGTGGGCTCGCTTGTGGGTTCGCTGGTGGGTTCGCTTGTGGGTTCGGAAGTTGTGGGTTCGGAAGCGGGAGCGGCAAATGTTGCGAGATAAGTCTTTCCGCCCTTTTCGATTACAAACATATCGGAAATGTTGGAAATGCTTCTAACGCCGTCTGCGTCAATTTTATCGGAAACGCACTTCATATTCTTGTCAATGAGATAAGCCTTTCCATCCTTGACAACGGGCGCGTAATCTCCGACAAATTCGCCTGCGTCATCGAAAAGTGCAAGTTCCTTGCCGTTTGCGTCGATATATCCCCACTTGTCGTCCTCGGTCTTAACAAGGAAGATTTTGCCGTCATTGGTGGACATTGACTTGTAGGTCTTTGAAACGCCGGCGTAATTATCCCATACATATCCTTGGTCTTCAATTTTGAACAGGATATAACGATAATCATAAGAATCGGTGGTATAGTCCGTCACACACGTTGCAATAAATCTGTCGCCGTAGAGGTCAACGCTGTTGATTTTTGCGGAGAACACGCCGTCTGTATAATTGCAATTTACGTCGTAACCAAGGCGGCTCAATTGAGCGTTACCTATAATGACTTCTTTTGTATTCAGGTTTACAATGAAACGTTTCAAACCAAGCGCGACAGCCTCTTCCGTCCACGAAAAGCAATTATTGCCTGCTGCTACGCCGAAAGCGTCCCAAGCAAAAGCGCCGTTTCCGGTGGTTCTGGAAAAAATGGTTTCCATTTTTCCGTCCTTAGTTATTCCGTAAACGTCATATAAAAACTTTGTATAGCCCTCATCTTCTTTTTCGTCCGTCTTCCACAAGATAGCCGCGACATACTTATCATTTTTTATGGCAGAAAGTCCGGCATACCATTCTCCGTTTCCGGTATATGTAAGGCTGTTTGTTTTGCTTGTTCCGTCGGGAGCGGTAACGGTCAGGGTCATTGTTTTGCTGTCTTGGTCAAAATTCCAGTAATATGCGTTTTCCCCCATAAATCCGTAGCAATTTTCGCCGAAATCTTTTACGGTTTTAACGCTTTTGCTGTTTTTGTCATACTTAAATGACAGGTAGTTGTTCTTGCCCGAAAGATGTCCATAATTACTGCTGCCGTCAAAGTATATGCCGGTGTATTTGGACGCGTCAAAATCAGTTTTTACGTCCGAATAGGCAAACTCGCCGTCTTTCTGCCATTTTTCGGTATCAACGCTGATAATTCCCTTATCGGTCAATGCAAAATTTCCGCTTACGCTGTTAACGCTTATCGGCGAAGTCAAGAGCTTGTACTCCTTTGTTTCCGCGCTTGCCGTCAGAGCAAGGCAGCTTGCGGCTGTGGCAACGGAAAGCGCTGCCGCGCCGATTTTCTTGAAAATGTTCATAAATTCCTCCGTTTTGTTAATAATATTATCCTACCTTATGCTACAACATAGGATTAATTTATATTATATCCTATTTAATGCTAATTGTCAATACCTTTTCTTATTTTATGCTATAATTTTTATGAGGTGATGAAAATGAACAGCCAGCGACCGCTTAAGGATAAGGTCAGCATAACGCTCGACGTTGACGTTATACAGGCGATAAAGGAGCTTTCAGAGCTTGACGACCGCCCTTTTTCGCAGTATATCAACCGCGTTCTGCGAAAACATCTGATTTCTAAGGGGTATTTTTCGGATAATCGAAAAAAATCGCCCGATGATGAATGACGCACAATGATTTTGTTGAAATTGCCAAAAAAATCGCAAATTAATTTTCAAATTTGTCTAAAAATCCGATAGACAAAACAAGCTTTTTCGGATATAATAAAATTGTAAATCGGAAACAACGACGTTTCGGAGAGGCAATTCTGCCCCCTCGAGACGTCTTTTTTTATTTCCGATAAAAACCAAAGAACAAATTTAAGGAGGAACGGGACAATGGAAGAAAAGAAATTTGACGTGGTAGAACAGTTCGGAGTTGACGTGTTCAACGAAGAAACAATGCAGCAAAGACTGCCGAAAAACGTGTTCAAGGCGCTCAAAAAGACAATCGCCGAGGGCAAGGAGCTTGACAGCTCGATTGCCGATATCGTGGCGAACGCTATGAAAGACTGGGCGATTGAAAAGGGCGCGACTCACTACACGCACTGGTTCCAGCCGATGACCGGCATAACCGCCGAGAAGCACGACAGCTTCATTTCACCGAACGGCGACGGAACGGTTATTATGGAGTTCTCCGGCAAGGAGCTTATCAAGGGCGAACCCGACGCGTCGAGCTTCCCCTCCGGCGGTATCAGAGCGACTTTTGAAGCGAGAGGCTACACCGCTTGGGACCCGACCTCTTACGCTTTTGTAAAGGGCGGTTCGCTGTACATTCCTACCGCGTTTTACTCATATTCGGGAGAAGCGCTCGACAAGAAAACTCCGCTTCTGCGCTCAATGGACGTTGTTTCCAACGCGGCGCTGAGAATACTCAAGCTGTTCGGCAACACCACAACCAAGCGCGTTGTCGCAACCGTCGGCGCGGAGCAGGAATATTTCCTTGTAAACAAGGCTACTTACGACGAGAGAAAAGACCTTATTTTCACGGGAAGAACGCTTTTCGGCGCGCCCGCTCCCAAGGGTCAGGAGCTTGACGACCACTATTTCGGCGTAATCAAGGACCGCGTTGCGGATTATATGAGAGATTTGGACGAGAGGCTCTGGAAGCTCGGAATTACCTCCAAGACAAAGCACAACGAGGTTGCTCCCGCACAGCACGAAATGGCGCCGATTTTCG
Organism: Oscillospiraceae bacterium; assembly: GCA_003516865.1. Taxonomy (GTDB): domain Bacteria; phylum Bacillota; class Clostridia; order Oscillospirales; family Ruminococcaceae; genus CAG-115. Next base: position 5,375 of record DPBR01000055.1, read on the forward strand.
CTCCCGCAAACCTCGCTTCCGACCAGAACCAGCTTACTATGGAGCTTATGAAGAAGGTTGCACTTGAGCATAATCTCGTTTGCCTGCTTCACGAAAAGCCTTTCGCGGGCATCAACGGCTCGGGTAAGCACGACAACTGGTCACTTTCGACCGACGACGGCAAAAACCTGCTCGACCCCGGAAAGTCGCCTATGCAGAACGCGCAGTTCCTGACGTTCCTTGCGGCGATTATAAAGGCGGTTGACGAATATTCCGACCTGCTCAGACTGTCGGTTGCTTCTCCCGGAAACGACCACAGACTCGGCGCGAACGAAGCGCCTCCCGCTATTATCTCGATTTTCCTCGGCGAGGAGCTTCAGGCTGTTGTCGACGCGCTTGTCGAGGGCAAGGAGTACACCTCGAACGGCAAGAAAATGTTCAATGTCGGCGTATCCTCGCTCCCTGATTTCCCGATGGATTCGACCGACCGCAACAGAACTTCTCCGTTTGCGTTCACAGGAAACAAGTTCGAGTTCAGAATGGTTGGTTCAAGTCTGAATATCGCGGGTCCGAACACCATTCTCAACACGATTGTCGCAAATTCGCTCACAGAGTTTGCGGACGTTCTCGAAAAGGCTACCGAAGAGAACTTCAACGAGGTTCTTCACGACCTGCTTGTAAAGACGATTGCCGAGCATAAGAGAGTTATCTTCAACGGCAACGGTTATGGCGACGAATGGCCCGTTGAAGCCGAGAAGCGCGGTCTGCTCAACCTTAAATCCACGGTTGACGCAATTCCTTGCCTCACCGCGCAGAAGAACGTTGATTTGTTCAAGAAGTTCGGCGTTTACAGCGAGGTTGAGCTGCACGCAAGAGAAGAAATTCTGCTTGAAAACTACTCCAAGGTCATCAATATCGAGGCGCTTACGGCGGCTGATATGGCAAAGACGGAGATTATGCCCGCTGTAATGAAGTTCTCGAAGGATATCTGCGATATCGCGGCAAGCAAGAAGGCGCTCGGCATTGAACCTACAGTTGAAACGGAGCTTGCAAAGAAGCTGAACGACCTCACGGCAGCGCTGAGCGAAAAGGCGGCAAAGCTGTCCGACGCGGTTGTAAAGGCGCAGGCTATCGAGGGCGAGGAAAAGAAGGCGCGCTTCTATCACGACGAGGTGTTCGGGCTTATGCAGAGCCTGAGAGCCGTTGCAGACGAGCTTGAAACCATTGTCGGCGAGAAATACTGGCCTTATCCCACCTACGACGAGCTTTTGTTCAACGTATAAAAAAACAACGACGTTTTCGGAGAGCGGTTTATACTGTTCTCCGTTAACTATAAATTCCCGCTCCCTTTTAATTTCGGGCTGCTTCGGCAGCCCATTTTTTTGCCGAGAAATTTGTATTGAAAAAATCGAACAAATGTGTTATAATAAAAAAGTGTTATTTCGGAAAATAAAGGAGAGCAAAAATGGGAAAGCTGAAAACTTTTTTCCGCAGGCTTGGCGGCGGCAGTTTTAAAAGAATGTTCAGGCAAATCAGCCTTATACATAAAGAAACGGGGAAAAACCGATTTTTGATGTTTTTTGATATGATTTGGTGCATTTTCAGGTATTCCGTTGGATATCTCGATTATCACGTTTTCGGATTTGCGCTGATTAAGGGCAAAAATCGCCGCACGTTTATGACGATGAACGACAATCTGGAGCTTTCGCACGCGCTCAACAGCAAGGAATATTTCCACTTTTTTGACGATAAGCTTGAATTTGACGAGAAATTCAGCGAGTATATCGGAAGAGATTTTATCGACGTGAGAAAAGCGGGCGAGGACGGTTTGAAGAAATTCTGCGAGGGGAAAAAGTGCTTTTTCGCGAAGCCGCTCAACGCGTTCGGCGGAAGCGGAATTACGCGCGAGGAAATCACCGAAAATACCGATTTTTCCGAGCTTTACGCAAGGCTTATGAAAAACGGTCAGTATCTCGCGGAAGAAGCGATTGTCCAGAACGAGAAAATGAACGAGCTTTCGCCGTCGTCGATTAACACGATTAGAATGGTTACGCTGAATTACAAGGGCGAAACGCACTTTATGTACGCGCTCGTGCGAATGAGCAACGGAAAAGAGGTTGTCGATAACATTTGCAGCGGCGGAATGTATACGGCGGTGGGCGCGGACGGCGTTATACGAAAGCCCGCGTGGTGCGACACGACAAGCGTTTATTATGACGTTCACCCGTTCTCGGGCGCGGTTTTCGCGGGATTTGAAATTCCGCTGTTCAAGGAAGCGGTCGAGATGTGCAAAAAGGCTGCCGAGGTTATCCCACAGGTCGGTTATGTCGGCTGGGACGTTGCGATTACGCCCGAAAGACCCGTCCTTGTCGAGGGAAACACGCTTCCGAGCTATGATATGGTTCAGAATTACGGTCATCTCGAGGAAAAAACAGGCATAAAACCGCGGTTTGAAGCGATTGTCGGCAAGGATTTTTTCAAAAAGTGAAGTTGAATAATTATCCTCTCGCGCGTTATACTAAACAGTATAAACACTTTCGGGAGGATTTTTATGTATTACACAACGTCAATTGAAAAGGTTATCGGACGGGAAATTCTCGATTCGCGGGGAAATCCCACGGTTGAAGCGGAGGTTCATCTTGCAGACGGAACGGTCGCTTTGGGGGCTGCGCCAAGCGGCGCTTCAACGGGCAGATTCGAGGCGCTTGAGCTGCGCGACAGCGACAAAAACCGCTATAACGGAAAAGGCGCGTCAAAGGCTGCCGCGAACATCAGCGAAGCGCTTAACAAGGCGGTTTGCGGTATGGACAGCGCGGACGTTTACGCCGTTGACGAAGCGATGAAGCGCGCCGACGGCACAGCCGACAAGTCAAATCTCGGCGCAAACGCAATTCTTGCGGTGTCAATCGCCTGCGCGAGAGCGGCGGCGTGTTCGCTCGGAGTGCCGCTGTATCGCTTCCTCGGAGGAGTTTCGGGAAATACGCTTCCCGTGCCGATGATGAATATTCTCAATGGCGGCGCACACGCGGCAAACACGGTTGACGTGCAGGAATTTATGATAATGCCCGTGGGCGCGTGCTGTTTCAAGGAAGCGCTGAGGCAGTGTTCCGAGGTGTTTCACGCACTTGCGGATATCCTGAAGTCAAAGGGGCTGGCGACGTCCGTCGGCGACGAGGGCGGTTTTGCGCCGAATTTATCGAGCGACGAGGAAGCGATTGAGGTTATCCTGAGCGCGGTCGAAAAGGCGGGCTACAAGCCGGGCGATGATTTTATGCTCGCAATGGACGCGGCTGCAAGCGAATGGAAAGGCGAAGTAAAGGGAGAGTATGTTCTCCCGAAAGCAAAGTCGAAGTTCACCACGGAGCAGCTTATCGCGCATTGGGAAGTGCTTGTGAACAAATACCCGATAATTTCAATTGAGGACGCGCTCGACGAGGAGGATTGGGAGGGCTGGCAGGCGCTTACAAAGCGGCTTGGGAAGCGGATTCAGCTTGTCGGCGACGACCTTTTCGTAACCAACACGGCGAGAATTTCAAAGGGAATTTCGCTTGACGCGGGAAACTCGGTTCTGATTAAGCTTAATCAGATAGGAACGGTATCCGAAACAATCGAAGCGATAAAAATGGCTCACAAAGCGCATTACACCGCGATTTCCTCGCACCGTTCGGGTGAAACCGCCGATACGACGATATCCGACCTTGCGGTTGCGCTCAACACCTGTCAGATTAAGACGGGCGCGCCGTCACGCTCGGAGCGTGTTGAGAAGTACAACCGTTTGTTGAGGATTGAGGAGGAACTTGGAAAAGCCGCCGTTTATCCGAAGCTTTCGGCGTTTAACGTGAACAGATAAGGAAATGGGCTGTCGGATTTTCGGCAGCCTTTTCTCGGAAAATGTGGATTTTTTTGCAAATGCTCTTGACAAAACGCCGGAATTGTGGTAAAATATATGGGTATTCGGAGAGGTATCGAAGTGGTCATAACGAGGCGGTCTTGAAAA
>DPBR01000086.1:0-5307 GCA_003516865.1 Oscillospiraceae bacterium
GCCGTTAATTGTGCGGTGATGCCCTAATCGTTCGCGCGTTCAGCCGTTTTGGTCAACACGCTTTTGCTTAACGCTAGCAATCCGTGTTATCAAGCCGTTTCCCGTTCACCTAGCCACCCTTAATCAGCGTTATCAAGCCGATTTAGTTCAGCCAATTTTCTTCAGAACAACAGCGGAAACCTGTCCGCCCGAACCCACGGAAACCGCGAGAGCGTACTTATACGACTCATTCTCGGAGAGCGTCTGCGCGAGCTTAGCCGCCTGTTCGGCGGAAGCCGCGGCTCTTGCCTCGCCGATTTCGTCCTTGACGTCGAGGACGGTTTTTCCTGCGAATAGCTTCGCAAAAACGCTGTTTTGAAGCGCGTCGTTCTCGCTGTCGCCGTTCGCGAAGCCGGAAACGAGGTCGATATCGTCGGTCTTGATACCCGCAGCCGCGCAGGCGTCCTTGACAGCCTTTTCGACAGCGGATTCCGTACCGCCAACGCTGCCGAATTCAACGGACTTATGCGCGTTCGCCCAGCCGCAAAGCTCCGCGTACTTCTTAGCATTGCGGGAAATTGCGGACTTTTCGGTTTCGAGGATAAGCGAAACCGAGCCTTCGCCGAGGGTAATTCCCTTGTCGATAAGTCCAAGTCTGCCGTAAAGGAACTCGGTGACGTCGGTACACTCGTCAACGCCCGCCGCAACCATAATGCTCTCGTCGCCGTTTCTGAGGACGTCCGCGGCATAGCAAAGGCTCTGCAAACCCGCCTGATTGCCGTTAGCGTTCGTGACGTTATAGCCCTTTATACCCGCGAAAATCGAGAAATAGCCGCCCGCCGCGTTATAAACGGTATTCGGGAAAGAGAACGCCGAGCCGCTTGCCGTGCCGTGTTCGATAACATTCTTCTGGAAGTTGACGATTTCGGTGAGCGGACCGTCCGCAGTTCCGATGATAATACCGATATCCGCAGAATTGTTGTCGTCGATAGCGATACCCGCGTCGCGAAGCGCTCTCATACCTCCGACAAGCTGAAGCTGCGAAAATCTGTCGAGCTTTCTCCAGAACGCCATTTTAATGCCGTGTTCCTTATAGTCGTCCGAGGTGATTTCAACGCGGTTTTTTCCGACAATCTCGCCGATGCCCGTGATAAAGATACGCTCGGAGTTTGTGTTGTCGGGGATAACGCGCGGTTCCTTGGCAAATACGATTGAAGCGTTGTTTCCGCCGAACGCAAAGGAGTTTGAAGCGGCGTAGTTAATGGTTTTCTCGCGCTTTTTGTTGGGAACGAAGTCGATATTCCCCGCCTTTTCCTTGAGGGTAACGAGGTTTTCCTCGGTATAACCGATAGTGGGCGGAACAACGTTTTCGCAGACTGCCTTAACGGTGAGAACAGCCTCGATTGAACCCGCCGCGCCAAGGCAATGACCCGTCATAGACTTTGTGGAGCTAACGGAGAGGTGGTCGTTTCCGTCAAAAATGGTGTGAAGCGAGAGGAACTCGGCTTCGTCGTTTTTCGCGGTACCCGTGCCGTGAGCGTTGATATAGTCGATATCGTTCGGCTCAAGTCCGGACTTTTTGATTGCTCTGTTGATAGCGAGCATCTGTCCCTCTCCGTCGGGACGGGGAGCGGTGATATGATGCGCGTCCGAGCTTACGCCCGAACCGAGAATTTCGCAGTAAATCTTAGCCCCGCGCGCCTTTGCGTGCTCGTAGCTTTCGATTATGAGGACGCCCGCGCCCTCGCCGAGGGTGATACCGTGGCTGTTGTTGAACGGCGAGCAGGGGTTCTCATCGAGCGCGTGAAGCGCGTGGAAACCCGCGAAAGCAAGCGAAGTAAAGCTGTCCGAGCCGCCCGCCGCAAAAGCGTCCGCCTTACCCGCGCGGATAAGGTCGCAGGCATATGAAAGGCTGATAGTACCCGCCGCGCAGGCGTTTACGATATTCGCGGTAACGCCGTTCATACCGAAGTGTTTCGCGACATTGTTCGCGATAGCGGAAGCGGTCATTTTGAGGATATCCTTGGATTTACCGCCGCCGTTTTTCATCTCGTCCGTGTAGTACACGTCAATGCTTGCCGCACCGCCGACGCAGTTTCCGACGATAACGCCGATTCTGTCGGGATTTTCACTTACGTCATAGCCCGCGTCCGCAAGCGCCTCGCCCGCCGCCTTGATACAAAGCAGCGAAGAGCGGTCGTAATCCTCATCGGAAAGCTCCTTTGAGGGAATATGCGACTCCGCGCCGAGATTTGCATAGCACTCGTCTGTGCTGAAGGATTTTATTTTCTTGATACCCGAAATGCCGTTCACAGCGCTGTTCCAGCACTCGGAAACATTGTCGCCGAGCGCGCAGCAAAGCCCCAGACCCGTAACGACAACGCGGCGTTCATCAATATTACTCATCAAAAAACCTCCGTTTTCAATAAATCGCTTTCGGACGTAAAAGCCCGAAACCTTATTTCACAAGCGTGAATTATCTGCGTTTTGTACGCATTGTAATTCGCGCATTTTTTTATTTGTGCAATTTGACGAAAAATTCGGCGCATTTTTCGTCGATTAAGTAATACCACAGTTTGTGTATTTTAATTTAGTGGTGGAAATTGTTTAAAGCCATTGTGCATTTTTCACAAAAATCCGCGTTCTTGCGGCGTTTCCGAGAAAATCAATCTTCCCGATTTTCCGCGAAAAAGGCTGCAATTTACTGCAAAACAACGCTTTTTCGCACCTTGCTTTATCGCGGCAAATCGCTGAAATTCAGCTATTTTGCACAATCAAATTGCCGAAGTGCCTTGTTCATTCTGCACAAAAACTGGCAATTTCACGGCATTTCCGAGAAAACCGAGCTTCCCATTTTTCCGCGAAAACTGCTGCAATTTACTGCAAAACAACGCTTTTTCGCACTTTGTTTTATCGCGGCAAATCGCTGAAATTCAGCTATTTTGCACAATCAAATCACCGAAGCGCCTTGTTCATTCTGCACAAAAACTGGCAATTCCACGGCGTTTCCGAGAAAATCAAGCTTCCCGATTTTCCGCGAAAATAGCTGCAATTTACTGCAAAACAACGCTTTTTCACACTTTGCTTTATCGCGGCAAATCGCTGAAATTCAGCTATTTTGCACAATCAAATCACCGAAGCGCCTTGTTCATTCTGCACAAAAATCCACGTTCTTGCGGCGTTTCCGAGAAAATCAAGCTTCCCGATTTTCCGCGAAAAATGCTGCAATTTACTGCAAAACAACGCTTTTTCACACTTTGCTTTATCGCGGCAAATCGCTGAAATTTGGCTATTTTGACTAACCGAAAAAATTTGTTTTCCCCCGAAAAAAATCGGAGGAAAACGCATAATATTCAACAATCAAAGGTGTTCTTCAACGAACTTCGCAAGCGTATTGATGCTCTGGAAATTCTCTCTCGCAGCGCCCGTCATCTGAACTCCGAAAAGGTTGTCGATGCCTGCGATAATCTCAATCGAGTCGATGGAATCAAGTCCGATATCATCGCCGAAAAGCTCGGAATCGTTCTCAAGCTCATCTTCGGGAATTCTGAGGTTCTCAACCAACATTGCCTTGATTTTTGAACAGATTTCTTCGTTTGTCATAATAAAATCCTCCGTATTTTAATCGGCTTTTTCGCCGTTTTTTACCTGCTTTCCATAACGATTTTCGAGAATATCAAGCTCCTCCAAAACCGCCGTTTTTGCCTTTGCAATCAGCTCCCGCGCGTATTTGCTGTGGCGCATATCGGGCGGGCAATCGCTCTCAATCGGCTCTCCGACATACAGCTTCTGCCTCATTCCGATAAAAAATCGGTATGTACCAAAGTTCGCGCACGGCACAATCGGAACGCCCTTTTTCGCCGATAACAAAGCCGCTCCGGGCTTGAATTCGCCGAGATTTCCGTCCTTCGACAAACCGCCCTCCGGAAATATCAGAAGCGTTCCGCCGCGGTCGATTATCTCCTCGGCTGTCTTAAACCACTCGCCGTCCGCTTCCTCAAGATTTATAGGAATCGTCCTGCAAAGCGCTATCATCTTCCCGACTTTCTTCTTTTCAAACCACTTTCTCGTTACAAGCACCCATGGCTTGTATCTCCCCAAAACCGCTCCGCAAAACGCTCCGTCAAAGTGATGCCTGTGGTTCGCCACAAACACGCACGGCATATTTTTCAGCCGCTTTTTCAGCGTTTTGTCCGCATAAATTACTTTCGGTCGGAAAAATATATACACAAGAAACGTTATCAGCCCTTGAAAAAGCTTCCCGCCAAAGCCCTGTCCCGACGGCTTCTTCTTCAAATATATCAACTCCCGTGCGGTTTATTCCGCTTTTATCCCTTTTCACAACCTCTTTTATTATAACGTTTTCACGCTTATTTTACAATGGACAATTATCATCATTTTAAGGGAATAAGCTACACTTTTTCTTAAATGGTTGCTTATTAATAAAATGTTAACAATATTTCTATAATTCCTACAAACAAAACGCCGAGGTTATCGGCGTTTATTGTTAATTTCTACTCCAGCTCCAAATCCTCGACAAGCCGCGCTATCTCGCTGTCCGTCTTAACCCGTATACCCTCCGCGAGCAGAGCCGCGTCCGCAGGGTACAAGGCGCTCGGCGGCGTTTCATAGACCGCTATCGGCGCCGCCGAATTTTCTCGGAAAAGCGCTATCTTTCCGTTATATTCGCGCAGAACATAACACCCGCTTTCCGCGCTCGCGCCGCATAAGAATACCGTTTGAGCGGCAATCGCAGCCGCAAGCATCGTTTTCGCGTGCTTTTTCATAAAAATCACTCTCCTCTGTACTTAAACCGCACTATTTTCGGCTAACGGCTTCGCTCCGTTCGCTTGCCCGCATTTGGTCATAATGCACAAATCTTGCCCAAACGCAATATCCGTTTTGCGAAAACGCACGGCAGCCCGTCTGCTCCCGATTTATGCAATATGCCTAATAATCCTCCCACACGACTTCATCGCGGCGTAAAGCGAACGGCGGATGTTGTTGTGCTGTACAGCACAATTTGTCTATTATGACGAAATCGTTTCTTTGCGTTTTTTGTCGGAAACCGCATTGTTAAACAATATTAAACGATTTCAACATGGTTTTCAACATTTTTGCGGCGAACTTTGCGATAAAACCGCGGCTTCGCCTTCTTGATTTCCGGCAAATCGGCTCTATGAGCGCTCTCGCGGCTCTGACGCCGCTGCGTTCGGCAAAAATTCATACAGCTCCTCGTAGCTTCCGTACTCGTCTTCCGTCGTCGGAGCCGCAGGTATCAGACCCGTGCAGTCCTGCCCGCTCGATACGTTCATAAGCGGCTCTCCC
>DPBR01000086.1:5501-5988 GCA_003516865.1 Oscillospiraceae bacterium
CGTTCATAAGCGGCTCTCCCGCGTTTTCTTCGGTTTCGTCCCTTTCGGGATAAGGATACAGCATTTTTCCGCCCTCCTTTCTTTTTCTTTCATTTGCATTATTCCCGAAAATTACGCGAAAATTCTGTTGACAAAACACCTCGTTTAGTGTATAATATAAATGTATGTTTGTGAATATTTGCGCGAAAAAGAAAGGCAGTTAATATATGGGTATAATCAAATCTATCTTCGGAACTTATTCTTCAAGAGAATTAAAGCGTATCGAGCCGATTAAACAAGCCGTCCTCGACCTCGAGCCTAAGTATCAGGCAATGGACGACAAGGAACTCAAGGCTCAGACCGCTGTCCTCAAGGACAGGCTCGCAAAAGGCGAAACTCTCGACGATATCCTCCCCGACGCTTTCGCAGTGTGCAGAGAGGCTTCAAGCAGAGTTATCGGCATTAAACACTATCCCGTGCAGATTATCGGCGGTATCGTTCTTCATCA
>DPBR01000086.1:6192-8676 GCA_003516865.1 Oscillospiraceae bacterium
CGGTATCGTTCTTCATCAGGGAAGAATCGCGGAAATGCGCACCGGCGAGGGCAAAACTTTCGTTGCTACGCTCCCCGCTTACCTCAACGCCCTCACCGGAAAAGGCGTTCATATCGTCACCGTTAACGACTATCTCGCTAAGCGCGACAGCGAATGGATGAGCAAGGTTCACCGCTTCCTCGGCCTTACGGTCGGTCTTATCACTCACGAACTCGACAACGACCAGCGCCGCGCCGCTTATGCCTGCGATATCACTTACGCAACCAACAACGAGCTTGGTTTCGACTATCTGCGCGATAATATGTGCATCTACAAGAAAGACCTCGTTCAGCGCGACCCGAATTTCGCCGTTGTGGACGAAGTTGACTCTATCCTCATAGACGAGGCGAGAACGCCCCTCATCATCTCGGGGCGCGGCGACAGCTCCTCCGAATTGTATGAAAAAGCGGATAAATTTGCCAAAACGCTCATCAAAAATACGGTTGTCGAGGTTGACACAAAGGAAGAATACGACGATAAGTTCGACGGAGATTACCTTGTCGATGAAAAGGCGAAAACCTGCAACCTCCTACCGAACGGCGTCGCTAAGGCGGAGAAGTATTTCGGCGTCGATAACCTCATGGACCCCGAGAATATCACGCTTCTTCACCATATAAATCAGGCTATCCGCGCAAACGGCATTATGAAGCGCGACGTGGACTACGTTATCAAGGACGGCGAAATCGTTATCGTCGACGAATTTACCGGCCGATTGATGTTCGGACGCCGCTATAATCAGGGTCTGCATCAGGCTATCGAGGCTAAAGAAGGCGTTAAGGTCAACCACGAGAGCAAAACCCTCGCCACTATCACTTTCCAGAACTTCTTCAGGCTTTACAAGAAGCTTTCGGGTATGACGGGTACCGCGATGACAGAGGAGGACGAATTCAGGCAGATTTACTCGCTCGACGTTATCGAAATCCCCACGAACAAGCCCGTTATCCGTATCGATAACCACGATAAGATTTACAAGAATATCAAGGGCAAGCTCAACGCCGTCTGCAATCAGGTTGAGGAGTGCCACAAGAAGGGTCAGCCCGTACTTGTCGGCACTGTCACTATCGAAAAGTCCGAGCAGCTTTCAAAGCTTCTCAAGGCGCGCGGTATCAAGCACGAGGTTCTCAACGCCAAAAATCACGAGCGCGAGGCGGAAATCGTCGCTCAGGCGGGCAAGAAGAACGCCGTTACTATCGCCACAAATATGGCGGGACGCGGTACCGATATCAAGCTCGGCGGTAACGCGGAATATCTCGCCCTCGCCGAAATGAGAAAGCTCGGTTACTCCGAAGAACTTATTCAGGAGGCTACCGGTTTCGCCGAAACAGAGGACGAGGAGATTATCGCGGCAAGAGAAAAATATCAGGAACTCAACAAGAAATTTGAGGAAAAAATCGCCCCCGAAGCCGCTGAGGTTCGCGAGGCGGGCGGTCTTTATATCATAGGCACGGAACGCCACGAGTCAAGACGTATCGATAACCAGCTCCGCGGCCGTGCAGGTCGTCAGGGCGACCCCGGCGAAAGCTGCTTCTTCATCTCCATGGAGGACGACCTTATGCGTCTGTTCGGCGGAGAAAAGGTTCAGCGGCTTATGGAAAATATGAATTTCGACGAGGATACCCCCATCGCGGCAGGCTTCCTCTCCCACGCTATCGAAAGCGCTCAGATGAAGATTGAGGGCAACAACTTCGCTATGCGTAAGCACGTCCTCGACTATGACGACGTTATGTCGCAGATGCGCGAAACTATCTACACTCAGAGAAGAAAGGTTCTCGACGGCGAGGATATCCGCGATAACGTTATTCAGATGATGAATCAGGATATCGAGGAGAACGTCAAGACTTACTGTTCCGACACCGTTCCCGATAACTGGAACCTCGACGGTCTGCGCGCGCATTACCTCAACCTCTTCGTCCTCGACACGGATTTGCGCTATACAACCGACGAACTCAACAATATCACTCAAAAGGATATCATCAAGTTCATTCAGGACCGCGGAAATATGATTTACAAGATCCGCGAGGCGGATATGGGTTCCGAAAATATGCGCGAGGTTGAACGCGTCTGCCTCCTCAAAACCGTCGATAAGTACTGGATGGACCATATCGACGCTATGGACGAACTCAAAAACGGTATCGGTCTGCGCGGCTACGCCCAGCGTAACCCCGTCGAGGAATACCGCTTCGAGGGCTTCAATATGTTCGACGAGATGATTGCCGCTATCCGCGAGGAAACCGTTAAGCTCGTCCTCACTATCCCCGTCCGCATTAAAGCCCCCGAACGTGAACAGGTCATGAAGCCCGACGCCCCCAACGCCGGCGCTAACGTCCCCTTCCGCTCCGAAAAAAGAGCCGCTAAAAAGTCTAAAAATAAGAAATAATTTAAGAGTGCCGGCGGCGGTCGCTTCGCTCACAGTCGTCGCGCTCCGCGCTCCAGTGCCTCCGGCGG
>DPBR01000086.1:8925-11123 GCA_003516865.1 Oscillospiraceae bacterium
TAAGACCTTTTTCTGAAGAAAAAGGTCTTAAGAATCTAAAAAGACTTTTTAAATCTTTGGCAAAACCTCCGGTTTCTTCTACCGCCCTATGACTTAAGTTTTCACACGGGTGAAACATACGAAGCTATGCCCGGCGAGATGCTCCATGCGCTCAATTACAACAAACCAAAAAGCGGGAGAATTTTCACATTCTCCCGTTTTTATCAATCTGAGCCACAAAGCAGGCATAGCTTCGTATCTAATTTCGAGTGAAAACTCGGCGCATAGGGCGATATCGCTGACTAAAGACTTTAGCGCGAAGCGATTAAAGTCTTTTTGGAGTTCTTAGAACCTTTTTCCTCAGAAAAAGGTTCTAAGCAGCCGGAGGCACTGGAGCGAAGCGAAAAAGTATAAAAAAACTCCGTGATTTTGTGGTCACGGAGTTTTTTTGTTTGATGTTGAAATCAGTCGATTTCTACGGAAATCTTCTCGTTTACGCGGACAGCGCCTGCGCGCATTACTGCACGGATTGACTTTGCAATCCTGCCCTGCTTGCCGATTACTCTGCCCATATCGTCTGCGCCGACGTGCAGGTGATATACCACAACGCCTTCCTCATTCGGAGCGTCTACGGTTACCTCGACAGCCGACTTATCCTCGACAAGCGCAGTCGCGATTGTTGTAAGAAGTTCTTTTAACATAGCTTTCCCCTTCCGGGAGTTTGTTTCCCTAATAGATTAGACTCTGAGAAGCCTTATTAGCCCTTGAGAAGTCTTTTTACCGTGTCGGTAGGCTGCGCGCCCTTCTTAATCCACTCGTCTGCCTTTGCTTTGTCAATGTTAACAACAGCAGGCTCCTTGGTGGGGTCGTAAGTGCCGATTTCCTCGATAAAACGTCCGTCGCGCGGGAAACGGGAATCCGCTACTACTACACGATAGAACGGCGCCTTCTTTGCGCCCATTCTTCTCAGTCTGATTTTAACTGCCATTTTATTTTCTCCTTTCAGATTTGATATATTCATCTATGTGTATTTTACACAGTGAAATCATATCAATTCGCCCTTTCGGGCTGTTTTTTATTATTGCTTCCAAAAAATCTTCCGAGATAATTAGGGCTACACCGTCCGATCAACGGCTGACACGGCGCTTGTAAAGGGCGCCGGCTGTCGGTCAAAATCGGTGTTCTTAAGTCAAATCCCATGAGGATTTAATTGGCAGGCAATATACAATGCGGTCGCCCGCAATGATGACATTATTCAAGTATGTTCAGGGCAACGCCAAATCCTATAACAATCATAACTATGCCGAGAACTATATAATATATCCTCATGCCCTTTCTGCCAACAAGATCGTAGAACCATCGTGTGGTACGCCTTTTCGGAACGATGAACCATTCACAGTCGCGAATACTCATCAGAATGCTGAATACGCCTAATAGTATACTTACAATTCCTATTAAGATTGCCATACAGCCCCCTGTTACATCGGAAATCCGCCCGAACCGCCCATGTTGCCCATCTGCTTCATCATATTCATGGGAATTCGCATTTTCTTGCCCTTACCCTTGCCGCCGAATCCCATCTGCTTCATCATCTTCTGCATCTGCTCGAACTGCCGTAAAAGCTGATTCACTTCCTCAACCGACGTCCCCGAACCCGCGGCTATCCTCCGCTTCCGCTTCGCGTCGATTATCGACGGCTTTTCGCGCTCGCGCTTCGTCATTGACGTGATTATCGCCTTTGTATGCGGCATCTTCTTCTCGTCAATGTCCTCGTCTTTCACTTTTCCCGCAACGCCCGGTATCATATTAAGCAGGCTGCGGATATTGCCCATCTTCTCAATCTGCACAAACTGCGCGTACAAATCGTTCAGGTCGAACTTGTTCTCCTCAAGCCTTTTGACCGTCTTTTCCGCTTCCTTTTCATCAAAAGAAGCCTTCGCCTTGTCAATCAGCGTCAGCACGTCGCCCATTCCCAAAATTCGCGACGCCATTCTGTCGGGATAAAACGGCTCGATATCGTCCGCTTTTTCGCCTATTCCCGCGAATTTTATCGGCTTTCCCGTTATCGCAAGCACCGTCAGCGCCGCGCCGCCTCTCGTGTCGCCGTCAAGCTTCGTCAGAATTACGCCCGTAATGTCAAGCGCCTCGTTGAAGCTCTGCGCTACGTTTACCGCGTCCTGTCCAGTCATCGAATCGACAACAAGCAATATCTCATTCGG
>DPBR01000086.1:11301-11992 GCA_003516865.1 Oscillospiraceae bacterium
ACAAGCAATATCTCATTCGGCTGCGTTTCGGACTTTATATTCTTCAGCTCGTCCATCAGCGTTTCGTCAATGTGCAGCCGTCCCGCAGTATCGAGCAGCACCGTGTCAAATCCCTGGTCCTTAGCGTACTTCACGCCGTGCTTCGCGATTTCTACGGGATTTCCCTGTCCCTCTTCAAACACGCGCGCGCCAACCTTTTCGCCCACTATCTTCAACTGGTCGATTGCCGCGGGTCTGTATACGTCGCACGCAACCAAAAGCGGTCTGCGATTCTGCCCCATAAGCCACTTCGCAAGCTTCGCGCAATGCGTCGTTTTACCAGCGCCCTGAAGTCCGCACATCATTATTATGCACGGCGGCTTCGACGGGAAATCAAGCTTCGCCGTCGTGTTGCCCATAAGCTCCACAAGCTCGCTCCGCACGATATCTATTACCTGCTGCGCCGGCGTCAGGCTTTCCATCACCCTCGCGCCAAGCGCTTTTTCGCTTACTTTATTTACGAAATCCTTCGCTACCTTAAAGCTTACGTCCGCGTCAAGAAGCGCCATTCGCACTTCTCTCATCGCTTCCTTTATATCCTTTTCGGTGAGCTTTCCGTGACCTTTCAGCTTCCCGAATACCGCATTTAGCTTTCCCGATAATCCCTCGAACGCCACTTCACAGCCCTCCTTACATCGCTTTTTCAAGCTCG
>DPBR01000086.1:12214-12630 GCA_003516865.1 Oscillospiraceae bacterium
CCCGCCGCTTCAGCCGCCAGCTTCTTTTCCAGAACCAGCTTCTCTGCGTTTTTGAGCACCCTTTCAAGCTCCAACAGCTTCTTCTCGCCGTTTCGCTGAGCCTCGTTTACCGACTGCCGCGAAATTCCGCCCATCTCTTCCGCAATCTCCGAAAGCGACAAATCAGAATTGTACTTCAAATCCAGCGCTTCACGCTGCGTCTTTGACAGCAATTCGCCGTATATATCAAGCAGCAGCACGAAATTTCCGTTCATTTTTCTCCTGTGTAAATATAAATATCCTTACACCAACAAATCACATTATAACAAATTATTCTCCGTTTGTCAAGGGGATTTTCATTTTTTTCAAAAAAGCCCTTAACAAATCGCTTTTTTTATGATATAATAATTAAACAGACCGTCGAAAAAGTCCCGTTG
>DPBR01000086.1:12819-24945 GCA_003516865.1 Oscillospiraceae bacterium
TTGGGACTTTTCCGCCGAAGCATTCGCACAGTTGTGCGGATAGAGGTGTTTTTGCCCCGCGAGACCCGTGGCAAAAAACGGATTTAAAATGCTCGCTTCGCGGGCAGAATCTATTTTTTCGACAGACTGAATTAAAGTACTGCTTATTATTAACTTAATTAAAGGTGAAATTATGTCAAAATTTAAACAAGGGCTTATAAAATGCCTGCCGCTGCTTATCGTGCTTGTATCGACGGGAATTTTTATTTTTGCGATAAAGTTTGTTATCGGCATATTCTACGAGCCGAAAGACACCGTTTATATCAAGGAAAACGGCGAGGAAAAATTTGTCGTCATTCAATGCTATCAGAACCCCTCAAGCCACTACTACGTTCTTCCCGGAAATTTCGTCTATGATGAATCGAAATATACGAACGTTGCTTCCGAACACGACAAAGTCCACCTCGGCGATAACCCCCTCGCTATCTTTACCCTCAACGAAACTCCGGTCGTTATGGACAAGACTGCCGTCAAAACGCTGTTCAGCGGAAACGGTCTGAACGTCTATCAATTCGGCGAATTCGTTCTCTATCGCCTTGAGGGTGAATACGGCGTTTTTGCGCCGCTCCGCGAATACAAAGAGTCCGCAACCCGCCGCAAAAACGACCTCTATGTCGTAAGACAGCTGCTCAAAGACGAACGCTATAAGCGCTTTGAACTGCCTTCGTGGGAAACAGAAGCCGATTTCCTCAAAAATCTCGAAAAAATCGAGTGGTACCTCGACGCAGAATATAACGAAGATATCTAGGAGTTATTATGAGCGAAGAAAATAAACGCCAGCAAAGCAAACTCTACGCCCTCGCTACGCGCGATATCAAAATCAATCTTTCGCCGCAGACAAAGAAAAAACTTATTATACTCGCCGTAACCGTTTGCGCGCTTTTCGCGGTTTCTTTCCTGAGATACAGAATTTATATCAATCTCAGAGGCAACTTGTCTACCCGTATCCTCAACATCATCTACCGTATCGTTGAAACAGGTATTACGATATCCGCAATGAGGATTTCGGGTATGGAAATAAAACCCGTTTTCCGCTTTCGGGGCGCGCGGCAATATGTTTTCGGCGTGATTTCGGGGCTGGTTATCCTTTTCATCATCGCCGTCGTTCCCACATTCTTCGGAACTTCGCTTATCGGTCATCACGCCGAAACCGCCATAGGCGACTATATCTTCTGCTTTTTCAACTACTTTTTCTTGGTTGCGCCCGTCGAGGAACTCATTTATCGCGTTTTCGTTCAGGATACCCTCACGGATATCCTCCCGAAAGCAAAATGGCTCGGCGTTGTCGCCGCCGCAGGTATTTTCGGGCTTGCACATATCATAGCAGGTACATGGTATCAGGTCAGAATTACCGCAATTCTCGGTCTTGTCTGGGGATTTATGAGATATTTCTCCAAGGACCGCGCGTTCTTCTCAACCGTCGTTTCTCACGGTCTTTATGATTTCGGGCTTATTCTCGCCCTTCAATTTGTCATCAAATAACGAAAGGAATTTTCCACAATGTCGGACAAGTCTTATCTTGAAAATATACGGAATTTCTGCATCATCGCGCACATCGACCACGGTAAGTCTACCCTCGCGGACAGAATCCTCGAACAGACCGAAACAGTCGCCCTCCGCGATATGGAAGAACAGCTCCTCGATAATATGGACATCGAGCGCGAACGCGGTATCACAATCAAAGCCCGCGCCGTCCGCCTTAAATATCACGCCGATAACGGAGAGGTCTACATCTTTAACCTCATAGATACCCCCGGTCACGTTGACTTTAACTATGAGGTTTCGCGCTCGCTCGTCGCCTGCGAGGGCGCCGTGCTTATCGTTGACGCTTCGCAGGGTATCGAGGCGCAAACGCTCGCTAACACTTATCTCGCGGTTGAAAACGACCTTGAAGTCGTTCCGGTCGTGAACAAAATCGACCTCCCAAGCGCTCACCCCGCAGAGGTTAAAGAGGAAATCGAGAACGTCATCGGTATCGAGGCTATGGACGCGCCCGAAATTTCCGCGAAAATGGGCGTCAACATTCACGCCGTTATGGAGGAAATCGTCAAGAAAATTCCCGCGCCGAAAGGCGATATCGACGCGCCGCTCAAAGCCCTCATATTCGATTCCGTTTACGACAGCTACAAGGGCGTTATCGTTTATGTCCGCGTGAAAGAAGGCAGCGTTAAGCCCGGAGATAAAATCAGAATGATGGCGACAGGCGCGGAATTTTCCGTTGTCGAAACGGGCTATATGGGAGCCACGGAGCTTGTTCCCGCAGGTGAAATCAAGGCGGGAGAGGTCGGATATATCACCGCTTCCATTAAGTCTATCGGCGACACAAAAGTCGGCGATACCGTGACAAACGCGCTTAACCCCGCAGACGAGGCGCTTCCCGGTTATCGAGAGGTCAACCCGATGGTCTTCAGCGGAATTTACCCCGCGGACGGCGCGAAATATCCCGATTTGCGCGACGCTCTCGAAAAGCTCCGCCTCAACGACGCTTCGCTCTCATTCGAGCCGGAAAGCTCGGTTGCGCTTGGGTTCGGCTTCAGATGCGGCTTTCTGGGACTGCTTCATATGGAGATTATTCAGGAACGCATTGAGCGTGAATTTAACCTCGATATCATCACAACAGCGCCCTCGGTTGTATACAAAATCGAAATGACCGACGGCTCAATCAAAATGATTGACAACCCCACGAATTACCCCGATACAACGCTTATCGCGCAGAGCTACGAGCCGATGGTTAACGCGCACGTCTACTCGCCGTCCGACTATGTGGGCAGTATTATGGAGCTTTGCCAGAACAGACGCGGCGTTTTCAAGGATATGAAATATATCGACGAAAAGCGCGTCGACCTGCACTATGTCCTCCCGCTCAACGAAATCGTTTACGACTTCTTCGACGCGCTTAAATCACGCACGCGCGGCTATGCAAGCTATGACTATGAGCTTTCGGGATTCGCGCCGTCAAAACTCGTGAAGCTTGATATTATGCTCAACGGAGAGGTTATCGACGCGCTTTCATTCATCGTTTTCGCCGACAGAGCCTACGAAAGAGCGCGCAAAATGGCTGAAAAGCTTAAGGAAAATATCCCGCGGCAGCTCTTTGAAATTCCCATTCAAGCCTGCGTCGGCGGCAAAATTATCGCTCGCGAAACCATAAAGGCGCTTCGTAAGGACGTCCTCGCAAAGTGCTATGGCGGCGACATCACGCGTAAGAAAAAGCTCCTCGAAAAGCAAAAAGAGGGCAAAAAGCGTATGAGGCAGTTCGGCACGGTCGAGGTCCCGCAGGAAGCGTTTATGTCCGTTCTCAAGCTGGACGACGACTGATGAGGGGACTGTATATCCACGTTCCGTTCTGCGTGCGGAAATGCCCTTACTGCGACTTTTACTCCGAGAAATATTCACGCGCGGAAAGCGAAAGGTTTGTCAATGCCGTTATCCGCAACCTCGCGCGCTATCCCGAAACGTTCGGAACGGTCTATTTCGGAGGAGGTACGCCCGCGCTTATTTATCCGCAAATCGGCGGTATTTTGCGGGAAATTCGCGTTTCGGACGGCGCGGAAATTACCGTCGAGTGCAACCCCGACGCTGTGAACGAGCAAATTCTCGCCGAATTAAAGGCGGCGGGCGTTAATCGGCTCTCTTTCGGCGTTCAATCGCTGGACAAGAGCGAACTTGCCGCGCTTGGCAGACTTCACGGCGCGGATACCGCGGAAAAAGCGATTTTGCAGGCGGTTTCGGTCGGTTTTCGCAATATTTCGGTCGATATTATGCTCGGCGTTCCAAATCAGACGGAAACGTCGCTTATTCAAACGATTGACGCTCTCGCAGAGCTTCCTATAACCCACGTTTCCGCTTATCTTCTCAAAATCGAGCAGAATACGCCATTCGGGAAAAATCCGCCCGTTATCCCCGACGACGACGAGCAAGCGGCGCTCTATCTCGCGGCAGTGAGGCGGCTTGATGAACACGGCTTTCGGCAGTATGAAATCAGCAATTTCGCAAAGGACGGTTTCAAAAGCGCGCACAACCTCATTTACTGGAACGCGGGTGAATATGTCGGAATCGGCCCCGCCGCGCACTCCTATTATAACGGGAAAAGATTCGCCGTTCCGAGAAATCTCGGAGATTTTATCGAAAATGCCGCGCAAAATGAAATTATCACGGACGAAAATCCCGACGTTTATGAGGAAAAAATTATGCTCGGTCTGCGGCTTTCGGAGGGCGTTTTGCTTGACGAACGGATTGAGAAGCGGCTTAAACTCGTTCCAAAAGAGTATTTTCGCGTTCTGGACGGGAGAATTTCGCTCACTCCAAAGGGATTTCTCGTTTCCAACAAGATTATCTCGACTATTCTTGCATAAAAAACGCTGCTCCGAAAAGCAGCGCTTTTTTTATTCCGTAATTTACGCTTTCAGCTTCGCAACTTCTTCGTGAAGCACCGTCGACATTCCGCTCAGCTCCTCGCAGGACGCCGCGGATTCTTCCGCCGTCGAGCTGTTCTGCTCCGTTACCGCGCGTATCCTGTCGGCTTCGTCTTCAATCTGCTTCGCGCTCTCCGACTGTACAAGCGACGCTTCCGATATCTTTGAAATAAGGTCGCCCGTCTGCTTCGAGAAGTCCTTAACCTCGGTCATCGCTTCGGCTGTGCGCGCCGCAATCTGCGCGCCGTTGTTTACAGCCGCAATCGTCGCGTTTATCAGCTCGTTCGTGTTGTTCGCAGCCTCCGCAGACTTCGACGCCAAGTTCCTTACCTCGTCCGCTACTACCGCAAAGCCCTTGCCCGCTTCTCCCGCGCGCGCAGCCTCAATCGCCGCGTTAAGCGACAGAATGTTCGTCTGGAACGCTATGTCCTCAATCGTCTTGATTATCACGCTTATCTCGTTCGAGCGGTTCTTTATCTCCTCCATCGCCGCAAGCATATTCGATATCTCTCTGTCCTGATTCGTTATCCTGTCTTCCGTAACCTTTGACAGCTTGTCCGCTT
This sequence comes from Oscillospiraceae bacterium, assembly GCA_003516865.1. Classification (GTDB taxonomy): domain Bacteria; phylum Bacillota; class Clostridia; order Oscillospirales; family Ruminococcaceae; genus CAG-115. The sequence goes on from DPBR01000086.1 coordinate 17,837, forward strand.
TCTCCGCATTTTCAGTGTTGTTCGTGATATGCTCGGATATCCTGTCAATCGCCCCTACAAGCGTTTCTATCGCGGTCGCCTGCTTCGACGTTCCCTCGGCAAGCCTCATTGCGCCCTCGGCCATCTGGTCCGCACCCGTTTTTACGCTGTCCGCAGACGACGCTATGTGCTGTATCACAACGCTGAGATTGTCGCGGATTTGCCTGAACGACTCCTCAATCTTTACGAAATCTCCCACATACGCCATATTCGGCTCTCCCGAAAAATCTCCGTCCGCCATCATCGACAGCTGCCGCGAAATATCAGCTATGTAATCCCGCAGAGTATGTTTCGCATCTTCAAGCTTCTTCGCGAAATGCCCGATTTCATCATCGCCGAACGTAAACGTCGAATCAGGCGTCGAAAGCTGCCCCGTTCGCATCTCCTCTGCTATTCTGTTCGACTCTGCTATCGGTTTCCCGACTATCTTTCTGATGAACACTATCATAATAAGGTCGATTATCGCAAGACATACTACCGACATTATCGCAGATACTATTATTATGCTGCCGAACGACTTGTCCGTTTCCGCAGACGATAGCCCCGAAAAATACGCGCCGACTATGTTGCCATCATAATCCTTCATTGGCTGATAGTTTACAAAGTGATTCTGTCCGAAAAGCGTCGCTTGGCCAACATACTCCCCGCCCTCTTTTACAACGCGCTGATAAATATTATCATACATCGGCAGGTCTATCGCGCGCGCCCCCGTTTCATCAATCAGAGTCGTCGCATAGCGCGTCTTGTCGGAGAAAATCGATACCTCGGCGGTCGTCTGCGACTTTACGTTATCAAGATATTCGCTCGCGCGCATGTCCATTCCAACAAGCATCGTTCCGACAATTTCTCCCGTTTCTACATATAATACGGGTCCCATATACTGAAGCGAAAGCGGTACGTTCTTGTCCGTGAAAATGCCGCTTATCGCTCCGCCTTCCACTACCTCGTTTATCCTCGACGAACTGAGATTGAAATTGTCCGTCTTCCATACAACATTACCGCCAAGGTCGCAGACGCACGCAAAATCATAGTCCGTCCCTTTGGATTTCGCCCAGCGCTCGTTTACCTTTTCAAGCTTTTTCCCCGTCACGGCGGTGTAATCAACGCCCTCGCCGCTCCACGACAAGGCAATCTCCTTTAAACGGTCTATCTGCACCCGAACGTCGTTTTCAAGAACGCCTACTCCCACAGTAACCTGCGACATCATCACGGCATTGCTGTGTTTTTTTGATACCACAACGCTTACCGTAACCACAATCGCCACGATAGCTGTCAGCGCAACCGTTACCGCTAACAATATTTTTTTAGTAATTTTTGACATAATTACTCCCCCTCGGTGCCGGATTTTATAAGTTTTATCAATTTTATTATATCATATTGTCAGAAAAAAGTAAAGTATTAATTGTATAATTAATTGGCTTTTTTTATATTTCATAAAAATTCTGAGAAAAAATATTGTTTGAATTGCACAAAAAAGGCGGCTTTATCGCCGCCTTTTGGGGGTATGATTATTCCAGATAACCGTTAACAATCCTTATCATCATATCGGACAGCTTCTCGACATTGAACGCGCCGATTGTCGGCTTCAGGTGGCTCCCGCCTACGCCGCTGTCGTCGGTCAGAAACGTGTACGTTCCGCCTGTCGTGAACGCCATCGTGCGGAGAAGATATTCGGTCGATTTGTCAATTCCGCTCGACGCTATCGGAACTATCCTTATGCCCTTTTCCGCCGCTTCGCGAATATGCTTGTTTACCTCGGATACCGTCTGCGCGTCATCGTGGGGCGGAGCGTCAAGCACCAAGAACATTATCCTTGTCGCGTTCCAGTCGTCGTTCCAGTTGTGGCTGTTTATCGCGCTGTCAAGCGCCGTATGAACCGCTTCGGGGAAATCTCCGCCGCCGCCCGCGCTCTGCTCGCGGATTGCTTCAGCAGACTTTTCGATATCATCGGTGAACGGGAACTGACGAACCACATATTCATCGCCCTCATCACGATAGAAATTCACGCTCGTGCGGACAATCATATTGCCGTTGTCGGACTGAATTTTACGGACGATGCTTTCAAGCTCGACTTTGAGATATTCAAGCTCATCGCACATCGAACCCGTCGTATCGCACATTATCATCAAATCAAGCGACTTCTCAACATCGTCTTTTCCAACGGTTCCGAGGTCGCATTCAAGCTCCGCGCTCCCCGTAACGCCGCCGAGCGTCTTTTTCACGCCGTAAAAATCAACCGTGATTTCCTGCGTCGCGCCGTCTATTTCCGGATAAAAAAGATACGCCATGCCCTTGTTGTCCGTAACCGCGCTCGTTATCGCCGAACCGCAGCTTACTTTTGCGCCCTCAAGCGGCTCGCCGTTTGACGTAACCTTAACCGCAATCCTGTGGTCGGTTTCGTTTTTCCAAGCTTTTTTGTAGGAACTCCAGCTATCCTGAGAATCGTAAAGCTCCTGCCAGTCAGCCCAGTGAGCGTTGTCGTTCCACTCGCCGCCCGTCAGCAAGCCCGCCTGCGGGGGAATTTCGGGATTATCAATAACAATCGGTTCGCAGCCCATTTCCCCTTCTGCCGCCGCAGCGCCGGACGCAATATCTATATCTGTCGCCATATCAGCCTTTTCCGCAAACGACTTCATCGTGCCTTCAACCGCGCCCGCTTCGCCGGATTTTATTCCTGTGCCGCCGATGTCGGTGCCGCCGTATACCTCGCTTTTGCTCGCCGCAGAGGAGCCTGACGGCGCGGGAGTCGGTCCGTTTACCCCGCCGCTTGAACAGCCTGTTATTGACAGCACAACCGCCGCTGCCGCTAAAATTGACAAGTATTTTTTCATAAAAACCTCTTTTCTGTACAGGATTTAATCGGTGAAAAAGCGCCGAAGTTTGTATGTGAACCCCGATTATTTTTATCCTGATATTATTCCCGATGTTAAATCAAATGTCTGCTGAAATCTTTCTGTATATTAACGCCGCGCGGCGCTTTTTCCTGAAGAAAAACGGATTTTTTTCCGCTTTCTGACAATAATACCCGACAGCCTTTGAAAAAGTTGCATTTTTTGCAAAAAAATTTTCCCCTCAATTAAAATGAGGGGAAATTTTGGTTTTATTCGTTATTCAGCAGCTTCGAGAATGCAAGCGCTTTTCCGAGGTCGCCGTTTACTTTCAGCTTCCCCAGAGTGTACGCCGCCACAGTTCCCAGCTTTCCGTCAAGAAACTTCACGAAATTTTCTGCCGTCATTATTATCTCGCAGCTTCGGTCGTTGTACTCGTAAGGCTCAACGCTCACTTTTCCGTCCTTTACCTCAACATAGAATACTCCGCCGTTTTTTCCCGTCAGCGTCACCATTACCGCAAGAAAATCCGTTCCCGTCGGGTCAATCTGCCGGCTCTTTTCGCGAGCCTTTTCAAGAATTTCTTCAAACTTCATATCACATTCCCTCCTTATCGGCGAAACGCGTTATGAGCGCCGCTTCTCAAAATGCCAGTCTTTCCTCGATATAGCCCTTTACATCGGCAATCGGTATCCTTACCTGCTGCATCGTGTCGCGGTCGCGAACCGTTACGCAGCCGTCCGTTTCACTGTCGAAATCATACGTTATGCAGAACGGCGTTCCGATTTCGTCCTGTCGGCGATAACGCTTTCCTATCGCTCCCGCTTCGTCAAAGTCAACGGGGAAGCTCTTCGCAAGCTCGTCGCAAAGCGCGCCCGCCTTTTCAGACAGCTTCTTCGACAGCGGAAGCACCGCAGCCTTTACAGGCGCAAGCGCGGGGTGGAAGTGCATTACGTTTCTCGTCGTGCCGTCCTCAAGCTGCTCCTCGTCGTATGCGTCGCACACAACCGCAAGGAACAAACGCTCAACTCCCAGCGACGGCTCGATTACATACGGAACGTACTTCTCGTTCGTTTCAGGGTCGAAGTATTCAAGCGACTTTCCGCTCGTCTTCATATGCTGATTCAGGTCGTAATCCGTTCTGTCAGCCACGCCCCAGAGTTCTCCCCAACCGAACGGGAACAAATACTCAAAGTCCGTCGTCGCCTTTGAATAGAAGCAAAGCTCCTCGGGCGAATGGTCGCGCAGACGTATATTCTCCTCCTTTATGCCAAGCGACAGAAGGAAGTTCTTGCAGTAGCTTCTCCAGTATTCAAACCACTCAAGGTCCGTTCCCGGCTTGCAGAAGAACTCAAGCTCCATCTGCTCAAATTCACGCACGCGGAAAATAAACTGTCCCGGAGTTATCTCGTTTCTGAACGATTTTCCTACCTGCGCAACGCCGAAAGGCACCTTTTTGCGGCTCGTTCTCTGGATATTCGCAAAGTTTACGAAAATTCCCTGCGCCGTTTCCGGACGGAGATAAATGTCGTTCTTGCTGTCCTCGGTTACGCCCTGAGCCGTCTTGAACATAAGATTGAACTGGCGGATATCCGTGAAATTCGTGCTTCCGCAATTCGGGCATTTTATCCCCTTTTCGCGGATATACTCAACCATCTTCTCGTTCGACCAGCCGTTTGCGTCGGTTTCTCCGAAATCCTCAATCAGCTTATCCGCACGATGACGCGTCTTGCAGTCCTTGCAGTCCATAAGCGGGTCGGAAAAGCCGCCGACGTGTCCCGACGCAACCCAGGTCTGCGGGTTCATCAAAATCGCCGAGTCAAGACCTACGTTGTACTTGTTCTCCTGAATGAACTTCTTTCTCCACGCCCTCTTGATGTTCTCCTTCAGCTCAACGCCCAGAGGTCCGTAATCCCATGTGTTCGCAAGGCCGCCGTATATTTCACTTCCCGGATATACAAATCCGCGGTGAATACAAAGCGTTTTAATCGTATCAAGTGATTTCTGCTTGTTGTCCATAACTGTTTTTACCTTTCTTATTCTCCTTATTCCGAAACCGCTTTACGCGAAATTCCATTTTTCAGCATTGCGGTGATAAACAGACGATGCTTTTTCGCCGTTCGCGCCTCATTCCCCGACATTATCCGCATTCAGCGCCTTTTCAATCTTCAGATATACCATAGGAAAAGTGTTTTCCGATGAATTTTCAGCGTGTTCGCTTATCCTTTTCGTGATTTCTTCAAGCTCCGCAACGCTTTTCACCCCGAACATCTTCCGATGAAGCTCAAGCTGCTCGTATTCCCAAGCGTCCATCGCCGCGATTAGCTGTTTGTGAAGCGCCTCGTACTTTTCGGGAGGATTAATTTCCGAAAATTCCTTCAAGGACTGCTCGCGCATTTTCAGCGCAGGCTGCGCCTTTTCAGCGTTTTTCGCAAATTCGCTCACCGCCGCTTCATCAACCGTGAGGGGTGTTATCTCAATCAGGTCAAGCATCGAATTAATGTATTTGTCCCACGCGCTTTCTATCGCGGTTCTGTATTCCTTGGCGCTCAGCCGCTTCTCTTCCGCTGCGCACCCGCATAACAGTATTATCGGCAAAATCAGCGCCGCTATAATCCTAACCGCCCTTTTCGCCATAACTCTCCTTAAAGCTTCTCTATCCAGCCCATATCGTCGGGAAGCTTTCCGTACTGCATTCCCGTAAGCGTATCGTAAAGACGCTGAGTAAGCGCGCCTATCTTGTTGTTGCCGATTTCCATTACCTTATCGCCCCAACGAAGGTGTCCTACGGGCGATACAACCGCCGCCGTGCCTGTGCCGAATACCTCTTCAAGCTTTCCTGCGTCATATGCGTCGGAAAGCTCCTGAATGGATATCCTGCGCTCGGACGTTTTAAGTCCCCACTTGCGGCAAAGCTCCAAAACAGACTTCCTCGTAATTCCGCCCAGAACGGAACCCTGAAGCTGCGGCGTTACTACCTCGCCGTCAATCACGAACATTATGTTCATCGAACCGACTTCCTCAATGTACTTCTGCTCAATTCCGTCAAGCCAGAGTACCTGAGAATAATTTATCTTATGCGCGTCGTCCTGTGAATGAAGCGAAGCCGCGTAATTTCCGCCCGTTTTGGTGAAACCCATACCTCCGCGTACCGCGCGGACATACTTCGTTTCAACGTAAATTGAAACAGGCTCCAGTCCCGTGGAATAGTACGCTCCCGACGGGCTGCAGATTATCATAAAGTAATATTTCTCGCCCGGACGTACTCCGAGGAACGGATCTGCCGCAAATACGAACGGTCTTATGTAAAGAGAAGCGCCGTCCGTGTGGGGAACCCAATCCTTATCAACCTCAACAAGCGTGTGAAGCGCCTGCAAAGCGTCCTCAACGGGTATCTGCGGAATTACAAGTCGCTCAGCCGACAAATTCAATCTCTTGAAATTCTCCTCCGGACGGAAAAACTGTATCGAACCGTCCGCCGTCCTGTACGCCTTCATTCCCTCGAATATTTCCTGCCCGTAATGAAGCACCATCGCGGCAGGCGAAAGCTCAATGTTTCCGTAAGGCACAATCCTTGCGTCGTGCCAGCCCTGTCCCGCGTCATAATCCATCATAAACATATGGTCCGTGAATATATGACCAAATCCAAGTTTGCTCTCGTCCGCAGGTTTCGCCTTGGGCGCGGTTGTCTTTTCAATTCTGATATCCATAGCAGTAACCTTCCTTTTTACCGGGGAGCGGGAACCCGAACCCTTACTAAGCTCGATTCTTCTCGCTTCATTTTATACATTATTTATTTTACCACTTTTCCGCAAAAATGTCAATAGTTATGTGCGTATTTGCACAGCTTCGCCACAGTCAAAGGCGGGTTCGCGATTTGCACGCTTTTTCGCCCACGCTTTCCGTTTGACCAGTCCGCGATAGACCGCTTTGTTCCGGATTTTACCGTTTGACTGCTCCGCGATTGCCCTTCGGGGAGCGATTTTGGCGGCATCGAGCCGCCAAAATCGCGGGGAACGCTCCCGAAAATTCTTTAGCGGGAAATTTTCGGGAGCGTTCCCCTCAGAGTTTTACCGTATGCTTGCTTGGCGAATAGGGCGGGGTTTTGACGAGTTGTACCGTTTGACTGCTCCGCCACAGTCAAAGAAAAGTTCGCGATTTGCACGCTTTTTCGCCCACGGTTCCGTTTGACTAGTCCGCGATAGACCGCTTTGTTCCAGATTTTACCGTTTGACTGCTCCG
>DPBR01000066.1:0-328 GCA_003516865.1 Oscillospiraceae bacterium
ATTATCAAGAATAGTTTTCACGGTAAAGTAATTTGAATAAACGCGGAATTTTCCGCAAATCACAACGCACAAAGGAGTTAAAAATGAACAACGGAAGATACGGAGAATTCGGCGGTCAATACGTTCCCGAAACGCTGATGCACGAAATCCATAAACTGGAAGAAGCCTACGAGCATTACTCGAAAGACCCCGATTTTATCGCGGAACTCGACAAGCTCAACCGCGAGTATGCGAACAGACCATCCCTGCTCTATTTCGCGGAGAAAATGACGCGCGAGCTGGGCGGCGCGAAAATTTACTTCAAGCGCGAGGATTTGAACCACACCGG
>DPBR01000066.1:531-702 GCA_003516865.1 Oscillospiraceae bacterium
CGCGAGGATTTGAACCACACCGGTTCTCACAAAATAAACAACGTTCTCGGTCAATGCCTGCTTGCGAAAAAAATGGGCAAAAAGCGCATTATCGCGGAAACCGGCGCGGGTCAGCACGGCGTTGCGGCGGCAACCGCGGCGGCGCTTATGGACCTCGAATGCGAGATTTTT
>DPBR01000066.1:974-1212 GCA_003516865.1 Oscillospiraceae bacterium
CTTCTCGGAGCAAAGGTTCACCCCGTCACAACAGGCACGATGACGCTCAAGGACGCGGTTAACGAGGCTATGCGCGATTGGTCGGGGCGCGTTGACGACACGCTTTACGTTCTCGGCTCGGTTATGGGTCCGCACCCGTTCCCGATGATGGTCCGCGATTTCCAGAGCGTTATTTCGCGCGAAGCCCGCGAGCAAATTCTCGAACTTGAGGGTAAGCTTCCGACGGCGGTTATGGCGT
>DPBR01000066.1:1431-2869 GCA_003516865.1 Oscillospiraceae bacterium
TGCGTCGGCGGCGGCTCGAACGCTATGGGTATGTTCTACAATTTCGTAGGCGACAAGGACGTCCGCTTAATCGGCTGCGAAGCGGCAGGACGCGGCGTTCACACGGGCGAAACAGCCGCTACAATCGCAACGGGCAGCCTCGGCGTGTTCCACGGAATGAAGTCGCTTTTCTGTCAGAACGAATACGGTCAGATTGCGCCCGTATACTCGATTTCCGCGGGTCTTGACTACCCCGGAATAGGCCCCGAACACGCTTATCTGCACTCGATAGGCAGAGCGGAGTATGTTCCCGTAACCGACGACGAGGCTGTCGCGGCATTTGAATATATCGCGAGAACAGAGGGCATTATCTGCGCTATCGAGAGCGCCCACGCGGTTGCTCACATGATGAAGATTGCTCCCGAAATGAAAAAGGACGATATCATAATCTGCTGCCTTTCGGGCAGAGGCGACAAGGACGTTGCGGCAATCGCGCGCTATCGCGGAATTGACCTGCACGAATAAGGAGGAAACGTGATGAACAGAATTGAAAGTGCGTTTATGAACAAAAAGGCGTTTATCGGCTTTCTCACGGCGGGCGACCCCACGTTCGACGCGTCGTTTGAGAACATTATGGCTGCCGTTCGTGCGGGCGCGGATTTGATTGAGATTGGAATACCGTTCTCCGACCCGATTGCCGAGGGCGTTGTTATTCAGGCGGCTGATTTGCGCGCGCTTAACGCGGGTATGACAACCGACCGCGCGTTTGAACTCGCCGAGAAGGTTCGCCGTGAAACCGACATTCCGCTTGTGTTTATGACTTATCTAAACCCCGTTTTCAGGTACGGTTACGACAGATTTTTCAAGAAATGCGCGGAAATCGGGATTGACGGGCTGATTTGTCCCGACCTGCCGTTCGAGGAGAAGGCTGAAGCGGACGGCTATGCGAAAGCGCACGGCGTTGCGGTAATTTCAATGATTGCGCCGACAAGCGAGGAGCGCATAAAGTCAATCTCCGAGAGCGCCGAGGGATTTTTGTACATCGTAAGCTCAATGGGCGTTACGGGAGTTCGCAGCGAGATTAAAACCGACCTTTCCTCAATAATGGAGAGCGTGCGGAAGTACGCGAAAACGCCCGCCGCGATTGGCTTCGGCGTGTCAACCCCCGCGCAGGCGGAGCAAATGGCAAAGATTGCGGACGGGGTTATCGTGGGTTCGGCGATTGTGAAGCTTGTCGCGGAATACGGCGAAAACGCCGCGCCGAAGATTTACGATTACGTTAAAGAAATGGCAGACGCGGTGCATAATGTGTGATGTTTACGCTTCGCGGTAAAACTTGTGATTTTGCCAAGGAGTAAAGTCTTTTTGGAGTTCTTAGAACCTTTTTCTTCAGAAAAAGGTTCTAAGCCCCGCGGGAGCGACTGGAGCGAAGCGACGACTCACGGCGAAGCCGTGCAAA
>DPBR01000004.1:0-155 GCA_003516865.1 Oscillospiraceae bacterium
AATCTTGTTGATTTTGATATGCTTTACGGTCACCGCCGAAATGCAGTTGGCTACGCGCAGGCGCTGAATGAATTTGACGCTTGGCTTGGCGGTTTTATGGCAAAAATGCGCTCGGACGATGTGCTTATTATTACGGCGGACCACGGCTGCGACCC
>DPBR01000004.1:394-1156 GCA_003516865.1 Oscillospiraceae bacterium
ACGGCGGACCACGGCTGCGACCCTTGCCACAGCGGCACGGACCACACGCGGGAGTATATTCCCGTAATGGTTTACGGAAATGAGATTAAACCGTTAAATCTCGGCACAAAAACGGGATTTTGCGATATTGCTGCGACGGTTCTCGAACTTCTGAACATAACCGGCAGCGTAAACGGCAAAAGCTTTGCAGACGAAATACGGAGATAAGTATGTTTAGTTTTACGGTAAGACCTGCCGTGATAAACGACGCGGAAGGAATTTTCAATTATAACAAAAAGCACGGAAGAAGCGCGCTTTCTCTTGAAGAAACAACAGCCGCTCTGGGAGAAATTCTGGCGGACGGAACGTCTAAAGTATTCGTTGCAATTAATTCTCAGCACCTTGCGGGATATGTTTATGCAAGAGAAATAATTAGCCTTTCCGAACCGCGTTATATCGAAATCGTTAATCTGGCTCTGAGTGATTTTTACCGTGAAAAAGGAGTCGGTACTGTTCTCATTCAAGCAATCAGGCAATGGGCTGAGCAAATGCTTTCTGCAAAAATAATTTTCTCGGCAAAAGTTTATGATTTAGAGAAATACACGGCTCTTGAAGAAGATAATTACATAAAAGACGAGCGTTCTCTGATATTTTTCAGAACGATGTAAGATTTTATGTAAAGGTCACCTCTAAAAAACTTGTTTGAGTGAAACTGCGTATTTTAGAGGTTCCAAAATATACATTAACCGAAAGGAAGAAAAAAATGAGCGAATGTACACACGA
>DPBR01000004.1:1359-1761 GCA_003516865.1 Oscillospiraceae bacterium
CGAATGTACACACGATTGTTCGAGCTGTTCGGAAACCTGTTCCGAGCGTGACCCGAAGAGCTTTATTGAAAAGCCGCACGAGCTGTCGAACATTAAAAAGGTTATCGGAATTGTTAGCGGAAAGGGCGGCGTAGGGAAGTCGCTTGTAACTTGTATGACCGCTGTTCTGATGAACAGACGCGGCTTTAACACAGCCGTTCTTGACGCGGATATCACAGGTCCGTCCGTGCCGAAGGCTTTCGGTATCAAAGACAAGGCGACAGGCGACCAAAACGCGATTTATCCCGTTAAAACGAAGAAGGGAATTAAGGTTATGAGCGTTAATCTCCTTCTTCCCGACGAAACCGCTCCGGTTGTCTGGAGAGGTCCGATTATCGCTGGTACTGTAAAGCAGTTCTGGAC
>DPBR01000004.1:2032-2257 GCA_003516865.1 Oscillospiraceae bacterium
ACATCTCCGCAGGAGCTTGTTTCGATGATTGTCGGAAAAGCGCTTAAAATGGCGGAAATGATGAACGTTCCGATAATCGGTCTTGTCGAGAATATGAGCTATGCGGTTTGTCCCGACTGCGGCAAGCACATTAATGTTTTCGGCGAAAGCCATATTGACGAAACCGCGAAGAAATTCAATCTCAAGGTTCTCGCAAAGCTTCCTATTGAACCTGAAACCGCAAAA
>DPBR01000004.1:2532-3101 GCA_003516865.1 Oscillospiraceae bacterium
CTATTGAACCTGAAACCGCAAAACTCGTTGACAGCGGAATGTTGGAGCTTATGGAAACGGAAGCTGCCGACCCGATTGCGGACGCCGTTGAGGAGTTCTGCAAATGAGCAGGGGAGAAGCTGCATACGATTATTTCGTAAGCGGGTATAACTGCTCGCAGTCGGTTGTTTTGGCATTTTCGGATATATTCGGAGTGGAAAAGGACGTTCTCGCGAAGATTTCAAGCGGTTTTGGCGGGGGAATGGGCAGAATGAGAGAAGTCTGCGGCTGTTTTTCGGGACTTGTTATGGTTCTGAGCCAAGTCTACGGCTATTCCGACCCGAAAGCTAATTCCGAGAAAAGGGCGCTTTACGAGTTAATCCGCAGCGCCGCTGAGAAATTCCGCGAGGATAACGGAAGCATAATCTGCAAGGAGCTTTTAGGTCTTGAGAAGCCTGAAATATCCGCTCAGCCCGAAGCGCGCACTCCCGAATATTATCAAAAACGCCCATGTCCTATGCTTTGCAAATATGCGGCGGAGCTTACCGAAGCAATGATAAACAATGACAAATAAAAAAGCGGCAGTTCGG
>DPBR01000004.1:3293-11052 GCA_003516865.1 Oscillospiraceae bacterium
GGCAGTTCGGAAGAGCTGCCGTATTTGTTATTCAAAATAGTCGTCAATGTAGCGCTTGAACGCTTTTGGGTCCTGTTTTATTTTATTTTTGATGAAATCGGCTCTTTCGGAGTTTTCGGCTGCGATTTCTATGTAATATTTCTGCTTTGCCGTAACTTCGTCCATAACCGTAACACCGAGCGTGCAGGTTCCATCGGGATTTGTGATATAGCGAACGGCGAGAAAAGAGCTGTTTTTCTTCATAGCGTCGCGGGTATAAACGCGAACAGCTTCCTTGAACATCTTGTCGCGAACCGACAAAGGAAGCTCGGCTACAAGGTCTTTTGCCGCTTTTATTCCCATCGGCGTATTTGAATAGAATAATTCGCCGTCAATATCGGTCACATTCAATAGATGCCCCGACGACTTTTCGAGCGCGGCAGAGAGATTAAAGTAGTTTACAGCGTCCTCAAACGACGTAATTTCAATAAGTTCGTCTTTCGACAAAGGACAGCCAAGCGAGTAAATCAGATGACAAATCAACACGCAGATATCGTCGATTTCAGAAACGCGTATTCTCGGTGTATCCAAAGCAATCTCCTTTCAGATTTTAGGGTTTTCAATAATCGCGGACAGCAAAGCAACGCTCATCGCCGCTTCAACGCAGGGAACCGCTCTCGGAACAACGCACGGGTCGTGCCTGCCTTTTATAACAAGCTCTGTTTCGCGGTTTTCCTTAAAATCTACCGTGTTCTGGGGTCGGGAAATCGACGGAGTAGGCTTGAACGCGACTCTGAAAATAATCGGCATACCGGAGCTTATCCCGCCGAGAATACCGCCGTGGTTGTTTGTGCGCGTAACAATTTTGTTGTCAACAATGCAAAATTCATCGTTATTTTCGCTGCCGAAAAGCTCCGTGCATTCAAAACCGTTGCCAAATTCAATGCCCTTGACGGCGGGAATTGCAAAAACAAGCTGTGAGATGATATTTTCAAGCCCATCAAGCATCGGCGAGCCTATTCCCGCGGGAAATCCAACCGCAGCGCACTCGATAACGCCGCCAACGCTGTCAAGATTTTCTCTTGCGGCGTTGATTAAATCGCGCATTTTATCCTCGGCGTTGTCGGAAATCACGGGAAAAGAGCGCTTTTTTACTGCATTAAGCTGCATTTCTGTGATATTTACGGGGTCGAAGCTCTCGTCCGTGATATTTTTGATTGACTTTATGTGAGCGCCGACGGTTATTCCGCGGTGTTCGAGAATTTGCGCGCAGACCGCTCCCGCAAAGCAAAGCGGCGCGGTTAATCTACCGGAAAAGTGTCCTCCGCCGCGAGGGTCGTTTGCACCGTCATAGCGCAGATATCCCGTGTAATCGGCGTGCGCTGGGCGCGCCGTATGAGCGATATTTCCGTAATCTCCGGAGTGCTGGTCGGAGTTGTAAATCACTGCTGCAAGCGGCGTTCCGGTTGTTTTTCCGTTGTACATTCCCGAAAGAATTTCCGGAATATCCTTTTCATTGCGCAGGGTAGACGTGCCGTCCTTTTTCGGAGCGCGGCGCGCCATAAACTCGCCGATTTTATCCAAGTCTATTTCTTCGCCCGCGGGAAGATTGTCAAGAACAACGCCTATTCCTTTCCCGTGACTTTCTCCAAATATTGAGAATTTTACTCCGCCGTTATAACAAGATGACATATCTTACTCCTGTAAATCAATTTTCTTCAAATTTTCCTCCGAGCGCCGAATATACCTCGAAGAAATTCGGGAATGACTTTGAAACACATTCCGCGCCGCGCAAAATCAGCGGATTTTCGCATTTTGTCGCTGCAATCGCCATTGACATTGCAATTCTGTGGTCGTTGAAGCAATCGACTTCTCCGCCTTTCAGAGAGCCTACGCCTTCGATTTCAAGTCCATCGGGCAGCACTTTGATTTTCCCACCGATTTTATTCAGGCAGTCCTCCATCGCTGCAAGACGGTCACATTCTTTTATTCTTAACCGTGCGGCGTTTGTTATACGGCTTTTTCCGCGGCAAAAACAACCGAGTACCGACAAAATCGGCACAAGGTCAGGAATATCCGAGCAATCAAGCTCAAACGCCTTTCCGTTTGATGTAACATTTTTGCATATCTCAGCAATCTTTTTGTCGCCCTGAAGCGAATTTTCGTTAAGACCGCCTATTTCAATTGACGAACCAAGCGTGTTTGCAGCGTAAAAGAACGCAGCCTGTGAAAAATCTCCCTCAACAGCGCCGGAAAACGGCATAAAACGCTGATTTCCCTTGACGGAGTAACCGGCTTCGGTTTCGCAAATCTCGCAGCCAAAATCCCGCAAAACGCCTATTGTAATGTCAACGTATGGTTTCGATTGCAGGGGAGAGGTGAGAACAATTTTGCTGTCGCCGTCAAGAAGCGGCAGCGCAAAAAGCAACCCCGTTATAAACTGCGAAGAAACTCCTCCGTCCATTTCAAATCGTCCGCTAACCAGTTTCCCGTTAACCCGCAAAGGCAGATTTTCTCCGTTATTAGGCAAAACAAAGCTTATACCGTGCTTTGGAAGCTCGTTTAGCAATGTTGTCAGAGGACGCTGAGGAAGCTTTCCGCTGCCGATAAACCCTGCTTTAACTCCGAGCGCGCAAGCAACGGGTATCAGAAATCTGAGCGTTGAACCCGATTCATGACAATTCAGCTCGGCTTTTTCGGGAACTTTCTTTATCCCTTCAATCACCGCAGTATCGCCGCTGAACGAAATCTTCGCTCCAAGCGCTCTCATACAGTCCATTGTCGCCGTAATATCAACGGAAGGGCAGAGGTTTGAAATTGTCGAAGTGCCGTCAGCCAAAGCCGCCGCGATTATCATTCGATGAGCGACGCTTTTTGACGGCGGAACAGAAACCTTTCCCGACAAAAGAGCGGGAGTTATTTTTATATCCATAATCAGCTCTCCAAAAAGTTCTTGTATTCGTCAACGGACATTCTGACAACCTCGCTTTTGCCGATATCCGTGCAAATTACGATGTTCATACCGTTTGAAAGGTGTTTTTTATCGTGAAGCGAAAGCTCGAAAAGCTTATCGAGCGGCGCACTATCAGTTGTCGGCAGTCCGCATTTTATCAGAAGCTTGTCCAGCTCGTCAGCAACGCCTTTTCTGCACATTCCGCGGCGCTCCGCGATATGCGTGAAAACGCTCATTCCGACCGCAACGGCGTGTCCGTGGGCAATTCCCGTGTAATTGTAATACTTTTCAAGCGCGTGAGCAAGCGTGTGACCGAAATTCAGAAGCATTCTTTCGCCTTTTTCGCGCTCGTCCGCTTCAACGACTTTACCCTTAATCGAAACGTTGCGCTTCATTATATCAACCATATTCTCCGAAATATCCTTGTTTGCGAGTATATTGAAAAGCTCAGGCGACTTAATCATTCCGTGCTTGATAACCTCGGCCATTCCGTCCGAGAAAAAATCGGGAGTGAGCGTTTTAAGCGTATCCGTATCGCAGATAACAAGCCTCGGCTGGTGAAAAGCGCCGACTAGATTTTTTCCTGCGCTGATATTAACCGCGGTTTTACCGCCGACAGAGCTGTCCGATTGGCTTACAACGGTTGTGGGTATCTGCACAAAATCAATTCCGCGCATATAAGTAGCCGCCGCATATCCCGCCGTATCTCCGACCACGCCGCCGCCAAGCGCCGCAATAAAGTCGGAACGCGTGAAACCGTTTTCCGCGAGAAATTCGTATATAGCGAGCAGCGTGGAGTGATTTTTGGACGCTTCTCCGTGAGGAAAAACAATCTTTTTCGCCGTAAAACCCGCCTTTTCAAGCGACTCAATGAACCTTTTTCCATAAATTCTGTCAACGTTGTCGTCGGTTACAACGCATACTTTCTTTGATTTCATCACCGATGATATATATTCACCCGAATTGTCAAGGATTCCCTTGTCAATCAGAATTTCATAACTTGTACTCGCATTTACCTTTACTTTTTCCATAATTTCCTCCCGAAAAATACTATACTTATTGTACATTAATTCGACTAAAATGTCAAGTGAAAAAAGAAACGGCTGAGTTAAATTCAGCCGTCATATCTCATTCTTTCGGTTTAACATTCGATAAAGGATTAAGATTTGCCGCATTCTGAATTTGCGCATTGGAAACGTGAGTATAAATCTGCGTTGTGTTGAGGTTTTCGTGACCGAGAACATCTTTAAGCACGCGCACGTCAACGCCATTCTGATACATAAGAGTTGCCGCAGTATGACGTAATTTATGCACGGAAAGCCCCATATTACCAAGTCCGCAAGCTTTAAGACATTCTTCAACAACCTGCTGAACGCGCCTGTTTGATATTCTGGTGCGCCGCTTGCTCAAAAAAAGAGCGTCCGTTGGCGCTGTCATATCGCGCAATCCCGCAGCGGCGCGCTCCTCGCTGTCTGTAACATCGGGAGCAACATAGCTTTTGTAGGCGTTAATACACGCTTCGTTGAGGAAAACAATGCGTTCTTTGCTGCCTTTTCCGAGAACTTTAAGCGAATAAATCGTTTTTCCGTTTTCGTCTTTAAAAGTGTGAATATCGCATATATTTATTCCAACAAGTTCTGATAAACGCAGACCACAGTTCAAAAAGAACGTTATTATGCAGTAATCGCGCTTTGTATCACTTGTGTTAACGTTTACAAGCAACTCAAGCGACTGCTCAAGCGAAAGATATTTCGGCAAAGCTGCTTTGGGACTTGGAAGCTCCAAATTAGCAAGC
Source organism: Oscillospiraceae bacterium (assembly GCA_003516865.1). Taxonomy (GTDB): domain Bacteria; phylum Bacillota; class Clostridia; order Oscillospirales; family Ruminococcaceae; genus CAG-115. Next base: position 8,021 of record DPBR01000004.1, read on the forward strand.
GGACTCACTTCAAACATATTCTTGTTGTTGGTAAGAAACTTGTAAAACTGCCTGAGAGTAACAGCCTTTCGATAACGCGCTTTCTGTCCGTTTGACATCTTTGTTTTCATATATACAAGAAATTCCTGCACAAGAGTCAAATCAACAGACCGGATATCTTCATCGGTGATATCGGAAATATCGATTTTTGAGAAATCTTCTTCGGGATAATTTTTAACGCGTATCTTATAAAACCTGAAGAAAACGCGCAGGTCGTTGTAATAGTTTTTCGCGGTAAGCTCGGAACGAGCCTTAACAATCTGCTCATAATAGATAAAATCACGGATTGACTGCGGCAAGTTGTCATAATCTTTAATATTCATCATAATACGCGCTTTCGCCCCTTTCAATTGCGTAAAATTTCTATTTTACGCAATTAATGCTATTTTTCTGATAATCCCCTATTTGATTATTTACAGTATTATTATACATCAAAACGAAAAGAACGTCAAGTATAGCGCAAATAATTATATTCAATTCAACGCTCGTCACAGCGAAACTCATTCTGCCGTGTTGACTTTAATATAATCTAAATACAATCAGCCGCGCAAAATCACACGGCTGATTGTAATTTTATTTGTTATCTTGTCTTTTGTTCAGCTTAAATTCGTGTTTGTGCTTAGGTTTTGGCTCATCTTGAACGGCTTCGGAATATTCCGGAGCTTCAAACCAAAATTTGCTGCCTTTGCCGAGATTGCTTTCAGCTCCAAACGCAAATCCGTGCTGTTCGAGAACGCTTTTTACAATCGACAAACCTATTCCGCTACCCATTTTTGCGCGTTTATGAGTTGTGGCGCGTTCACTTACTTTATAGTATCTGTCCCAGATATAAGGCAGATTTTCCGCGGAAATTCCTTCGCCGTGGTCCTCGACCTCAAAACGAATTTTACCGCCGTTTGTCCTGTACAGCCGCACGATAACCTTATTATCATCGCCTGCGTAAATCACAGCGTTGTTTATCAGATTATACACAACCTGCTCGATTTTCGTTTTATCCGCAAACAGCAGAATATCGTCCTGCGCTTCCAAATCAATTGAAATTCCCTGATTTTCCTTGATAATATCAAATCTTGACGTAACCGATGAAAGGCGCTCGGAGAAATTGAACATTTCCATATGAAGCTCCGTAACGCCCGCCTGAAGCTTTGAAAGGTCGAGAATATCCGTTACTAACGATGATAGTCTGTCCGTTTCGTCAATTATAACCTTGAGGTGACGTTCACGCTTTTCGGGATTATCGCCGGACAAATCCCTTATCATCTCCGCATACGCTTTTATCATAGTTAACGGCGTTCTCAGGTCGTGCGAAATGTTCGCCATAAGCTCACGGCGAAGGTCATCGGACTTTGCAATCTCCTTTGACGCGGAAGAAAGCGTTGCGGAAAGCTGTTTTATCTCGTCAAAATCATTTTTTTCGATTTTGGCGTCAAATTTTCCCTGCGGAAGCGATTTTGCAGAGTTGTTTATTCTGATAATCGGCTCGGATATTTTCGTCGAGAAAAACGCCGACATAAACACCGTTAAAATCATCATTATTATCCCGACAATAAAGAATTGCCGAACGAAAATGCTTACTGTCGTTCCAATCGGTTCTAGATAATTGCATATAAAAACATAAGCCTCCGGGTTGTTTCGGTCGTTTCCGATGTAGCTTCCCATCATCAAAACCGAGTTATCCTCTTGGTCGTCGCGGAAATTCTTGTAAATCTTGCCATTTTTCGACTCGTTGATGCTTTTGATAAATCCGCCCTTTGCCAGAACCGCAAGCGAAAGGCTTCCGCCGAGCTTATTTGCCGAATATGAGTAGTTCGACTTCGGCAAATTAATTTCAATATACATCTTTTTCTCGGCAGCTTGCTCGTTTATTATCTGAACAATGTTTTCATTTGTCCAGTTTGAACGGATTTTCACAAAAGTTTCTTCAATTTCATAGGTTTTCATCCAACTGTAAAAGCTTGGAAACAGCGCAATCAGAAAAACGTAGGTAAATGCAAGCATTGCCACGACAACCATTTCAAATCGCAGCCAGACGCGAACCTTAATACTGCGTAAAAAACTCATCTCACGCCTCGAATTTATATCCCAGACCGCGAAGCGTTACAATAAACTTGCGGTACGGACCGAGATTATTCCTTAGCATCTTTATGTGCGTATCAATCGTTCTGTCGTCGCCGAAAAAGTCGTATCCCCAGACCTCTTCAAGGAGTTTATTTCTCGTAAGCGCGATATTCTTGTTCCTGACAAGATAAAACAAAAGGTCGTATTCCTTGGGAGTAAGATTTGCCTTTTCCCCGTCAATAAAGACGTCCCTCGAAACAAAATTGATTTCCAGACCCTCAAATCTTTCGATATCCGAAGGCGCGGAAGATGCAGAAGCTGAAACCGCGTTTCGCTTTACAATCGCGTTTACTCTTGCCATAACCTCTTTGGGTGAAAATGGCTTTACGACATAATCGTCAATTCCCAGTTCAAACCCGAACAGCTTGTCATACTCCTCACCGCGCGCAGAAAGCATCATTACCGGAGTTTGCTTGAATTTGCGGATTTCCTTACACGCGAGATAACCGTCAAGCCTCGGCATCATTATATCCATAATAATAATGTCATAGTCTTTTTCCTTTGCCTTTTCGACAGCTTCCATTCCGTCGCACGCCTCGTCAACCTCATGACCTTCAAACTCGGCGTATTCGCGGATTACCTCGCGAATATTCTCCTCATCGTCAACAACAAGAATTTTTAACATACCAAACCTCCTGATTATCCCGGTTATTCTGAAAAATGGGGCGTTCTCAATTTTTATCAAGAACGCCCGATAACAAACAAATCACAGTGAGGAAATTATGAACATTGCCGCCGAACGTTTCCGTCCGACAATTTAATTATAACTTACTAATATGAAAACGGTGTGAAAAGAAACTGAATGTTTTGTAAACCGTTATGTTAAGTTATTCTTAGCCAACACCGCAAAATTAACGGCTTGCGCCTTTATCATT
>DPBR01000004.1:11254-63102 GCA_003516865.1 Oscillospiraceae bacterium
TATCATTTAATCGCTTGTTTTTTCGTCGGAATATCCAAAACTCGTTCAAAATACACACAGTATTCGTTCGTTTGTTCATTTTGACGAAAAAATCTCTGCACGATTAAACGATAATAATTATTCTGTATTGCCGTTGAAAAATGAAAGAACTTCAAACATTTTAAGTTCGACAATATCCGGAATACCTGTGTTGTAATAAGTATATTCGCTCTCCTCAAGAACCATTTCCCCGATTTTCTCGTCAGCAATTATCGGTAGCTTCAAGGTGACAGTCATAATTCCGTTCTTTTCTTCCATTGAAAACTCGCCGCTTGATTCCTCTGTAAACCGCTTTATTATCGGTATTCCGCAGCCTATTCTCTGACAGGAGAAATTGAGGTCGGGCGAGTTGCCGTTTTCATCGGTTCTGACATCGCATTTGTTTGTAACCTGAAGAACGGCATACGGAACGTCTGTGAAAACGGATTTCGACAGCGTTACGATTGGGCAGCTGTCGACGCGAGAATAAAGCAAAGCATTCTGCAATGCGTTTATTAGCGCCGTTATGCAGTGTCGCTGGTTTGCCCCGATGAAATAATCGTTTTTATCGGCGATGAACTCAATTCTGCGGCAGCAGCCTTCCAGAATAAGATTGCAGCGATTAATAATGCCTTCAACAAGCGCATAAACGTCAATTTTCTTCATTGTTGATTTCGGATAGAACATATTTGCAAACTCAAATAAATTCTTCGCCGACGCATTAAGATACATTGTTCTTCTCCGGATATCCGCAAGCTGCTTGATATCCTCAAAGCGTTTCTCGATTTCAAACTTTCTGCTAAGACCTGAAATTGAATTCCACATAACAGCAATATTATGCTCAAAATTGTTGATAAACGGAAGCATTTTCTCATAAACGCCGGTTTTATCAGCCAAATCGAACCAGTCCTCCAGAGTTAAAAGCTCGCATAAATACAAATCGCCGTGCAGAGATACCCGCGAGCAATACTGCTTGCCGTTTACCGTCATAAGAACGCTGTGATGGCTTTTCAGCTTCTCTTCATTGCACATTATGAGCTTCTGTAAAGTCATATCAGGCGCAAGAAAGTTTTTCTTATTGCAGTAAATAATTTCCCATTTCTTGTTAAACAGGATTACCGGATTTACAAAACCTCGGCAAAATTCTTTGATAGTTTCAAACTCTCCCAATTCCAACCAAAACACCACCTTTAATTAATTGTCAAGCAATTCTTCCATTTCGTCAAGAAGCTTTGAAAACAAACCGAGCGCATTCTCAACGGCATATTTTGACGTCATATCAACGCCCGCGCCTTTCAGCAGAGTAATCGGATCTTTTGAGCAGCCTCCGCTCAGGAAACCGATATAATCGCGCACTGCAGTTTCTCCCTCGGTTAAAATTCTCTGCGAAAGCGCAATCGCCGCAGAAAAACCCGTTGCGTACTGATAAACATAGTAATCGTTGTAAAAATGAGGTATTCTCGCCCATTCCATATCAAGCTCTTTATCGACAACCAAATCTTCTCCGTAATATTCGACGTTCAGCTTGTGATAAAGCGCGCAAAGGCTCTCGGCGGTAAGACTTTCTCCACGCTCAGCCATTTCGTTTATCTTCAGCTCAAATTCGGCGAACATCGCCTGACGGTAAAGAGTGGTGCGGAACTGCTCAAGGAAGTAGTTTACAAGATACGCGCGGCGCTTTTTATCCGTAGATTTGCTCAGAAGATGCTGCATAAGCAGGCTTTCATTACAGGTTGAAGCGACTTCCGCAACAAAAATGACGTAATCGGCGTATGCGACAGGCTGATTTTTGTTAGACAGATACGAATGAATTGCGTGACCCATTTCGTGAGCAAGCGTAAATTCGCAGTTTAGCGTATCCTTGTGATTGAGCAGGACAAACGGGTGAACAAGGCAGCCCGCAGAATAACCGCCGCTTCGCTTTCCCTCGTTTTCATAAACGTCAATCCAGCGCTCCTCAATTCCCTTTCTGAAAATCGCACGGTAATCCTCGCCCATCGGAGCCAGCGACTCGTAAACCTCGGCTTTTGCCTGCTCGAAGTTTATTTTATCGTCAGCGCCGCTTACAATCGGAACATACAGGTCATACGGGTGAAGTTCGGAAAGTCCGAGCGCTTTTTTGCGGATTTTCACATATCTGTGCATCAACCCGAGATTATCGTGAACCGCTTCAAGAAGCCTGTGATAAACAGCCGTATCAACCTCGTTTCTTGAAAGAGCGGCTTCAAGCGTGGAATTATACTTTTTCGCGCGAGCATGGAAAATCAGTGCTTTAATCTGTCCGGAAAGCATTGCCGCAGACGTGTTTTTGAAGCTCTCATAGGTGTGATAAAGCCCGTCGAAAGCAGACTTTCTGAGAGTTCTGTCCTCGCTTCTCATAAGCGGAATAAAGCTCTCGTGGGTAATCTGATGAGAATTTCCGTCCTTGTCGATTGCGTCGGGGAATTTCAAATCGGCGTCATTAAACATTGAAAAGATGTTGTCGGGAGAATTGACAACTTCTCCCGCAAGCGCAAGAATTTTTTCCTCATTTTCCGAGAGAATATGTTCTCGCTGAACCCTTATTTTATCAAGAGCACGGCGATAAAGTCCAAGTTCAGGGCAATCCTTGTAGTATTTTTCCAGCGTTTCATCGCTGAGCGAGAGCAGTTCCGGCGTAACAAACGCAGAAGCCCCGCCGATTACCACCATAAGCCCCTCAAGACGATTTGCCATATCCTGATATACCGCAGCGCGCGTGTCCTCGTCGCGGCGGCAGAAAGCGTAATAAACCAGCTTGTCAAAAAGCACTGTAAGTTCGTCGTTCAGACGAAAATAACCGAGCAGCTTATCCGCGCTCACATTAAAAGTACCTTTGTATGAAGCAATTTTATCGGCATAGGACAGCGCCTTTTTATAGTCGTTCTCCCATAAATCATCGCTCTTGTAAATATCCTCGATAGACCACTTGTATTCAGAGGATATTTCGGAACGTTCGGGAACTCTTTCAGCCATAATTTTCTCCTATTTCATTCTTTTTTTGATTTTCGGCAGCAATATTCTTTCATAAAACGGCTTGAATAAACCGAGAAAAATATCGTAAATAACGAACGAAACCGCGCCCAGACCAAGCAAAAACAGCGACGCGTATTTTCCGAAATCGCCAAGTCCGTCGAAAATATGCGTCATACCGAAAAGATTAATCAGCAGCGCATAGCATCCAACCGCGCCGACAGTGTAAACGCCAAGTTTTGCGAGCCATCTCAGCGGTAAAAATCTGATTTTCTGGAGCGGCTCGCGCAAAATCGGGTAGTATCCGAGCAGGAACAGAAACATCAGCGCCGCCTCGTAATTCGATGTAATCAGCATACACAGCAAGCCCACCGCAATGAAGCTTACAATCCCGTATTTCAGCCCAAGCTGCTCTCGTATAACCCAAATTAGTATTCCTGCAACAGCAGGCGTGAAATACTCAAAAAACGGGACAAACCCCAGCAGGAACATCAGCGCCAGCGCAAACCCGCACATAATTCCGCAAAGCGCAACAATATACCCGATATGCGGATTTTTCTTGTCCGACAAGCCAAGCGCTCCTTACTTTTTCCTCTCCTGACCGTAAAACTCCATACTTTTTTCCTTGCGTTCTCTGCCGACTTTGAGAAGCTCTTTGAGAGCCGCGATATCGTCGTTTTCCATCGCGTTGCGGTATTCTGAGAGGGAGTGAATTATGTTGTTTATCTCAAACAAAAGCGCCTCTTTATTGCAAAGGAACAGTCCCGACCACATTTCTTCATTAAGGTAAGCCACTCTTGTCAAATCAAGAAAGCTTCCCGCCGAAAAACCGTCCGCGTGAAACAGCGACGGACTTTTTACATAAGCGTTTGAAACAACGTGCGCAAGCTGCGACGTATAAGCGATATTTCTGTCGTGCTGTTCGGGGGTTGCGACAACGACTTTGCCGAAATTCATACAAGCGCCGAGCGTTGACACAAGGTCGATTGCAATTTGCGGCGTGTTTTCGGAAGGCGTGATTATAAAGCTTGCATTCCTGAACAAATCGCCGTCGGAATAATCAAATCCCGAATGTTCCGTACCCGCCATAGGGTGAGTTCCGATGAAAATAACTCCTTTTTCTTCAAGAATGGGCGTGCAGTTTTTCACAATATAATTCTTTATACCGCAGATGTCCATTACAATCGAGCCTTTTTTGAACCTGTCGGCGTTTTCTTTAACGAAATCAACAATCGCCATAGGATAAAGAGCAACGATAGTAAGATTTGCTTCGCCAAGCTTCTCAACGGTTATTTCCTCGTCGATTGCGCCTGTATCAAGAGCTTTTCTTATCGTTTCCTCGTCCGAGTCTATTCCCATAATGTGGTGGAAAGTATTCGCTTTAAGCGCTTTACAGATTGAGCCTCCGATAAGTCCCAATCCAACAACTGCTATATTCATTTGCAATTCTCCTATATACAATATATAGGATATTATATCACATTTTTATCTAAAAATCAAGTGCTTTTAATAACGCTTTTGCCCAAAAAATACAAAAAAGGACGCCGAAGCGCCCTTTTGCATATTTTTGAATATTAAGCCTTGCCGACAGAACCGAAAAGCTCCATCTTCTCCTTAACGGTCGCCTTGATAGCCTCAGCGCCGGGAGCGAGCAGCTTTCTCGGGTCAAAGCCCTTACCCTGCTGGTCCTTGCCTTCTTCGATATATTTTCTTGTTGCCTCAGCAAAGGAGAGCTGGCACTCTGTATTAACGTTGATTTTAGCAACGCCGAGAGAAATCGCCTTTTTAATCATATCAGCGGGGATACCTGTGCCGCCGTGAAGAACAAGCGGCATATCGCCGACTTCCTTCTTAACAGCTTCAAGCGTCTCAAATGAAAGGCCGGGCCAGTTTGCGGGATATTTACCGTGAATATTGCCGATACCTGCCGCAAGCATCGTAACGCCGAGGTCTGCGATAGCCTTGCACTCCTTGGGGTCAGCGCACTCGCCCATTCCAACAACTCCGTCCTCTTCGCCGCCGATAGAACCAACTTCAGCTTCGATTGAAACGCCGAGTACGTCGCAAGCGTTTACGAGAATTTTGGTCTTTTCAATATTCTCGGCAATCGGATAGTGAGAACCGTCGAACATTATCGAAGAAAAGCCTGCTCTTATGCACTTCTGAGCGCCCTCAAAAGTACCATGGTCGAGGTGAAGCGCAACAGGAACGGTAATATTCATCTCCTCAAGCATACCGTTAACCATACCAACAATAGTCTTGAAGCCTGTCATATACTTGCCTGCGCCTTCGGAAACACCGAGAATTACGGGAGATTTCAGTTCCTCTGCAACCGTAAGAATAGACTTTGTCCACTCAAGGTTGTTGATGTTGAACTGACCAACAGCATATTTGCCGTCGCGAGCCTTGTTAAGCATTTCCTTTGCTGAAACCAACATAAAAAATTCTCCTTTAAATTTAAATTCGGAATAAATCCACAAAGCTATTATATCACACTTGTCCGAAAAAAGCAACAATTTTCGGAAATTTTTTCAATTTTCGTGTTAAAATGGGCTTATGTGTTGTGGTCGCTGGTGTGGAATTGCTTAAGATTGCCGATTTTTTTCGCTCTTTCGCTCATAATCTCGTCAACCTCCTCAACGGAAAGACCGCGCTCCGCCATTAGCACGGCAACGTGATAAAACAAGTCGTTGATTTCATTCGCAAGCTCGTCGTTGTCCTTATTTTTAGCCGCGATAACCATTTCAGTACATTCCTCGCCGCACTTTTTGAGGATTTTGTCAAGACCTTTCTCGAAAAGATAGCAGGTGTAGCTTCCCTCCTGCGGGTTTTCGCGGCGGTTCTGAATAACCTCGTACATTTCCTTGAATGAATCTGTCATTGTATTTCCTCCTGTGTTTCCGGCTCCCACTCGATAAATTCACCGAGCGAGGCAAGATTTTTTGGATTTGCACTAAACGTGAACAGTTTTTGCTCCACGCCGTACAAATCCATTACTTTTACGATAATAATGCTGTTTTGGCGGTCGTATTCGGCGAAAATCGGAAGCGCATCGTTAATTCCGCTGTGCCTGTAGCCCTTGCTTGTGATTACCTCGATAAATCCGATTAAAGTAAGTATGCCGTCAATCGACATAATCAGAAAAGAAACGCCCCACCCCGCTGCTTCAGCCGACAAAGCTCTTACATTTCCGATAAAATCAAGAAAATATTGTTCGGGATTGTAGATTTTGATTTGCTTTTTCAGTTCCTGCTTTTCAATAAATTTATCAACATATTCCGTGCCTATCTTAGATTCGGCATATTCGGCGGCTTCACGCATTTCATTCGCTTTGCAGAAGTAATTTACCGTCAGCCACAGAAACCAAGCCGTAAGAGCCGCGCACAAAAAAACACCGATATTTACGCGAACTTTTACCTTTTTTACGCCCTCACGCCTGCATTTTACTGCAAATTCCACGATTTTTTTCGTCCGAATAACAAAAAAGACGGTGCAAATGCAGATACAAGCAATGCAGAGAATTAGCTTCCAATCCATAAATTACCTCGCGATATTTCATTTTATCCGATTGAAAAAGCAGGTTCTGTTTCCCGTGTGACAGGCGGCGCCTGTCTGAATTACCTTTACAAGCAGCGTATCGTCGTCGCAGTCGCCGTAAATCTCAACGACTTTCTGAAGGTGACCCGAAGTCGCGCCCTTATTCCACAGCTCCTGCCTCGAACGGCTCCAGAACCAGGTGTAGCCCGTTTCGAGCGTCTTTGCAAGGCTTTCCTCGTTCATATACGCGAGCATAAGCACTTCCCCGTTTTCAGCGTCTTGAATAACGGCGGGAATAAGCTCGCCCTTTTTGAAAAATTTCTTCAAATCCATATTATTCTCCATCGTTAAAGCAGTAAAGAATTACCTCGGTAGGCTCTCCCGTGCAGCAAAGGCATTCCTTGTCAACGCGATAAGCCTTTGTTTCATCGTTGACCATATCTTTTGCATACAGAACCATCCTGCCGTTTTCATCCGAACCCTTGACAACAAACGAGCCAAGGATACCGCCCTCCTCCTTGCACCACATAAACATAACGTCGCCTTCTTTGGCGTATTTCGGAAGCGTAACGGTTCTGTCAGCGTTTATTTTTACGGAATGAGCAGAGCCAAGTCCCGATGAAAGGAGCTGGAAAAGAAGCGAAGTATTGTTCGGAAAAGAAATGGAAATTCCGCCTGCCGTCAGACATTCCGACAAGTGCTGAGCGCCGTAAACTCCGATTCCGTCCTCAACGTGATTTTTCGCGTATTCAACGGTTTTCCGGCGGTCGTATTTTTCATCAAGCTTCCAGCTGTTGCTTCTGCAAAGAAGCACGCTGTCGTCACTTTTGACCGCTTCGGGGAATTTCGAGGGGTCGTCGCCCTCTTGATAGAAGTGGAAAAGAAAAACTTCTTTGAGGTCCGTGTAGCAGTCATAGCACTCTTCGTCGGTATGAAAAGCGTATTCGCCGTTATTTCTCATATTGCGGCAGATTACTCTCATATGCCCGTTTTCATCATCGCCTACATATAAAAGCGAATGAAGCATAAGTCCCTCATACGGGCAGAACGTCTGCACAACGTCGCCGGGACGAGCGTAATCGGGCAGCGTAACCGTCTGGTCCTCGTTAATAGGCAAAAACTCGCCGAAACCGAGATTAAGGCTGAGAAGCTGAAGGCAAAGACCGGTCGAGCTTGTGGAATTTGCGGAAAGCCCGCCCGCTTCCATACACTTTGCTATAAACGGCGCACAAAGCATAATTCCAACGTCCCAGTTCGCTCTTGCCCAAGCGATTGAATTTTCGATATTATAGGACTCCGTGGGAGTTTTCTTCGGCGAATACCACATAACAGACGGTTTATCGGTGAGTTTTACAAGATTATTCTCAAATATGTAGTCGCGGTTTGCGTCCTCGTAAATTCCGTTGTTATTATAAATTTCGTTGGCATTTTCAACAAAGTGATTGCCTATATAATAACCGTCTGCGGTATAATGAGTCTGAGAATAATCGGGAATAAATCCGTCGGGACCGACGATTTCTCCATAAGAAATCTCAGGCGTTATAATATCACCGCCGTCGCTTGAGGAAGAACCGCCTGTCGTGCCGGAACCCGAATTGCTTATCAGCGAACCGCTTGTACTTGAACCGGAAGAACTTTCTTCGGAATTAATTTCGGTTGTCGTCCCGCAGCCTGTAAGCGATAAAATTGATACGGCAAGAACGATTGATAATATCCTGTTTTTCATAATGCTCCTTAAATAAAAAATCTCAACATCTTATTTTATCACGAAATAAAGTTTTTTTCAAGTGTTTTATGAAAAAACAGTCGCTTTTTGCTGAAATATACTGCATTTTTGGCAATGTAAGCGTTTACACGTCACGTTCTTACGGGAATATTGTGCTTTTTCAGATATTCCTTGACTTCGCCGACCGTAATCTCCTTAAAATGGAAAAGAGATGCCGCGAGCGCCGCCGATGAATTTGTTTTCTCAAAAACTTCGGAAAAATGCTCAATTTTGCCGCAGCCGCCGCTTGCAATAACGGGAATATTCACTCTTGAGCAGACAAAATTCAGCATTTCAATGTCAAAACCGCCGCGAACGCCGTCCGTGTCAATCGAATTTAAGCAAATTTCGCCCGCGCCGCGCTCGGATATTTCGCGAACCCAATCGCCGAGGTCAAGGTTCATATCGACTCTGCCGCCGTTTATAAAGACGGAATAACCGCCCTTTTCATTTCGCTTTGCGTCAATTCCGACAACAACGCACTGCGAGCCGAAAATCTCAGCCGCGTCGCTTATAAGCTTTGGATTTTTAACAGCCTGCGAGTTCACGGAAACCTTGTCCGCGCCCGCCCTCAGAGTATCGCGGAAATCCTCGATTGACGATATTCCTCCGCCGACGCAAAGCGGCACGAAAACCTGTTCAGCCGTGCGTTTTACAACGTCAAGCATTACTCCGCGCCCCTCGCAGGAGGCGGTTATATCGTAAAAAACAAGCTCGTCCGCGCCCTGCTTGTTGTACTCGACAGCAAGCTCAACGGGGTTGCCTACGTCTTTTATTCCCTCGAAATTAACGCCCTTAACAACCTTTCCGTTTCTCACGTCAAGGCACGGAATTATCCTTTTTGCAAGCATAGTTTATCCTTTCATCTGACGTCAGCCACCGAGTTGAATACCTTTTTCAACAGATTTGGCAATACCGTTTTCGTCAAAATATATGTAGTAATAAAAGTCATTGTTCGACTTCATCAACCCGAAAAAGCCATTGTCTTTCCCGATAAAATAGCCGTATTCTTCACGGAATTTGTAATTCGGTTCGCCGTAAACGGAAATAATCTCCGCTTTTGTACTTCCTATTATATACAAGTCAACGTATGGGAAACAAGTCGGAAAAAGCACAAAATACGCCGCAACAATCAAAATTTCAACAAAAAGTATTAAGCCGCAGGTCACGGCAAGCTTTTTCTTTCGATTTACAGCTCCGACAACTGTCAGCACCGCAGGTACGAGAAAAACAGCGGCGCAGAACAGCAAAACAGCAATTACTATAAAATCAAGCATCGTCTTTGTCTCCTAAATATCTGTACCCGAAAAAGCAAGTCGGCATAAAGTAAAGGCACCATATTTCAAGAAGTACAGTTCCTACCGCCGCGTCACCCGAGGCGCCTGTAAATACCGGAAACATCGGCACAAACAAGCAGGAAAGGAAGAATATCCCATGTATTTTCAGCATTATTGCAAGCGGTTTTCCGCACTTCTTGGTTTTGTCAACAAGAAACCCGCCAAAAAACGTCGAGAGTGCCATAAAAGCATAACCAAGCAAATCATAATTGAAGAAAAGGCTGCCCGTATTGCCGTAATCAATGATTTTTCTTACGTCATCGCTGAGTTCCGGGTGTAGATTTATCGTTGTACACTCAGCAAAGTAAACGATTAGGACAAAAACGACGTAAACAGCCGCGCTTATCAGACTTACACAGCTAACAGCTTTTCTTTCGGCATCTTTGTTTAATGCGGAAATTCCCGACATAAACAGAATAAAACCAAGCGCTATGAAAATACTTGAAAAGCAGCAAGCAAACAACCCGTCGGCAAACAATCCATAAATCATAGATGCCGCAAATGCAAATGTTGAAATTCCGGCAATTGCTGCGCCAAGTTTTCCTATCATCTTATTTGTCATTTTTTGCCTCCGCAATCGCCTGTTTCAGGTCGAGAGTGCCGCTGTAAATTGATTTTCCGCAGATTGTGCCGTAAAGACCGAGCTTTTTGCAGATTTTGATATCCTCGATAGTGTGAACGCCGCCGCTTGCGATAATATTCGCCTTGCAGCACTTGTTTATCTCGTCGAGTTGCTCGGCGTTTACTCCCGAAAGAGTGCCGTCCTTTGAAATATCCGTGTAAATAATGTACTCAACTCCGACTTTCGACATTGCTTTCGCAAGCTCGGTGAAATGAACCTCGGACGTTTCAAGCCAGCCTTCCGTTGCCACAAAGCCGTTTTTCGCGTCAATTCCGACTGCAATCCTGCTTCCGTACTCCTTTACCGCGTCCCTTACAAGCTGAGGATTTTTCACAGCCGCAGAGCCGATTATCACGCGTGATATTCCATTTTTCAGGTACATCTCGACCGTATCAATCAAGCGTATTCCCCCGCCGACCTCGACTTTCAGCCCCGTATTCCGCGCAACATCAAGAAAAATTTCCTTGTTCTGCTGTGAAGCGTCCTTTGCGCCGTCGAGGTCAACCATATGTATCCACTGCGCACCCGCGTTCTCAAACGCGCGAGCTGTATCAATATAGCTTTCCGCGACTTTCTCAACGGTCGCGTAATCGCCCTTGTACAGCCGCACGCACTGTCCGTCCTTTATGTCGATTGCGGGTAATATTATCATAACTTATTCCCTTTCTATTTCTTCATTCTTGTTTGCTTATTGCGTAAAAGTTTTCTTTTGCGAATAAAGTCAAATTTCAGCAAATCTTTTAAGCATCGCAAGACCCGCTTCTCCGCTTTTTTCCGGGTGAAACTGCGCTCCGAAAACGTTCCCGCTGAAAACAAGCGCGGGAACTTTCATTCCGTAATCACAGTACGCCGATACGTTTTCATTCGGGCAATCAGCCGCATAAGAGTGAACAAAATAGACGTATTCCCCGCCCTTTTCCAGAAGCTTACAGGGATTGTTAAGCTCAAGCTCGTTCCAACCCATATGAGGAACTGCGAGATTATTTGGCGTCATAAGTTTTACGCTGCCCTTTATCAAGCCAAGTCCTTCCGTTTCCCCAAATTCAAAGCCCTTTTCAAAAAGCATCTGCATACCGAGGCAAATTCCCAGAAGCGGCTTTTTTTTAGCCTCTTGTTTGATTACACCGACAAGTCCGCTTTCATTCAACATTCTCATTGCATCGGGAAAAGCGCCGACTCCCGGCAGTATAAGCCTGTCAGCAGAACGCAAATCTTCGGGTTTATTTGTAATTGTATTCTCAATTCCGAGATAATCAAGCGCGTTTTTCACACTGAAAAGATTTCCCGCTCCATAATCAATAATTGCAGTCATTTAAACTTCCCTTTCGTCAGGAATATTTTGTCGTAATTCAGCTTTATATGCTCCATTATGTGACCGATATTTCCCTCGCCCGCATATTGCCGCATATCGAAAAAATCACTGTCAAGACCGCTCCAAAAAAGCGGATTTTCTTCGCCGTTTATCGGAACATCACGTTTAAGCTGTCCCGCGTAAACCTCGACGTAACACGGGTCGAGCGGGTATGTGAAGTCCATAAGATGAACAAGCGCGATATCCTCCCGCGTAATTCCCGTTTCCTCAAAAAGCTCGCGATAAGCCGCGTCAACGCCGTTTTCGCCCGCCTCAATCTTCCCGCCGACAAAGTTTTTCAGCCCTTTGTAAGGGTCTTTAATTCGCCTGCACATAAGCATTTTCTGACCGTCTGCCGAAAAAACGGCAACGAGGTTATATCCCTGCATTAAAGAACACCCTTTGTCGATACAATTTCGCCCGAATTAGGCTTAACGGCGGTTTTAAGCGCGTAAGCAAGCGCTTTGAACAGCGCTTCCGCCTTATGGTGGTCGTTTTTGCCGTATTCGCAGCGCAGATGAAGCGTAATTCCTGCGTTAAACGCAAACGCGCGCATAAATTCCTCGATAAGGCAAGTGTCAAGCTCGCCGATTTTCTCGTTCACAAACTCCGCGTTGAACACAAGAAACGGTCTGCCGCTTATATCAACCGCGCAGAAGCCGAGCGCTTCGTCCATAGGAATAAACGCGCTTCCGTAACGCACAATTCCGCCCTTATCTCCAAGCGCTTCGCAAAACGCTTTTCCAAGCACAATTCCGACATCTTCCGCCGTGTGATGGCCGTCGACATAGAGGTCGCCCTTGGCTTCGAGCGTCAGCCCAAACCCGCCGTGAACCCCAAGCGCAGTCAGCATATGGTCGAGAAAGCCTATTCCCGTATTTATCTTAACCTCGCCTCCGTCAATCTTCAGCAACACGGTAATGTCGGTTTCTTTGGTTTTTCTGGTAATATTCGCTTCTCTGTTCATTTTTTCTCCTTATTCGCCGGACTTTCTGACTTCAATGGAATTTGCGTGAGCCGTGAGCTGTTCGCGCTTTGCAATCAGAATAATATCGTCCGCCGCGTCAAGAAGCGCGTCCTTTGTGTAATAAATGTAGCTTGAACGCTTAACAAAGCTGTCAACGCCGAGCGGCGAATAAAATCTCGCAGTTCCGCCTGTCGGAAGAACGTGGTTCGGTCCCGCGTAATAGTCGCCGAGCGGCTCGGGAGAGTGATTTCCGAGGAACAGCGAACCGACATTATCAAGCTTCCCTATGTATTCAAGCGGATTTTCCGCGCAGACTTCGAGGTGTTCGGGAGCGATTTTGTTCGCGATTTCAACAGCATAATCCATATTGTCGCAAACGATAATTGCTCCGTAATTTTTCAGTGACTCCTCGATAATTTCCTTTCTCGAAAGGTTCTGAACCTGACGTTCAATCTCAGCTTTTGTTTTCTCGGCAATTTCACGGCTTGTGGTTATCATAATCGCGCTTGCAATCCTGTCGTGTTCAGCCTGCGACATAAGGTCAGCAGCTAGATAAACGGGATTTGCCGTTTTGTCCGCGATAACAAGAATTTCGCTCGGTCCCGCAACCATATCAATATCAACGTTGCCGTAAACAAGCTTTTTCGCCGTTGTAACATAGATATTGCCGGGACCCACAATCTTGGATACGCGCGGAATTTCCTCCGTTCCGTAAGCAAGCGCAGCTATTGCCTGAGCGCCGCCCGTGAGATAAATTCTGTCAACGCCGCAAAGCGCCGCGGCAACGAGAATATCCTTATTCGCCGAGCCGTCCTTAAGCGGCGGAGTTACCATAATAACTTCCTTTACGCCGGCAATTTTCGCAGGAATTGCGTTCATCAGAACAGACGACGGATAAGCCGCCGTGCCGCCCGGAACGTACAGCCCGACCTTATCAAGACCGCGAACGCGCTGTCCCATAATAACGCCGTTTTCTTCGGTTACGCAAAAGCCCTCGCGCTTTTGTCTTGTGTGAAAAGCGGTGATATTCTCAACTGCGTTTAGCATTGCCTCGACAAATTCCGGCGACTTTTCGTTGGCTTCTGTCAGCGCGTCCTGAATTGCCTCGTCGGGAACGCGATAATATTTCGCGTTCGGGCAGTCGAATTTCGCCGTATACTCCTTAACTGCTTTATCGCCGTTTTTCTTTACGTTTTCAAGTATCGCCTTAACTGTCTTTTCAACTTCCGCGCCGACTTCTCCCGCGCGCTTTTCGGTTTCTTCTAGAAACTTCTTTTCATCGCCGTTCGCTTCGATTATTCTTATCATTACAAGTTCTCCTTAATCAGATTAACAATTTCAAGTATTCTTTCCTGTTTAAGTTTGATGCTGACGGTATTTGCGATAAGCCTTGCGGAAACCGGCGCTACGTCCTCGACAACCTCAAGACCGTTTTCTTTGAGCGTCGTTCCCGTTTCAACGATATCGACAATTCCGTCCGACAGCCCCACAAGCGGCGCAAGCTCCACGGAACCCTCAATTTTTACGATATCAACGTCAATTCCTTTATTTTCAAAAAAATCACGCGTTACTTCGGGGTATTTAGTAGCAACCGTCTTTACTCCGTATCCGCTGTAAAAATCGGTTCCCTTCTTAACGGCAAGAGCGAATTTACACTTTCCGAAGCCCAAATCCTCAATTTCATAGAACTTTCCGCCGTGCTCCATAATTGTGTCTTTTCCGACAACTCCGAGGTCGCATACGCCGTGTTCAACGTATGTTATAACGTCAGCCGCCTTTGCCAGAACAACTTCAATATTCTCGTCGGATATCGTCAGAATAAGCCTTCTGCCCTTTTCACGCAGGTCTGTGACGTCGTAGCCTATTTTTTCAAGCAAATCAACAGCTTTATTCTCAATTCTGCCCTTTGTAAGCGCAATTCTGATTTTCTTTTTTTCCACGGTCACACCTCCCTGCTTTCGGTTTCGCCGTTTTCATTTATCACGTCAAGCCGCTTTATTCCGTGCTTTTTTGCAAATTTCTCGGCGCATTTCGGACAAATTCCATTAAAATTTCGGACGGATAATCCCTTTGATATCAGCTTTTCGCAATGTTTAAGCGCCGATATTCTATCGTTTGAAAATACGAGCACATCGGGCGTTTTCGCAAGCGATTTTCCCTTGTTTTTCAGATAAACCTTTGCCGCAGCTTCAATATTTACGGCAAATCCGACTGCTTTCGCTTCTCTTCCGCCAAACTCGCCGATAAGCGTATCGTATCTTCCTCCCGAAAGAACCGGCTGTCCGTAACCCTCGACATATCCCTTGAAGATAATTCCCGTGTAATAATTCTTCTTGTTTACAAGACCGAGGTCAACGCGGATTTTTTCCTCGGGAATAATCCCCGCAAGCTCCAGACACAGCCTTTCAAGCCGCGAAAGCTTCTTTTCAATCGCTTCTCCGAAAAGATACTTTCTCGCTTCCTCAAACACTTCAAAACCTCCGAACAGCCTCGGAAGCATTCTCAGCGCTTCAAAAGATTTGTCATCGGCAAGCATATCGTCAATCGCAGGATAATTCTTGTCCACAATGTTCACGCGAAGCTTCTCTGTCTGCTGTTCATCGGAATAATTGTACTGAGAAAGAAGCTCGCTGAAAATGCCGCTGTCGCCGATTTCGATGCGATAATCCTCGTCGCACTCGCCGAGCGCTTTCGCCGCAAGAAACAGCGCTTCGTAATCGGAGTCCTCGTTTTCGCCGCCGATAATCTCAATTCCGCTTTGCTCAAACTCGTCGTCGCGTCCGCTGTCCTTTGGATTAACCATAAAAATGCTCTGGTTATAGAACAGTTTAAGCGGAAGTTCCTCATCGCGAAGCCTTGTCGCGCAAAGCCTTGCAATCGGCATTGTCGTATCGGGGCGCAGAACCATAAGCCTGTTCTTCCCGTCAACCAGCTTGTACATCGTTTCCGGAGCGAAATGACGCGCCTTTCCGTTGAATACATCATAAAATTCAATTCCCGGAGTAATTACCTCGGAATAGCCGTAGTTCTCGAATATTCCCGTAATTCTATCTTCAAGATATCTCTTTGCGGCACATTCCTCAAAGAGCAAATCCCGCGTTCCTTCGGGTGTCAGCCAGTCGTTTCTTCTCATATTTACCTCTCTTTTCATTTGATTTAGCGTGCTAATGTGATATTATATTATCATATTACTATAATATCACATTAGCATTAATTTGTCAAGCAAAGAAGTATTTTTCGACAAAATAAACAGAAATTATCAACAATGTTGATTAAATATCAAAAAGCGTATATTGAGCGGATTGCTGAAATCCCTTGAAAACGCCCATATCTTTCAGCTTTTCGATAACCGTGCTGTTAACGCCGCTCATAGACTGAATTTCATCAATACTCAGAGCTTCGCCGCTGTCGATAACTTCCTTGAGCTTCAGCGCAGCCGTTTCTCCGCAGCCGGAAACCGCCATAAACGGCATTCTCAGCTTTCCGTCCTCAACAACGTAAGTTACCGCGTTTGACAGCTTTGCGTCAACAGGCAGAACGTCAATTCCGCGCGCCATCATCTCGTAAATAAGCAGCAAAACGTCCATAACGTCCTCTTCTTTCGCGGAGGGCTTCTGATTGCTTCTGATTTCCTCAATGCGCTGTTTAACGGCTGCTTTTCCGCGTAAAATCGTTTCAAGCTCGAGATTATCCGTGTGCTTTGTAAGCGTTGCCGCGTAAAATTCCGCGGGTTTGTGTATCTTGAACCACGCAAGCTTAACCGCAGCCGTTACATAAGCCGCCGCGTGCGCTTTCGGGAACATATATTTGATTTTCTTACAGCTCTCGACGTACCATTCCGGAACGTTATTTTCCTCAAACGCCTTGTAAATGTCCTCGTTAAAGAGCTTTTTCGCGTTGCCCTTACGGGTGATTTCCATTATCTTGAACGCAAGCGAAGGCTCGACGCCCTTATGCATAAGGTAAACCATTATGCTGTCGCGCGTTCCTATAACGTCCGAAATCGTGCAGGTTCCGTTTTTGATTAAATCCTGCGCGTTTCCGAGCCAAACGTCCGTGCCATGTGAAAGTCCCGAAATCTGAAGCAGATCCGAAAAATTCTTCGGCTGAGCGTCCTGAAGCATCTGCATTGCAAAGCTTGTTCCGAATTCGGGTATTCCGAACGTGCCGCTTTTAACGCCGATATCCTCCTGAAGATTAAGCGGCTCGGTTGATACGAAAAGCTTGTATACAAGCGGGTCTGAAGTCGGAACGTCCGCAATCTTTATTCCCGTCATATCCTCAAGGTGCTTGTAAAGCGTAGGAACATCGTGCCCAAGTTCATCAAGTTTAAGTATGGTGTCGTGCAAAGCGTGGAAGTCGAAGTGCGTTGTTATCATATCGCTCTCGGTTTTGTCGGCTGGGTGCTGAACGGGAGTGAAATCATAAACCTCGTAATCGTTCGGTACAACAACCATTCCGCCGGGGTGCTGGGAAGTCGTTCTCTTAACGCCCGTACAGCCGATGGTAAGGCGCTCGATTTCCGCGTCATTGAACGTAAATCCGTGTTCGTCACAATATTTTTTTACAAAGCCAAACGCGGTCTTATCTTTGACTGCGGAAATTGTTCCCGCCTTGAAAACGTGGTCTTTACCGAACAATTCTTCGGTGTATCTGTGAACCTTTCCCTGAACCTCGCCGGAGAAGTTAAGGTCAATATCGGGCGCTTTATCACCCTTGAAGCCAAGGAACGTTTCAAACGGGATATCGTGACCGTCGCGTATCATATCAATTCCGCAGTTCGGACAGTTTTTCGGCGGCAGGTCAAATCCCGAACCTACCGAACCGTCCGTTACAAACTCGCTGTGGCGGCATTTCGGGCAGCGATAATGCGGCGCGAGCGGATTGACCTCGGAAATGCCAGACATTATCGCTACAAAAGACGAACCTACCGAACCTCTCGAACCGACAAGATAACCGTTATCCTCCGAGTATTTAACAAGCTTCTGCGCAATCATATAAAGCACCGAGAAACCGTACTTTATTATAGACTCAAGCTCTCTTTTTAAGCGGCTTTCAACGATTTCGGGAAGCTCTTTTCCGTCCTCTTTGTACCAAGCGTTGGCTCTTCCCCAGCACAAATCCTGAAGCTCCTGCTCAGCGCCCTCGATTGACGGAGTAAACGTGCCTTTCGGAATGGGTCTTATGTCGCCGTCAATCATATCCGCAATTTTATTCGTGTTTGTTACAACAACCTCAAATGCTTTTTCCTTACCGAGATACGAAAATTCTTCAAGCATTTCATCGGTTGTTCGGAAGTACAAATCAGCTTGATAATCGGCGTCCTTATATCCCTGACCCGCCTGCAATATTTTACGGAAAATGCCGTCCTCCTTGTCCTTGAAGTGAACGTCGCAGGTTGCCACGCATAGCTTTCCGTGCTTTTCGGCAAGCCTTACAATCTTCTGATTGAGCAATCTGAGCGCTTCTTCGTCCGGCACCCTGCCCTCGCGCACGAGAAATCTGTTGTTGCATATAGGCTGAATTTCATAGTAATCATAAATTGCGGCGATTTTGTCAACTTCTTCCTGCGGCTTATCGTCAAGAATTGCTCTGAAAAGTTCTCCCGCTTCGCACGCCGAACCGATAATCAACCCCTCGCGGTGCTTCTGGAGTTCCGAAAGCGGGATTCTCGGTTTTTTGTAGAAATAATTAAGGTTTGAGAGCGAAATTAGCTTGTAAAGATTTTTCAGGCCGACTTTATTCTGCGCTAGAATTATCATATGATAAGTCGGCAGTTTTTTCGCGTCAACGCCGCCGA
This sequence comes from Oscillospiraceae bacterium, assembly GCA_003516865.1. GTDB lineage: Bacteria > Bacillota > Clostridia > Oscillospirales > Ruminococcaceae > CAG-115. The sequence goes on from DPBR01000004.1 coordinate 29,643, forward strand.
AAAGGTCGTTGAGGTCGCCGAGTTTGTTAAGTCTGCCAAGCTTTTCCGCGTCGTTAAGCAAGCACTGAAAAATCTTCGCGAGCATCATCGCGTCGTCAACCGCGCGGTGGTGGTTGAAATCGCCGAGCTTATACTCCTTTGCAACGGTATCTAGCTTGTGGTTTTTCAGCCGCGGCAAAGCAGCTCTGCAAATGCCCACGGTATCCACAAAATTAAATTTATATTCGATATTTTGTCTTGACGAAGCGGCTCTGATAAACGACGTATCAAAGTTTGCGTTATGCGCGACAAGAACGCCTTTTCCCGCGAATTTTATAAACGCTTCAAGCGCGTCCTTTTCGGAGGGCGCATTCTCAACCATAGCGTCGGTAATTCCCGTAATTTCGGTAATCTGCGCGGGAATGGGCATTTCGGGGTTGACAAAAGTTCCGAATTGGTCAATTATTTCACGATTTTTCAGCTTAACAGCTCCGATTTCGGTTATTCTTTCGGTTTTTGGCGAAAGACCCGTTGTTTCGAGGTCGAACACTATGATTTCGTCGTCAACCGAATAATCGCAGCAGCCAGCGACAAGCGCGGAGCTGTCGTTGACGAAATAAGCCTCAACGCCGTAAATCATCTTCATCTCCGAGCCGTCTTTTTGAAGCTTTTCAATTGTGTTCATCGCTTCGGGATAGCTCTGGAGATTGCCGTGGTCGGTTATTGCAACGGCGCGGTGTCCCCACGCGTTCGCCTGCTTAACGAGCTCGCCTGCGGGAGTTGTAGCGTCCATATCCGACATATTAGTATGCATATGCAGTTCAACACGCTTCTGCTCGGCGTTATCGCTGCGGCTCTTAACCTTTATTGAAGCCATTGAATCCGGACGGAAATTCAGGCTCTTTGTAAACTGGTCGAACTCGAATTTTCCCGAAACAATAATTGATTTTCCATCGGAAATATTCGATTTTACAGCTTCCTCGTTCGCCGCCTCGGTTATAATTTTAAGTATCTGCGAGGACGTTTTATCCGAAAAATACGCCGTGAAAATCAGCGTTTTTTTATCGCGCGACAGCTTGTCCTCCGTCTTGAAAACAGTACCCCAGAGCGTTGCCGCGTCCTGCTCGGAAAAAGGCTCCGACATCGGCACGGGCGCGTCGAAATTGCCCTTCCCGAAAAACAGCTTAGCGTTATTGTCAAAATGGGGGTTCTCAAACGGCAGGAGCGTTTCCTCCGGTTCGGTCAGAAACTGCGGTCTTCTCCCGCGTGAACCGCCGCCAGCGTATTTCGGTTTTGCAGGCTTCGGTGCTTCGCTCGTTACCGAAACCTTTTCAACGGGCGCTTCGCGGCTGACATATTCTTCAACGTCAAGCTCGTTGTCGGAAGAAAGAATTACGCTTATATTTTTATCGAAAATTCCCTTTACATAAGCTTCAATTTTCTTGTCAATTCCCATTCCGAGGAGCATTGACTTACCGCCGCTTTTAAGCGAAATCTCAAAAGTTTGTCCATCGTCGTCGATAACCGCGTTATCAAAATAACCGTTTATGCTGACAAATTTCTTCTTCAGCAGCTCGAAAATTTCGTATAAATAGCTTGTCGAAAAAAGCTCGGAATAATACTTCGGATAAATAGCGGCTTCAGCGTCAAGCTTTTTTGAGATTGCTTCGGAAGCCGCAAAAAGCTCTTTCATCGGCACAAGCTCTGAAAATTCGACATTAAAATTAAGCTCGTTTTTCGCTCTTTTGTGGGCGATTTTGAGAACGTTTCCCTCGGCGATTACCGCTGAAAAATCAATATCCTCAAACAATTCTTTAAGCGTACCGGACATATTTTATCCTTTCAAAGTAAATCAATTTCTTTTTTCAGCTCGGATAAGAGCATTTTTTCGGGAACTTTTCTCAGAATTTGCCCCTTTCGGAAAATCAAGCCCTCGCCGTTTCCTCCGGCAATTCCTATATCAGCCTCGCGCGCTTCTCCCGGACCGTTTACCACGCAGCCCATAACCGCGACTTTAATCGGCTTTTTCACATCGGCAAGCAGCTTTTCCACTTCGCCCGCAAGTGAAATCAGGTCGATTTTCGTTCTTCCGCAAGTCGGACAGGAAACGATTTCCGCGCCTTCGTACAGCCCGCAGGCTTTTAGTATATCCTTTGCCGCGTAAACCTCTTTAATCGGGTCAGCCGTGAGCGAAACGCGTATCGTCGAGCCTATCCCATCGCACAAAAGCGAGCCTATTCCAACGGCGGACTTGATTATACCCATTCTTTCGGTTCCCGCCTCGGTAACTCCCAGATGAAGAGGATAGTCCGTTTTCTGCGCAAGCAGCCTGTAAGCGGCAATCATAAGCCTTACGCTTGACGATTTTATGCTGATTACAATATCGTCAAAATCAAATTTATTCAGTAATTTAACGTGTTCCAGAGCGCTTTCAACCAGCGCTTCGGGAGTTGGACTTCCGTACTTTTCAAGAAGCCTTTTTTCCAAAGAACCCGAATTTACGCCTATCCTTATCGGAATATTTTTTGCTCTGCAAGCGTCCGCAACAGCTTTTACGCCATCTTCCGAGCCGATATTTCCGGGGTTTATGCGGATTTTGTCAACTCCGCGCTCTACGCACGCAAGTGCAATCTTGTAATCGAAGTGAATATCCGCGACAATCGGCACGTTTACCGCATTTTTCAGCGCTTCAATAAGCGCCGCGTTTTCAACCCTCGGAACTGCGGCGCGAATAATCTCACAGCCTGCTTTTTCAAGCTCAACAGCCTGCTTAACGCTGTTTTCAACATCGTCTGCGGGAACGTTAAGCATTGACTGAATATAGATTTTTTCGCCGCCAAAAACGCAATTTCCGATTTTTACCTTCTTCATCAAATTACCTCGCAAAAAGCTTTGAAATATCGTTAAATGAAATCACAATAATAAACAACAGCAAAAGAGCCATACCCGCGAAGTGAATCATACCCTCGACCTGCTGTTTAACGGGCTTTCTGCGGATAAGCTCGACAATCAGGAAAATCAGTCTTGCTCCGTCAAGTCCGGGTATCGGAAGAAGGTTAAACACACCGACGTTTATCGACAAAAACGCCATTACGCTCATAAAATCGGAGAAAGTGTACGTTTTAACAGCCTCGGTTATTACAGAGCCAACGCCGATAGGCCCCGAAAAATCATTCAGTCCGTATTTTCCCTTAACTATGTCAACAATCGTAAGCAAAATAATTCTCGCCTTTGAGGAGCTCTCGCGAAATCCCATACTGACAACGTTTCCGAAGTTCTTTTCAAGACGATAAACAAAAAAATCAAAGTAAACTCCGCTTGAACCGTCCTGACGATTAGTCGTCATAAATTCAACGTCCTTAAGCAAAACCGTTTCGCCGTTTCTCCTCACGGTTATATCGAAAACAAGGTTTCCCGCCTCGTTTTTTCTGTCGCTTGACTGCATTTTGTAGGTTATATCCGACGCAGAATAAATCGGAAGTCCCTCTATATTCAGAATTTCATCGTTTACCATAAGCTGAGAACTGCTCACGCTCTGTTCCCTAAACTCGCTCACGGTTGTGGAGGCTATCGCCTCGGAAGTGCAAAGCGAAATCACCACAACGATAAAGCCGAGAATAAGATTCATCAGCGGTCCGCAGACAAGTACAATCATTCTCTGCCAGACGGGCTTTCTGTTGAACGCGCGGGGATTTGGCTCGACAATTTCGCCCTTTTCCTCGTCAAAATCCTCGATATCCGTTTCAAACGCGCAGTATCCTCCCACGGGAAACGCGCGGACAACATACTCTGTTTCTTTCCCCTGCTTTCTGAACAGCGCGGGACCCATTCCGAACGCAAACTGCTTTACATAAATTCCGCAGGCTTTTGCCGCGGCGAAGTGTCCGAGTTCGTGAACCATTATTATCAACAGAAATACAAGCACTGCGACAACAATGGGAAAAATGTTCATAAAAACGTCATAAGCCAAATATCTAAGCAGAACAAACGCTCCCACAACGAGAACTAGCGCGAGAATTGAAATTAATCTTTTTGCTTTTACCGACATATTTCCTCCATTAAACCGCAGAAAAAACATATTCTTCCGCAGCAGCTCTTGTGTTAAGAATATCCGAAAGCGCGGGATTATGTATATATTCTACGTCGGAAAGCGCGCTGTTAACCATTTCTCCTATCTGAAGAAAACCGATTTTTTCTTCAAGGAAGAGCGAAACCGCCGCTTCATTTGCACAATTTACTATACAAGGCGCGTTTCCGCCCATTTCAATAGCCTTTTTCGCAGCGGAAAGACAGCTGAAAACCTTTTTGTCAGGCTTTTCAAAAGTAAGCGAACCGACTTCCGTCAACGACAGCTTTTTCGCCGGACAAGGGAAACGATTCGGCGCGGTCAGCGCGAACTGTATCGGAATACGCATATCCGCGCTTCCGAGTTGAGCGATAATAGCGCCGTCCTCAAACTCGACAGCGGAATGAAGAACGCTCTGCCGATGAACCGTAATTTCAATCTGCGCGGGTTTTACGCCGAAAAGCCAGACCGCCTCGATAAGTTCAAGTCCTTTATTCATCATAGTTGCGCTGTCAATCGTAACCTTTTCGCCCATTTTCCAGTTCGGGTGTCTGAGAGCCTGCTCTTTTGTGATATTTTCAAGCTCTGCGCGCGTCCTGCCGAAAAACGGTCCTCCCGACGCAGTAAGGATAATCTTTGAAACTTTGTTTTCACCCGCGCCGAGAAGGCATTGATAAATCGCGGAATGTTCGCTGTCGATAGGCGTTATTTCAACGTTTTTCTCGCGAGCCGCTTTCATTACAATCTCGCCGCCCGCGACAAGCGTTTCTTTATTTGCAAGCGCGACATTATTTCCAACGCTGATTGCCGCAAGCGTCGGCAGCAATCCCGCCATTCCCACAACAGCGTTTACCGTCTTATCGCAGGAAACCGCTGAAAGGTCGCAGAGCCCGTCGCTTCCGGCAAGAATTTTCGTATTCAAATCCGAAAGCCGCCGTTTGATTTCAGAATAATTGCTCTCGTCTGAAACAGCGACATATTCGGGCAAAAACTCACGCGCTTGCTTTTCCAAAAGGTCAAGATTTTTATGCGCTGACAGACCCTTAATCCTGATATTATGCGCACGGCAAACTTCAATTGTCTGCGTGCCAATCGAACCGGTCGAACCTAAAAGTACAATTTCCATCTTTTCTCCTTTAAAAATCTAAAGGGAGAAAACTTCTGTTTCCTCCCCCCTGACAGAGAACTTATTACATTATCGGTGAAACAAAGCTGTAAACCACATATACAAAAGGCGCGACAAACAGAACGCTGTCAAAACGGTCGAGAATACCACCGTGACCCGGCATCAGATTTCCAAAATCCTTAACGTCATACTGACGCTTTATGACAGACATCGACAAATCTCCCAACACGCCCGCCACGCTCGCCACCATTCCTATGGGAATAAGCAGGGCGTAGTTCATCTTGTAAATTTCTTCGCTCGGTAAAATCAGGTTATACACAAGGCACTGAGCCGTCACGACAATTCCGACCATAACAATTCCGCCAATCAGCCCTTCAACCGTTTTCTTTGGACTTATTGAGGGGCAAAGCTTATGTTTGCCGAAGAATGTACCGACAAAATATGCTCCGGAGTCCCCAATCCAAGCGCAAAAAAGAAGATAAACCAGCATAAATACGCCCGGAAGATAACCGCCCTCGGCATACCACGGGAGATTTCTCACGAAAATAATACAGCTTAGCGAAATGGGTATTGCAATCCCTGCGCTTCCGCATGCCGCTATTTCGACAAATTTTATCTTCTTGTGCATTGCAAGCATTATAACAAGCAATATCATTATATACACAAGACACGCCATAACCCAAAAAGTTTTCAGAAAATCAAAAGTAAGAAGCGACGGCGTTGCAAGTGCGAAAATCACGCAAAAACAGGTCAGAAATCTATGCTTATCGCATTTTATTGCGCGAATAAGCTCAAAAGTACCTATTCCGCTGAAAAGAGATATCAATACAAGATAAACCGCAAGCTTATCTATAATTAGCGCCGAAACTCCGATTACCATTGCAACCAGCGCCGAAATAATTCTTTTAAGCATAATCAGCCTTTCAGGTAAGATACGTCAAATTCCGCCGAACCTGCGGTTTCTTCCCGCATACTCCGCCATGGCGCTCTCCAAGTCTTTTTTTGTAAAATCGGGCCAAAGAACGTCCATAAAAACGAACTCGGCATATGCCGCCTGCCAAATCAAAAAATTTGACAAACGCTTTTCACCGCTCGGTCTGATTATCAAGTCAAGCGGAGGCATTTCGCTTGTGTAAAGGTGCTTTTCAATAAGCTCTTCGCTTATTTCATCAGGATTTATCATGCCGGAAACACATTCATTGGCAATGCTCTTCGCCGCACGAACCAACTCCGCTCTCCCGCCGTAATTCAGCGCAATTCCCACGATGAACGCGGTGTTGTCCCGAGAACGCTCCTGTATTTCAACAAGCTCCTCGCGGATATCTTCGTCAAACCTCGAAATATCTCCCAGAATAATTACCCGCGTTTCATTCTTGACGGTATCTCTTATATCCTTAATATACCGCCTGAGCAGGTTCATTATTCCTTTTATTTCATCATCGGGACGGCTCCAGTTTTCCGTCGAAAACGCATAAAATGTCGCGCATTTAACGCCAAGCTCCTTGCACCAATCTATGCAGTTCTTAAAAACGTCCGCGCCTTTTGAGTGACCCATTGTCCGCGGAAGCAGACGTTTTTTTGCCCAGCGCCCGTTTCCGTCCATAATAAAGCCGATATGAGCAGGAATTTGAATATTATCCATCAAATCGACATTATTTCCTTATCCTTTTCTTCGCCTATTTTGTCTATTTGCTCAATATACTTATCCGTTACCTTCTGGATATCCTTTTCCGCTTCCTTAACGTCGTCCTCAGTAATTTCATTTGCCTTTTTCTTCGCCTTAATCTTATCCATACCGTCGCGGCGAACGTTTCTAATTGCAACCTTGCTTTCCTCGCAGGTCTTGCTTACGGTTTTGCAGAGTTCTTTTCTGCGCTCCTCGGTAAGCTGCGGGAATGCAATTCTCAGAACAGTTCCGTCATTTGTGGGGTTAATTCCGAGTTCTGAAGCCTGAATTGCCTTTTCAATAGCTTTAAGCTGAGATTTGTCGTACGGCGAAACGATAAGAATTCTCGCCTCAGCAACGGAAATCGACGCCATCTGATTTATGGGCGTTTCAGCGCCATAGTAATTAACAAAAATCCTGTCGAGAACAGCGGGGTTTGCCCTTCCCGCGCGGATTGAAGCAAGCTCGCTCTGAAGCGCGGTTATGCACTTTTCCATTCTTTGTTTTGTATTATCAATAATTTCTTTCATAATAAAATCCCCCTTATATTACTTATTTTTTACGACAAGCGTACCGACGCTCTTTCCAAGCGCAGCGTCATAAATATTATCCGGTCTGTCGAGATTGAACACGATTATCGGAATGTCATTTTCCGTGCATATAGCTGCTGCGGCGCTGTCCATAACCTTGAGCTTCTTTACAAGAATATCGTGATGAGTAATCACATCGAATTTTACCGCGTCAGGATACTTTTTCGGGTCTTTATCGTATATTCCGTCAACCATCGTTGCTTTGAGGATAATATCAGCTTTAAGCTCGGCGGCTCTCAGCGACGCCGCGCTGTCCGTTGAAAAGAACGGATTTCCCGTGCCGCAGCCGAAAATCACTATTCTTCCCTTTTCAAGGTGACGAAGCGCCTTTCCGAGAATAAACGGTTCGGCAACCTGCTGCATTGTAATCGCGGTCTGAACTCTGACTGTACAGCCCATTCTTTCGAGAACATCGGCAACAGCAAGCGCATTCATTGTTGTCGCAAGCATACCGATATGGTCGGCGCGCGCTCTGTCGGAGCCTTTGCAGTCCCTTCCTCTCCAGAAGTTGCCGCCTCCGACAACAATGCCTATTTCAGCACCCGCGTCAGCGGTTTTTTTGATGCTTTTACAGATGTTTTCAACGGTCGGGAAATCAAGTCCCTGTCCCATTTCTCCCGCAAGCGCTTCTCCGCTCAGTTTCAGCAAAATACGCTTGTATTTAAGCTCCGAGTTATCACTCATAAAAATCCTCCGCTAATCAATAATCAAGAACTCTCAGCCTGCCGAGAACTTCCGCATTAGCGGAAACCTTCCCGATAGCCTCAAGAGCAGCCTTCTCGGTCATAGTGCCGGTAACAAACGCAAGTTCATTTTCCGCAGATTTCTTTGATGTGAGGTACTCGACATCGCCGAAAGCATCTTTAATATCAGCCTTAACCGCGTCCGGGTTCTTTGCAAGCAGTCTGACATAATTCCCGCAGGTAAATTTCTCGAACGGTCTGATAAAACTCTGCTCGCTGTCAGCCCAGTCGAGCGAACGGCTTGTTTTCGTGTGTTTGACGGCGGATATGATATCGGAAACCACCGCGCTTGCCGTCGGAAGCTTTCCCGCGCCCTTTCCGTAGAACACAACATCTCCCGTTGCATCGCCGCGAACAAGTATTGCATTGAACACGTCGTTAACGCCGCTTAACTGACTCTCGTCCTTGATGACCGCGGGAAATACTCCGATTGAAATTTCGTTTCCTTCCTCACGGCGAGCGCAGCCGATGAGCTTTATTTTAGCGTTATAGCTGTCCACATACTCAACGTCTTCGAGAGTAACTTTCGTTATGCCCTCTGTGTGAACATTTTCCGGATAAACGTGCCTGCCGAATGCAAGCGACGCGAGAATACAAATTTTTCTGCAAGCGTCAACGCCCTCGACATCAGCGGCAGGATTTCTCTCGGCATAACCAAGTTCCTGCGCTATTTTCAGCGCCTCGTCAAAGCCCATACCGTCGCGGAACATCTTTGTGAGAATAAAGTTTGTCGTTCCGTTGAGAATACCGGCAATTTCCTTTATTTCATTAGCCTCAAGGCAAGCGTGAATAGGCTTGATAATCGGAATACCGCCGCCCACGCTTGCTTCAAAGAAGAAGTTTACGTTCTTTTCGCGCGCAACTGAAAGAAGCTCGGCGCCTTTCTTTGCGACAAGTTCCTTGTTTGATGTTACAACGCTTTTTCCCGCAAGAAGTGAAGATTTTACAAAATCATATGATGGTTTAATTCCTCCGATTACTTCGGTTACGACAGTAACTTCGGGGTCGTTAAGAATAATATTGAAATCCTTTACAAATTTATCAGCATACGGGCTGTCGGGAAAATCACGGAGGTCTAGAATATATTTAATATCAAGCGGTTCGCCCGCTTTTTTTTCAAGATTTTGCTTATTTTTGTAAAAGACCTCGACGGTTCCCGAACCGACAACGCCGTATCCCAGAACGGCGATTTTTGCCATAATAAACATCCTTTCCGAATAATTTGTTCTATCTTATATAGTATATCACATTACGGAATTTTTTTCAAGTGCTTTTTTCTTTGATAATGAGTTTTTGCAATAAAAATCCGCGCTTGAATTTCTCCAAACGCGGATATTAATACTCATCTGTATCTTTTCAGCCTGAAGTATGCGATATTATTCACCGCAAAGTTCCTTGTAAAGACCGATGTAAAGCTTTGCGGAAGAATCCCAGCTAAAGTCAGCCTTCATTGCGCGCGTAACAAGCTTGCTCCATTCGGTTTTATTACTATAACATTCTCTTGCGCGCTTGATTGCGCCGAGCATATCGCCTGCGTTATAGCTCTGGAATGTGTAGCCGATGCCGTTGTCGCCCGCGTCGATAATGCTGTCGCGCAGACCTCCCGTCGACCTTACAATCGGAACGGTGCCGTATCTCGCGGCAATCATCTGTGCAAGTCCGCAAGGCTCGCTCTTAGACGGCATAAGGAACATATCCGCGCCCGCGTAGATTTTCTTGGCGAGAACCGGGTTATATCCGCGGTAGAAGCCGACTTTATCGGGATAACGCCAATGCATTTCCTGGAAGAAATCCTCATACTGGCTTTCGCCTGAACCGAGAATTACAGCCTGCATATCAAGACCGATAATATCGTCAAAGACGTATCTTACAAGGTCAAATCCCTTGTGGTCGGCAAATCTGGAAATCATCGCAATCGTCGGCACATCGTACTGCGGCATACCGAATTCCTCGAAAATCGCGCTCTTGCACGCCGCTTTTCCCTTGTGATTTTTCGCCGAGAATTTTGCGGCAATCGTGGGGTCGGTTTCGGGATTGTACAAGTCAACGTCAATTCCGTTAAGGAAACCGCAGGTCTTGTACTGTTTATTGCGAAGAATTCTGTCAAGCCCGTGGCTGAACCAAGGGTCGAGAATTTCCTTTGCATAAGTCGGCGAAACTGTTGTAACCTTATCGGCGGTTTCAATTGCGCCCTTCATAAAGTTAATATCGCCGTCATATTCGAGTATATTCACATTGCAGGGAGGAATTCCGACCATATCCTTTACAAGGTCAAGACCGTATTGTCCCTGATATCCGATATTGTGAATAGTGAAAACGTGCTTGATGTTGTCAAAGCCGTATTCGTTTCTGTAAAACAGATTATAGTAAACGGGAATAAGCGCGCACTGCCAGTCGTTGGAGTTGATAATCTGCGGGTGGAAATCAATATGACGGAGCATTTCAAGAACCGCTCTGCTGAAGAAAACATATCTTTCCGCGTCGTCAAAATAACCGTAAAGACCGTTATCGCGCTTGAAGTAATATTCATTGTCGAGGAAATAATATGTAACGCCGTTCACTTCCTGCGAGAAAACTCCGCAATACTGATGACGCCAGCCGACAGGCACGGTGAAATTCGTTATAAAGTGCATTTTTTCCTTCTGTTCGGGCTTGATTGTATTGACATAATAAGGCATAACAACGCGCGCATTATGTCCCGCCTTTACAAGAGCCTTAGGAAGAGAACCCGCAACGTCCGCAAGTCCGCCGCTCGCCGCAAAAGGAAGCGCTTCGCTCGCCGCATACAGAATATTCATAAACAAAACCTCCACAAAATAACATTTTACTTCCAAATAATAATATACCACAAACCGATAAAAATTTCAAGAGCATTTTTATTTTTTTCTAAAATAATATACTTCCCGCAGCAGAACCGCGGGAAGAAAAATAATCAGTTGGTAAACGAAAGAGAAGCAGCAAGCTGATTCTTGGGCATAGTCTGGAGATAAATCTTGCCGGGGCCCGTAACAACGGTGTTGAAGAAGCCTTCGCCGCCGAACAGAGAATTTCCGATTCCTCCGACTTTTCTGAAGTCCATAGTGCATGTACCCGACATTGCCGCGAGATAGCCCGTGTCGATAATCATTTCCTGACCCGCCTGAAGCTCGTACTCAACAACATAGCCGTCAATTTCAGCAAAAGCCATACCTGTGCCGTGAAGCCTTTGCATTATAAATCCCTCTCCGCCGAAAAAGCCCGCGCCGAGCTTTTTCTGGAAAGCAATCGAGAACTCAACCGAAGGCTGAGAAGCGAGATATCCGCCCTTCTGAACAATCATATCTCCCTGGCTGATATCAAACGGAATAATCGAACCGGGAACGCTTGACGCAAACGCAATCATTCCGGGATTTTTGCTTGCGGTATAAACGTTCTGGAAAATGGATTCTCCCGAAAACATCTTTCCGAAAGCCTTTCCGATGCCGCCCGTAGACGTTGACATTGTCATATTCGGCGTCATCCAGCTCATTGCGCCTTTCTGGCACATAACCGATTCTTCGGCGTCCAGATACACAATAAGCACGGGAAGCGGTTCGCCCTTAATTTCGTATCTCATATCAATTCTCCTTGTTTTTTTATTGCACAAATGTGCTTTTGCTATATTATACAATATTTCTATGTGTTTGTCAATACTTTTTATCTGTTTTTTAATCCAAAAGAGGAAAATAAATACACAAGCGTTGTCAAAAGCGTAACAGACGGCTTTTCTGCGAATATAAGCATAAATAATACGGCGAAAATACCGGAGAAAATCCCTGCGACATTCATCACAAAATCAACGTTTTCAGCCTTGAAGCGACGAATTGCAAAAATTCTCAGCAAAACCGCGCCGTCGTATTCTCCAATAGGCAGCAAATTGAAAAGTCCCGTAAAAAGATTGATAACCGCCGCTATTTTCTCTCCCGCAACCCACAAAACAGCTGCAAAAATCAGATTTCCCGCGCTTCCGGCAAGCAGAATAATATTTCGCTTTCGCCGCGGCGCGCGCTCGATTTTTTCGGAGGAAATGCGTATTCCCGCGCCGTAAAAAGTTATCGTTTCGGTCGGAACCGAGAAAATTATCATCATAATCAGGTGAGATATTTCGTGAAGCGCGCAGGCTAAAATCGCTGAAAATCCGAAAACTCCCCCGTCTGTCATCAGAAAAAAAGCCATTACCGCAAAGAACGTAAAATCAAACCGTACCCGCGTGTTCATTATCGAAAACTGTATCATACGCAATTGTATTCTGCGTTTGTCCGAAAAAGAACACGCTCCGCAAATTAACTGCGGAGCGTTTGTTATCAATGTTTATTTGACAGACCGGATAATATGTCGTCAACCTCGTATCTTGTCTTATCGCGAACGTCGTCATCATCTTTCATCAAGTCCTCGACGCGCTTGTTTGCGATAATCTGAGTGCTGCGCTTTGACGCGGTTCTCGTTGGGAAAGCGGCGTTTTTCTCGTCCTCGCGCAGTTCTTCAACCGACACCTGCGGTTTTTTCGGGAGCTGTCTGCCTATCTGCGGCACTCTTGATTGAGTAAAAAACGCGTCGCTTGACCCGCTTTTCGCAAAGTCGGGAATTTCCGACGTTTTTCCGGTTTTTTCAGACGGATTTATGGTTTTTTCGTCTTTTTTCTCCGAATTATTGCGGAAAATAACCTTATCCTGCGGCATCTCTGCGTTAAATCTTACAAGCTCCTTAACGGATTTTTCCGCGGAAGCCGCGGTTTTCGCGTCGGAAATATCGGGAGTTTTGTCGGTAAGCGGAATAATCGGACGCTGTGCAGAAGCTGATTTTCTCTGTCTTGCGGCGTAAGAAAAAAGGATTTCGTCCGCACCGCCTCCGCTTTTAACCGTATTTCTGGAATATGTCCCTTTTCCATCGTCGGAAACGGATATTCCCGAAGGACTTACAAATTCGTCGTCGGGCATATTCTTGACCTGCGGGATAACTTCCGGAAGCGGTCGTCTTGCGGCAAAAGCCCTGATAATATCGTACAAAACAAGCGCTATGCACGGCAGGACCGCAATACAGAACATTCCGAACGGTGACTTTACAAAGCCGATTATTCCTCCCAGAACAATACTGCAATAATCCGCTCTGCCCACAAGGTCGCTTTCGGGAAGCGTATATTCCCTGCCGTTTTCCTGAACCTTGATGTAATAAACGCCGTCCTCCGCATAGTATTCCTTTGCATAACCCGTAGTCGGTTTTTTATTTTCGCCTTTAGTGTAAAGAAGAAGCTTTCCGTTAATTACATCGCTCAGCTCGCATTTCTGAACTATAAGCGCGCTGTTTCTGGGCGCTGTCTGTATCTCGTCCGTCTGAACGACGAAAATGTTCACTCCGAACACGTTTACGATATCCGACGACCTGAACGCTGCCGCCGTAACAATCAGAAATATGCACACCGCAAGCATCAATCCGCACAGGACGTAACCGATTACGCGCACGACTTTTTTCCCCATATTTTCACCCCTGTTTTATATGAAATTACAATCCCTTTGCCGAAGAAAGCGTAATTCCGTTTTCACCGAGAGGAATTGCGTGGTCAAGTCCGACAAACTTTCCGCTTTCCTGCCAAAGAACTTCCCTAACGAAATTGTATTTTTCCGTATCCCAAGTCTTGAAATCATCGAGAACAAGTCCGCCCGTATCTCCCGAATTTGCGTTATAGCACCAGAACGTGTGGTTTAAGTGATAATTCTTGATAAGCTTTCGCATACAGGTCATCCACGTCAGGTTCGGTTCTCTCATAAATCCGCCCCATTCGCCGATAAGCAGCGGTGCAATGTTTTCTTTGTGAATGTAAAGCCAGTTGTCGTTCCAACAATCTCTCATCAGACTTTCATAGTTATACCCATTCTTAAACCAAGGCTGCTGATAAACCGTAGGTCCGTAATCGTGAGGAGAATAAACGAGCTTGTTCTGATAACTGCCGAGATTTATGGGATAATCCCTTACACCGCGCAGGTTTCCGCCCCACCAGTTAAAATAATAATCGTCCGCGTTCTGCGACTTATAGTCGGAATTTGACTTGCTTTTCGGATAAATTTCCGTTCCCTCGACCATTATGAGAACGTTCGGATTTATCGCAAGAATTTTCTTTGCAGCGGTTTCGGCGGTATATTTCCAGTTGTTAATATCGGTTGAATTGTTCCAGATTGCCTTGTTTTGTTCGTTCTGTTTACCGTGAGGCTCGTTTTTGATATCGATTGCTATAATCGTATCGTTGTTCTTATATCGCGAAGCAAGCCATTCCAGCGCGCGGTAATAATCGTTTACGGAAACCTTGTCGGTATACCAGAGATTTACGTTGTGACCCATTGCGTCGGTTTCGGCGCAGTGAATGTCGGGCATAACCTTCAAGCCGTTTTCTTCCGCGAGCTTCAAGAAATACTCGAAAATCTCAAGGCTGTTCATATCGTTAAGTTCGGGATTATAGGCGTTATTATAGTTTGCTCTGGGATATTCGCCCGCCGCCCACTGATTGATAAGCTGAACCGAAATCGGCACTCTTATCAGATTAAAGCCATGGTCTGCGATTGCCTTTACAGACGGAACAAGCTGACTGTTCCAAAGTCCGTCAAACGTGTTTGTTCCCGTGTTATAGCCAAACCAGTTTACGCCCGTGAGCCAGACCTGCTTCCCGTTTTTATCGAGAATTTTGTTTCCGTCCGTATGAAGCCAGTCGTCGCCCTGAACAGCCTTATCCGAGCGCTTTAAAAGGTCTTTTACTTCGCCTGTCGGCGCAGGAGGATTATAGCCCCCGCTGCTGCTCTGAACGGGAATGCTGCTTTGAGTGGAACTTGAGCTGCTCGAAGCGCTGCCGCTTCCCGAACCGCCCATGGAATTGAGTGCCGACGGCGAACTGTAATTAAATCCGCCCGAAACCGAGCCTCCGGCGGGAATATTTCCGTTGTAATCAACGTTTGTAACAGTTACGGTCGAACCGTTAACCGAGAAATTTCCGCCCCATGAATTTGTTATTTTAAAGCCGTTCGGAACGGTAAAGCTGACTTTCCAGCTTCCAACGGCGCTTCCGGAGTTGTTTTTTACGATAACCTCGGCAGAACCGCATTTATTTCCGCTTTCTTCCCAAGTATTGCCCGTCTTAACCTCGCAGGAAATTCCGCCCGATAAAACGCTGCTCGTTGAACTTGACGATGATGAAGAAATGCTTGAAGAACTGCTTTGCGTGTTATCGGAGTAAGATGAACTTTCGGTGCTTTCGACGCCCGAATAACTCTCGGAAGAACTTTCTGCCGATGCCGGCGAACTTTCGGACGAATATGTACTTTCGCCGCCGACAGGACTTCCGCCGACGGAATATTCCCCCGAACTCTGCCCATCGTAACTTTCGGGTAAATTCCCTGAAACAGAACTTTCAGATAAAGAACCGCTTTCGCCCTCTTTAACGGTATTTCCCGCACAGCCTGTCGTCAGCAAAACAACCGCAAGAGCGAGCGACGCGGATTTCTTCAAGAACTTATTCATATTTTCAGCCTCCAACAAAGAGAATACCAAAGAAATATATTTATTTTATTATAACACAATATGTAATTAATTGTCAAGTACGGTAAAAAAATAATCCCCCGGACTTTTGCCCGAGGGATTGCTTCAGGTCGGAAAGAAAGCTTACTTAGCGCTCTGCTCGTAAGATTCAATCATCTTTTTCACCATCATACCACCGATTGAACCTGCCTGTCTTGCGGTAAGGTCGCCGTTATAGCCGTTGTTAAGGGTAACGCCTACTTCGTTGGCAGCCTGCATCTTGATGTTGTTAAGATTAGCCTTGGACTGTTTGTTAGACATAATAAATCTCCTTGAAATCAATAATAAGCAAAGGACTTAAGCGATTAAAACGAAAAATTGATTGATTGCCTTTGCGATATTATTATTTTCACAGTCCGAAAAAATATTAAAGGGAATGTTTGTTCAAAAAGTTATAAATTGTAATCAAACTTTTTCATTCCCTTTTTCCGCACGCAATAAGCGCGCGAATAATATTGCTTCCCACGGTATTTCCGAGAATAAGCACAGCAAGCGCGGACAAATCCGCCATTCTATATTCTCCCGAAGCGCCGTAGTAAAACAAATCCGCAACCGTGTGGTCAAAACCGCATAAAACAAAAACGGGGATTGCGAAAATTATGCCTATATAATTCCCTGTTTTCTTAAAAAAATCGACGCCGAGATAAATCAGAATACCGCAGAAAATCGCCGAAACAAACAGCCACAGCAGATTGTTTGAAAGCTTTCCCGCGCAAACTTCAATCGCTTTTTCTTTAACGGCGGGATTGAACGAGCCAAGGGCTCCAAATCCGAATGCAAACACGCAGTTTACAACAGTCGCAACAAGAAAATCGGGAACATTCTTTTTGTTAATATAACCCGCCATTCCTGTAAAAAGGCTCATTGAATAGCGGCACACAACAATCAGTCCGAAAGCAAAAAGCACAGCTCCGACATATTTATTTCCGCTTATCAAATTGCAGTATGAAGCAATTGAAATGAGAAGTGCCGCGCTTATCGCATTTATAATCGTTTTTTTCATAAAACCTCTCGCGGTCAGATAAATTCGGCAATCTTATCGCCCATTTCCGAGCAGGAAACAAGCGTCATTCCCTCGCTCATAATATCGCCCGTGCGAATACCGTTTTCAAGCACCTTATTAACCGCGCTTTCAACGGCATCGGCTTCCTTATCCATTTTGAATGAATAGCGAAGCATCATTGCCGCGGAAAGGATTGTTGCAATCGGGTTCGCCTTGTTCTGACCCGCGATATCGGGCGCTGAACCGCCGCTCGGCTCGTACAGACCGAAGGTCGTTTCGTTCATTGAAGCGGAAGCGAGCATTCCGATTGAACCCGTAATCATCGACGCTTCGTCCGAAAGGATATCTCCGAACATATTCTCGGTTACCATAACGTCAAACTGCGCGGGGTCTTTTACAAGCTGCATTGCGCTGTTATCGACAAGCATATGCTCAAGAGTTACCTCGGGATAATCCTTTGCAACCTCCTCGACAACCTTTCTCCAGAGCCTTGAAGAATCAAGAACGTTCGCCTTATCCACGCTTGTAACCTTTTTTCTGCGCTGCATAGCCACATCAAATGCCTTTACGGCAATTCTGCGGATTTCGTTTTCATTGTAGGAAAGCGTATCGACAGCGGTCATAACGCCGTCAATTTCCTCGGTTTTACGCGCTCCGAAATAAAGTCCGCCCGTAAGCTCTCTCATAATCAGCATATCAAATCCCTTGTCCGCGATTTCTTTTTTGAGAGGGCAAGACTCGGAAAGCTGCGGGAAAAGCACGCACGGTCTTAAATTCGCGAAAAGTCCGAGCGATTTTCTGAGCTTCAGCAATCCCGCTTCGGGACGAAGATTTGCGGGAAGCTTGTACCACGGCGAGGTTGTTGTGTTTCCGCCGATTGAGCCCATAAGAACCGCGTCGGAAGCCTTGCATCGCTCGATAGTTTCGTCCGTAAGCGGAACGCCGTTTGCGTCGATTGAACAGCCGCCCATAAGAAGCTGCTCGTAATTAAACCTATGCCCGAATTTCTCCGCAACCTTATCAAGCACCTTCATCGCTTCGGAAACGATTTCGGGACCTATTCCGTCGCCCTTAATAACCGCAATATTCTTTTCCATCACTCTGTAATCCTTTCATCAGAAATCAATTTTGTAAACGACATATCTTACGCCGTCATAATCTCTCGCAGAAGATTTTCTTTCCGCAAAGCCGAATTTCTCGTAAAACCGCCTTGCGTCCGCATTATCCTCGGCAGTTTCAAGAACGGCGCCTTTGTAGCCCTTTTTCCTTGCTTCACGCAAAAAATGCATAAGCAGCTTCTTCCCGTAGCCTTTATGCTGCATATCGTGCGCCGTATAAAGCAGCATAATCGAAACGCAGCCCTCAAAAGCCTTGTATTCGCAGCATTCACCCGCACAGACAGCGCATATTTCACCGTCAACAAGAAGCACATATATGTACTTTCCGTCAACAATCAGCTTTGTGAAGCTTCTGCGGCGACGCTCGCCGGAATAGCGCTCAATCATCTCCTGAGAGAAAAACGACTTGTAATTCTCCCTCCAGCAGCCGTCCACAATTCTGCTCATTCCCTCAACGTCGAAAAGCTCGGCGGGTCTGATATCAATTCTCATTTCTTCAAAGAGTTGAGAAGCCCGCCATTATTAATAATATCTTTGATAAATTCGGGGAAAGGCTGAGCCTTGTAGGTTTTATTCTTAGTGATATTTGTGATAATTCCCGTATCGAAGTCGATTTCAACCTCGTTTCCATCGTCGATATCCTTAGCGGCTTCGTCACATTCAAGAATAGGAAGTCCGATATTAATAGCGTTTCTGTAAAAAATTCTCGCAAAAGTTGACGCGATAACGCAGCCTATTCCGCTTGCCTTAATTGCAATCGGAGCGTGCTCGCGGGAGCTTCCGCAGCCAAAATTCATATTTGCGACAATAATATCGCCGTCTTTGACGTTTTTCACAAAGTCCTTGTCGATATCCTCCATACAGTGAGAAGCAAGCTCCTTGTGGTCGGAGGTGTTGAGGTAACGCGCGGGGATAATTACGTCCGTGTCAACGTTATCTCCGTACTTATGTACAATTCCGTGTGCTTTCATATCAATTCTCCTTATATTTCAAAATCAACGCATTTTCTGTCCGCAACGAACGGTCTTACGCGCTCGTCCGCAACCTTAACGTGTTCGGGGTGAACGGAATAGCCTTTGAGAGCTTCGGCGCTTGTGAAAGTGCTGTCGAGCATCAAATCTCCCGTTGAAGTCGGAAGAAGCTTAGTAATCACCTTAATCTCGGTTAATCCCTCGATTTTTCCGTTCAAAGACTCCAGCCCCTCTTTGATAAGGCGCTTATGCTCAGCCTTTTCGCTTTCTGGCATCTCCTTTAGCTTCCATATAATAACGTGTTTAACCATTATTCAAACTCCCCCGAAATATAGCCCTTGAGAGCGCTTGCCGCAGCGACGGCGGGGCTTGCAAGATAAACCTCCGAGGTTACATCGCCCATTCTGCCGACAAAGTTGCGGTTTGTTGTGGAAACGGCTCTTTCGTGAGGCGCGAGAATACCCATATGACCGCCGAGGCAGGGACCGCAGGTCGGCGCGGAAACCACCATTCCCGCTTCAACAAAGATTTCAAGCAAACCGGTTCTGAGCGCGTCAAGGTAAATCTGCTGCGTTGCGGGAATAACGATTGCGCGGACGCCCTTTGCAACCTTTTTGCCCTTAACGACAGCCGCCGCGATTGCAAGGTCGCTGTATCTGCCGTTTGTACAGGAACCGATAACAACCTGGTCGATTTTGATTTTAAGCTTCTCCGCTTCGTCAATCGTCTTTGTGTTCTCCGGAAGATGCGGGAAAGAAACGGTCGGCTT
The DNA here is from genome assembly GCA_003516865.1 of Oscillospiraceae bacterium. Taxonomy (GTDB): domain Bacteria; phylum Bacillota; class Clostridia; order Oscillospirales; family Ruminococcaceae; genus CAG-115. The sequence continues at coordinate 49,252 of DPBR01000004.1, forward strand.
GATTTCGCTGAGATTAATGTCGATAACGCGGTTATAGTGCGCGTCCTCGTCAGCCTTGAACACTTCGGGAGTACGCGTCGTTCTGCACTTTATGTAATTGAGAGTAACATCGTCAACCTCGAAAATACCGTTCTTTGCGCCCGCTTCGATTGCCATATTCGCCATACAAAGCCTGTCGTCCATTGAAAGGCTCTTCAGACCCTCTCCCGTGAACTCCATCGACTGATAAAGCGCGCCGTCAACGCCGATTTTGCCGATAATATGCAGGATAACGTCCTTTCCGCTCACCCACTTGTTAAGCTTTCCCGTGAGGTTAAACTTGATTGCGGAAGGAACTTTGAACCAAGCTTCGCCAGTCGCCATACCCGCTGCCATATCCGTTGAACCAACGCCTGTTGAAAAAGCTCCGAGCGCGCCGTATGTACAAGTGTGGCTGTCCGCGCCGATAACGCAGTCGCCCGCGATAACAAGACCTTTTTCGGGAAGCAGAGCGTGCTCTATTCCGACGTTTCCGACATCGTAGAAGTTCACGATATCATACTTGTCCGCGAAATTGCGGCACTGCTGACATTGAATGGCAGCCTTGATATCCTTGTTAGGCGTGAAGTGGTCCATAACAAGCGAAATCTTGTTCTTGTCGAAAATATTTGTAAAGCCGTTCTTGTTGAACTCGTTTATTGCAACAGGGCTTGTGATATCGTTTCCGAGAACCATATCGAGCTTTGCTCTGATAAGCTGTCCCTCGACGACGGAATCAAGTCCCGCATGCTTTGCCAGAATTTTCTGAGTCATTGTCATTCCCATTATTTAATCCTCCTAAAATTAATAATTTACACTCAAATCAGCGTATACTATGCTGATATCGGTAACAATATCATTTTTATCAAAACGAATACCTAAACTATGGTCGTTCAGCCTACCGCCAACCTTATTTTCTCCGTTCACTATTCCGTAACGATAATAGTCACAACCATTATAAACAGCCTTTGATACAGGTTCGCCATATCTTTTAACCACTTCTTGCTTTGTACTTTTAAACGGAACTAATCCATCTATTGAGCAATCATCTGTTTCTATGGTTAAATTATAGATAATACTTTCCTTCGGCTTATCGGGAAAAAAGTTTTCCAAAGCGGCAATATACATTTCATTTCCGTTGTAATACATTGTTGCCAAGAACTGATTTTCCCGAAGGTAAACGTCCTTCTCGTCATATAACTTGTAGCTCCAACCCTCGGGTATTTCGCCGAGTTTAACGGGAATTTCAATCGTTTGCCCCTTTATTACAATTTTTTTGCGAACGCGTTCGATATCAAACCCATTTTCGTTTGCGCTTTCTGATATTGCCGAAGATTCGTTCTGTACATCGGAACAGCCCGTAAAACCGCATAGTAAAACTGCCGCAGCAACAAAGCAGATGATATTTTTTATGTTGGTCATAAGCATTCCTTTCCTAATTATCGCCCGACTTCTTCTGTCATTTTTAAGAATTGCTCTTCATTTATAACCGTAATTCCAAGCTCGTTCGCTTTGTCAAGCTTAGAGCCGGCTTCTTCTCCCGCAAGAACATAGCTTGTCTTTTTTGAAACCGACCCCGAGCACTTTCCGCCAAGCTTTTCAATCATTTCCTTTGCCTGCTCGCGCTTCAGCGTGGGGAGCGTTCCCGTGAGAACGAAAGTAAGCCCCGCGAATTTATCCGAAATTTTCGCGCTTTCATAGGTCATATTCAGCCCAAGCGCTTTAAGACGCGCGATAAGCTCTTTTCTGTGAGGTTCGCGCATTGCCGTGTAAACGGATTTCGCGAGAATATCGCCGAACTTCTCTATTCCGACAATTTCTTCTTCGGAAGCCGCCATAATTGCGTCCATATTCCCGAAACGCTCGCAGAGAAGCACCGCCGCGCGGCTGCCGATACCCTTAATTCCAAGCGCGAAAATAAGCCTTGAAAGGTTGTTTTTCTTTGAATTTTCAATTGAATTGAGCAGATTTTCAGCCGATTTTCTGCCGAAACGCTCAAGTTCCGTGAGTTCCTGAATATCAAGCGTATACAAATCCGCAACGGTTTTCACAAAGCCCGCGTCAACGAGCTGTTTAACGACGGCTTCGCCGAGACCGTCGATATTCATTGCGCCGCGAGAAGCGAAATGTTCGATTGACCGCAGAAGCTGCGCGGGACAGTCGATGTTCTGGCAGCGGACAACCGTCTCGTCCTCGTCGCGAACCGCCTCAGCTCCGCACACGGGACATTTCGCGGGAATAAAGAACTTTTCGGATTTTTCCGCGTGAGAAACGCTCCGAACAACCTCCGGAATAATATCTCCCGCCTTTCTCACAATAATTCTGTCGCCGACGCGGATATCTTTCTCGGAGATATAATCCTGATTATGAAGAACCGCGCGCGAAACCGTTGTTCCCGCAAGCTGAACGGGGTCAAACACCGCCACGGGAGTAAGCGCGCCCGTTCTGCCGACGTTTATTTCGATAGTATTCAGCGTGGTTTCCTTTTCTTCGGGAGGATACTTGAAAGCAACCGCCCATTTCGGAACTTTAGCCGTTGCGCCGATTTCCTCGCGCAGCCGCAGGTCGTTTACCTTAACGACAGCGCCGTCGATATCAAACGGAAGCGAAGTCCTCATTTCCCCGATTTCTTTTATTCGTGCAAGAATTTCTTCGAGATTTTTACAGACGCGGTAATCGGGAATTACCCGAAATCCCTGTTCTTTCAGATATTCAAGGCTCTCGGAGTGTGAAGAAAAGCTTTTGCCGTCAACGCGCTGAACGTTAAAGCAAAAGATATCGAGAGCGCGTTCGGCGGTAATTTTGCTGTCCTTTTGCCTGAGCGAACCCGCGGCGGCGTTTCTGGGATTTTTGGGAAGCGGCTCGCCGTTTTTCTCCTGAATTTCGCAAAGCTTCGCGAAACTCTGCTTCGGCATATAAACCTCTCCGCGAACCTCAAGACGTGCTATTTCTTCCGTTAATTTAAGCGGAATGGAGCGTATTGTTTTGAGATTTGCGGTAATATCCTCGCCGATAAAGCCGTCGCCGCGCGTTGAACCGCGCACAAAAACGCCGTTTTCATACTCGAGAGATACCGAAAGTCCGTCGATTTTCGGCTCAACCGTAAATTCTTCCGCGCCCTGATTAACAACGCGCTCGTAAAAATCGCGCACTTCGCCCTCTCCGAAAACGTCCTGCAAGCTCGCCATCTGAACCGCGTGCGTTACCTTTTCAAACGTCGCCGAAGCCGCGCCGCCGACTCTCTGCGAAGGCGAATTTTCGCTCAGCAGCGTAGGAAATTCGCTTTCAAGCGCCCGAAGTTCCCGCATTAAAGCGTCGTATTCATCGTCCTCAAGCGTGGGGCTGTCAAGCTCGTAATATTCGCGGTTTGCCTTTTCAAGCTTTTCGGTAAGCTCTGCAACGCGCTTTTTCGCTTCATTAAAATCCATTTCATTCTCTCCGATATTATTCCGCCGCGCCGTAATCGTTGAGGTAACCGTCAAGCTTCTCGGAAGCCACAACGTGCGTGTACGCATTCGGAACTCTTCCGACAATCACCGTTTCAGCGGCGACAATCGTTGTTTTTACGGGCACTCTTGTCGTATAACCCGGAATAATCGCGTCAACATCGGCGTCAATCTCAATCACAATCCTGTGGAGGGTCTGATTAAGCCCCGCCTCCGAAAACTCGCTTATTATTGACGCGGAAGCGTAACCCACAGGCTGAACCGTCATTCCAACTCCAAAGCCCTTTCCGTGAAGAAGCTGTATTCCGAGAAGCGTACCTATCGGTATTTGAATTTCCACTTCCGGAAGCCTTGCAATCTCGCGCTCCAGCCGCTGAACAATGCGCGTTTTCAGCTTGTTAATGTTCATCACGTTGCTTTCAAGCGACATAATTTCACCGTCCGCGTTCGAGGTTAGATTAACAAGCTTTGAATAACCCGCATTCTCATTCTCTATTTCTGCTGAAACAGCGTCGTTTATCAGACGTTCAACAAGTTCGTGGCACTTGTAAGCGTTGACCGTTTCGATAACGGGACGAAAACTGAGGTCTACAATAACCAGAAGTCCCGTCAGAACCATTCCTACCGCAATCAGCTTTATTCCAAGCCTTTTAAAAAAGCTTCGCGCCATAATTCACCACTCCCCCGTAAACTATATGCAAAACGGAGGCTCAAAGTGAATGAATTTGTCCTTTTTTTGATAAATTATGCGTCAATAAACGCTTCAAACGCCTTGTAAGCGGCGTAAATATCGGTTTTCGCGGTAATTTCATAAGGCGAATGCATCGAAATAACGGGAACTCCAACGTCAATCGTGTCAACGTCAAGATTTGCGATATATTTCGCAACAGTTCCGCCGCCGCCGATATCAACCTTACCCATTTCGCCCGTCTGCCAGATTACGCCTCTGCTGTCGAGAAGCATACGGATTTCTCCGACAAACTCCGCGGAAGCGTCGGAAGTGCCGCTCTTTCCTCTCGAACCCGTGAATTTCGTCACGCAAACGCCGCCGTTAAGCACGCAGGAATTATTCTTCTCGAACGCGTCCGCGAAGGTCGGGTCATAGCACGCATTGACGTCAGCCGAAAGGCACTTTGAATTTGCAAAAACATCGCGCGCTCTCGCTCCGAAAATAGCGGCGAGGTCCGCGATGAAGTACTTGAGATACGCGGACTGAAGTCCGGTGTTTCCGTCGGAGCCGGTTTCTTCCTTATCCGTGAGAATTGCAACGGCGGTTTTCTTCGGCGATTTCGTTTCAAGAACAGCCATAAGCTCAGTGTACGCGCAAACTCTGTCGTCCTGACCGTAACCGCCCACAAGGCTTCTGTCAAAACCGATATCGCGCGCCTTAAATGCTGGAACGGCTTCAAGCTCCGCCGAAAGAAAATCCGCTTCGGTTATGCCGTATTTCTTATTAAGAATACACATAAGATTGAGCTTAACCCTCTCAGAAGCCTCGTCGTCCTTGAACGGGCGCGAACCTATGATAAGATTGAGTTCCTCGCCTCTGATAAGCTCGGTTGAGGGACGCTTCATCTGTGCCGAAGCAAGATGCGGAAGCAGGTCGGAAACGCAGAAAACGGGGTCGTTTTCGTCCTCGCCGATATTCACGGTAATTTTCGTTCCGTCAGCCTTGACGATTACTCCGTGAAGCGACATAGGAACGGTTGTCCACTGATATTTCTTTATTCCGCCGTAATAATGCGACTTGAAGTAGCCAACCTCGTCCTTTTCAACAAGCGGGCTTTGCTTCATATCAAGCCTCGGCGAGTCGATATGCGCGGCAAGGAGATTTACGCCGTTTTCAATAGGCTCGGAACCGATTACGGCGAGAATTGCCGCTTTTTCGCGGTTAATGAGGTAAACCTTATCTCCCGCCTTGTACTTCTTTTTCTTATCGAACTTAACGAAACCCGCTGCTTTTGCCTCGCGCTCGATATAAACCACAGCCTCGCGCTCGGTTTTTGCCGCGTCAAGGAAGCGCTTATACCCCTCGCAGAACTTTTCACACTTCTTAATTTCGCTGTCGCTCATTCTGAGAAAAGCGTTTTTTCTCTTCATAAACAGCTTTTCTTTAAGCTCTTTCGCTTCATTTTCGATTTCTTTCTTTGACATTTCAATCGTCCTTTCATATTTTAATCGTTATCATATAGCCGTTTGTATGTTTCAACGGCGTTTTTTATCTTATCGACATAATGCGCCGTATCCGATGTGGGAATGACGTTAAGATGCTTTCCGTCGGGAGAATAACGCGTGTCAGACAGCCATTCGTTTACAGTGCCTCTTCCTGCGTGATAAGCCGCCGCGACAGCCTCGATTGTGCCGAATTCCTCGTAAAGATAACCGAGAAGCCAACAGCCGTAATCAATGTTTTTCTGCGCGCTGAACATATCTTCGTAAACCGCGTCGTCGTCATCGCGCTTATACTTTATCCAATCGAACGTTTCCTCCATAATCTGCATAAGACCGCGCGCTCCGACGTTTGAAACCGCTTCCGGACGGAAGCCGCTCTCGGTCTTGATTACCGCGTAGACAAAATACTTATCCAAACCGTTTTGCGAGGAATAGTACTCGACGTAAGTCTGATATTTAAGCGGGTGCGTTTCTTCAACGTACTTCCGGTAACCGAAATAAGCGCCCGCACCGAGAAGCGCCGCCGCAATAATCAGCACAATTATAATCAACTGCGTTTTTTTCTTTTTTTGTCTTTTTACCATTACTTGCCTTTCAGTTGCTCAATAATCGCCAAAACCTTCTCGCAAAGCTCTCTTTCCGAACCGCCGTTTTCTATGACATAATCGGAATTTTCCCTGAAAAACAAGGCGTCATGCTGCGAAGAAAGCCGCTCTTTCGCCTTTTCGAGGGAAATTCCGTCGCGCTTTGATATTCTCTCGGCGCAAAGCTTCACATCAGCGATAACGCTTATAATATCCGTGCAAAGCGCGTCAATTCCCGCTTCAAACAGCGTCGGAGCGTCCAAAAGCACATCTCCCGCGGCAAACTCGATTTTTCTCATAATATCATAAGTAATATACGGAAAAATTATACCGCAATATTCCAAATATTTTGTCCTGTCGCCGTAAATCATTGAAGCCGTTTTCGCGCGGTTAAGCGAACCGTCCTCATTCAGCAGCTTTTCGCCGAAACGCTCGGAAATCTCGCCGAGAAACGCTCTTTTTCCCGCAATTTCACGCGCGCAGCCATCGCAGTCTATTACCGTAAAACCGTTTTTTTCAAAAATCGCACGGACGGTTGATTTTCCCGCGCCGCTTTGTCCTGTAAGACCGATTATTCTGTTATTTTGCATAATATTCACATCATTCAACGCCGATTATCTTAAATCCCGCCGCCCTGAGCAAGCGGTTGTAAACCGCAAGTCCAACGCCTTCCTTTGACGGCATTTCAACAAGAACTTTTTCCGCGCCCTTTTCGTCCGATAATCTCAGCAGCGAAAAAAGCCTGCGTGCCTGTATCTCCGAGGTTTCGCCGTAATTAAGGAAGCCCGCGCGCTCGCCGCAGGACAAAAACAGCGTTTTCTCATTGCCGTTTTTCAGGCAGTATTCCGCGAATTTATCTCCGTGAGCGTCAATAATGAAAACCTCGGCTTTCGGCGAGTAGTGCTTATACTTCATTCCCGGAGAAATCACCTTTTCATCGGGCGCGGGCGCAGCTTCAACAGCCTTGTCAACCTCGACTTCTCCGAACTCCGCCAACATTTCCTTTGTAACTCCGCCCGGACGAAGAATATGTATTTTACCGTCCTTGAAGCAGATTACCGTGCTTTCAACGCCGACAGAACACTCTCCGCCGTCTATAATCAGAGGAATTTTTCCGTTCATATCCTCAAAAACGTGCTCCGCCGAAGTCGGACTAGGCTTACCCGAAGTGTTTGCGGAGGGCGCAGCCAGCGGAAACCCGCATTTCTCGATAATCGCCCTCGCCGCCTTGTTTTCGGGCATTCTCACCGCAGCCGTTGACAAACCGCCGCTTGTAACGTCGGGAACCGCGCTTGTTTTATTGAATATCATAGTTAACGGTCCCGGCCAGAAACGCTCTGCGAGTCTTTTTGCAAGTTCGGGAATATCAGTCACAAGCGGATTTATCATCTCGATTTTGCTTATATGAACAATAAGTGGGTTATCCTGAGGTCTGCCTTTTGCGGTAAAAATGCTGCGAACCGCGTTTTCATCAAGCGCGTTCGCCGCAAGCCCATACACCGTTTCTGTCGGAATAGCGACAATTCCTCCGTTTTTCAGTATATCAGCCGCTTTTTTTGCGCTCTCCTCCGAGTATTCCAAGACCTCTGTTTTCATCTTTTCACCTTATTTCAACGATTATCGCTTTTAGCAAGCAGCGCCGTTCTTTCAGCAAGCCTCAGCGCTTCAAAAACCTCGTCGCAGCCGCCGTTCATCATCTCGTCAAGCTTGTAGAGCGTAAGTCCTATTCTATGGTCGGTCACGCGCGACTGCGGAAAATTATACGTTCTGATGCGCTCGGAGCGGTCGCCCGTACCGACTTGTCCACGCCGTTCCTCGGCAATCGCGCTGTCGCGGGCGGTTTTCTCCGCTTCGTAAAGCTTGCTGTACAGCATTTTCAGCGCTTTTTCCTTGTTTTTCATCTGCGAACGCTCTTCCTGACATTCAACAACAACTCCCGACGGGTGATGAATAATTCGCACGGCGCTTTCGGTTTTGTTGATATGCTGACCTCCCGCGCCGCTTGAACGAAACGTCTGAACGGTGAGGTCAGCGGGATTAATATTTACATCGACGTCCTCGACTTCCGGCAGAACCGCCACGGTAACCGTCGAGGTCTGTATGCGCCCCTGCGACTCCGTTTCGGGAACGCGCTGAACGCGATGAACGCCGCTTTCGTACTTCAGTTTGGCGTAAACTCCCTCGCCCTCAACCCCGAACGAAATCTCACGATAACCGCCAAGTTCGGTCGGATTTGCGCTCATAACGTCTATTTTCCAACCCTGACGCGCCGCATACATCGAGTACATTCTGAACATCGAATTTGCGAAAAGAGCCGCTTCTTCGCCTCCCGCGCCCGCTCGTATTTCCATAATAACGCTCTTGTCGTCGTCGGGGTCGCGCGGGAGAAGAAGAATTTTGAGTTCCTCGCCGCATTTTTCCATAAGAGCTTTATTTTCGGTGAAATCGTTTTCGGCAAGCTCGCGCAGTTCTTCGTCCGAACCCGCCTCGTCAAGAAGATTTTTCGCCTCTTTGCAGTTTTTTTCAGCTTTTTTGTACTGATTATACATATCGACAATCGGCGTAAGACTTTTGTATTCTTTCATCAGCGAAGCGTAAAGCGTATTGTCCGCGGCAACTTTCGGGTCGGACAGCTTCGCGCTTATCTCGTCGTATCGCGCCGTTATCATTTGCAGTTTTTCACGCATTCTATTTCTCCGTTTGTTGATTTTCGCATCGGATTACAGATTTAATGTTTTTCTCGCACTTTGAGCGCGGCGTCATCACAACTCTCCCGCAGCCCACGCAGCTAAGCCTGAAATCAGCTCCCGCGCGCAGCACCTTCATTTTATCGCTTCCGCAGACAGGGTGATTTTTCTTCATAATAAGTACATCGCCGACTTTTATATCCATCGCTTCAACCTCCGATTAATTCAACAATGCACATATATTGTATATTATATCACTTTTTAACATACTTTTCAAGAGCGAAACAGAATTTTTCATATTTTTGCAAAAAAAATATAAATATTTTCAAAAAACACTTGACAAAATATATTTAATCTGTTATAATATTAGCGTTGCAGTTATGATCCACTAGCTCAGGCGGTAGAGCACCTGACTTTTAATCAGGGTGTCCCGGGTTCGATTCCCGGGTGGATCACCAACATACCGCCGAATCCTTGATTTATGAGGATTCGGGGTTTGTTTTATAGAACGATATTACAAGTAGGCTAATAAGCGCCCGTAGCTCAGCTGGATAGAGCAATAGCCTCCGACGCTATGTGTCGTGCGTTCGAATCGCATCGGGCGTACCAAAACGATTTCGGAGAGCTGTGGCTCTCCGTTTTTCGTAATTGACGAACGTTTGATATCATGCTGAAGAAAAATAATATGGGAGTGTCGGTTATGTCTGAAAAATCCGAGCTTCACAGCGGACACAGAAAGCGTATGCTTGAGAAATTCCTCACAAAAGGCATTGATTGCTTTGAGGAACACGAGATTCTTGAAATACTTCTGTTCTCGATTTTTACAAGATGCAATACCAACGAAATAAGTCACAGGCTGATTGACAAGTTTGGTTCTTTGACAAACGTTCTGAGCGCGTCAAAAAACGATTTGATGACTGTAAGCGGTGTTGGCGAAAATGCCGCCGCTTATATTTGTTTTCTGGGAGATTTTTTCAATAAGTACCGAACCGAGTCAGCCGAAAAGCGCAAGCGGCTCAATTCTCCCGAAAAGCTTGCAGAATACGCGAAAACGCTGTTCACAAATTCAGCGGAAGAAACGACTTATATTGTACTTCTGGACAGGTCGCTGTGCCTAATCGGTTCGGAAAAAATTTCAGGCGGCTCGCCCGATTTTTCGGGTATCGCTCCGAAAAATATTGTAAAAGCGGCTCTCGGTAAGAAAAGCGCTAATATTGTTCTTGTTCACAATCACCCAGACGGCGCGGCAAGCTTTTCCTCGGCTGATATTTCCGCGACAAGACACTTGATTAATCTTCTCAGAGAGATTGATATTGAGCTTAACGACCACATCGTTATCTCCGGAGAAACTGTCTGTTCCATGCGTTCGCTTGGCTTTTTCAATGAATACTGGGGATAAAATTCAAAAGTTCATATTGACAAAATGCTCGTTCGCTTGTATAATACAAGTGAACGAGTTTTGCAATGAGGTGATTTTATGGAAAAATTTGAGCTTCACTCGGAATATAAGGCTACCGGCGACCAACCGGAGGCTATCGCGGCGCTGTCGGAAGGTATTCTGCGCGGAGATAAGGAACAGACGCTTCTCGGAGTTACGGGTTCGGGAAAAACTTTTACTATGGCGAATATTATCGCGAACGTAAACAAGCCGACGCTTGTTCTCGCACACAACAAAACGCTTGCCGCGCAGCTCTGCTCGGAATTCCGCGAGTTTTTTCCGAAAAATGCGGTTGAGTTTTTCGTAAGCTACTATGATTATTACCAGCCCGAAGCTTATATTCCGTCAACAGACGCTTATATTGAAAAGGACAGCTCGATTAACGATGAAATCGACCGCCTGCGCCACTCCGCGACAGCTTCGCTTGCGGAACGCCGTGATGTTATTATAGTAGCAAGCGTTTCTTGCATTTATTCTCTCGGTTCGCCCGAAGATTACCGCGCAAATTCTCTTTCAATACGTCAGGGTATGGAAGCGTCGCGCGAAGATATAATAAAGAAGCTTGTGGATATGCAGTACGAACGCAACGAGCTTAATTTTACGCGTAATAAATTCCGCGTAAAGGGCGATACTCTCGAGATATTCCCCGCGGGAAGCACGAACGAAACCGCAATCAGAATTGAGTTTTTCGGCGATGAAATCGAAAGAATTTCACAGTTCGAGGTTGTCACGGGAAACACAAAGGCAACTCTTCTCTACGAAATCATCTTCCCCGCGTCACATTATATTATAGCGCAGGACAAGCGTGAGGACGCGCTCGCGGAGCTTGAAAAGGAGCTTGAGGAACGCGTTAAGTTCTTCAAGGACAACAACAAGCTTATCGAAGCGCAAAGAATTGACCAGCGAACGAGATATGATATTGAAATGCTGCGGGAAATCGGCATCTGCAAGGGCATTGAGAACTACTCCCGCGTTCTCGCAAGACGTCCTCCGGGAAGCACTCCGATAACGCTCCTCGACCACTTCCCCGATGATTTTCTGCTTATGGTTGACGAGAGCCACGTCACGCTGCCGCAAATCCGCGGTATGTACGGCGGCGACGTTGCAAGAAAGAAAAATCTCGTTGATTACGGGTTCAGGCTTCCCTGCGCTTACGACAACAGACCGCTTAACTTTGACGAATTTTATGACAAGCTCAATCAAGTTGTGTTCGTTTCAGCGACTCCCGGCGAGTTTGAGCGCGAGAAATCAACGCAGATTGTCGAGCAGATTATCCGACCGACGGGACTTCTCGACCCCGAAATCACCGTAAAGCCAACCGAGGGTCAGATTGAGGACTTGATTTCCGAGATTAACGTAAGAACCGCGAAAAATCAGCGTGTTCTCGTGACGACGCTCACGAAAAAAATGGCTGAGGACCTCACGGCTTACCTCGAAAAAGCGGGTATAAAAGTGCGCTATATGCACCACGATATTGATACTATGGAACGTATGGAGATAATCCGCGACCTTCGCGGCGGCGAATTTGACGTTCTTGTTGGGATTAACCTGCTGCGCGAGGGTTTGGATATACCCGAAGTTTCGCTTGTGGCAATACTTGACGCGGATAAAGAAGGCTTCCTGCGCTCCGAAACGTCCCTTGTACAGACAATAGGACGCGCCGCGAGAAACGCCGAGGGCGCGGTTATTATGTACGCGGACGTTGTTACGAAGTCAATGGAAACGGCGATTACAGAAACTCAGCGCCGCCGTGAAATTCAGCAGAAATACAACGAAGAACACGGGATTATCCCCAAAACTATCGTGAAAGAGATACGCGACGTTCTCGAACTCACGAAGAAAGAAAGCAAAAAATCCAAAAACAGCGATTATAAGAAGCTTCCGCGCCGTGAACGCGAGCAGCTTATCGCGCGTTATACAGCCGAGATGAAAAAGGCGGCAAAACTCCTCGATTTCGAGCATGCGGCGTTTTTGCGCGATAAAATCAAGGAAATCAGCGGCGAATAACGCGTTTACAGGAAAGGTTTACTATGGCTAACGATAAAATTATAATTAAAGGCGCGCGCGAACATAATCTAAACAACATCGACGTTACAATTCCGCGCGATAAACTTGTTGTTCTGACGGGAGTATCGGGTTCGGGAAAATCCTCGCTCGCGTTCGACACGATTTTTGCGGACGGTCAGCGCCGTTATATGGAGAGCCTTTCAAGCTATGCGAGAATGTTTCTCGGTCAGATGGAAAAGCCCGACGTTGACAGCATCGAGGGACTTTCGCCCGCAATCTCAATTGACCAGAAAACGACCTCGAAAAACCCGCGCTCAACAGTCGGCACGGTAACCGAAATTTACGACTATCTCCGACTTATGTACGCGAGAATAGGCATTCCTCACTGCCCTGTCTGCGGGCGTGAAATCCGCCAGCAGACTGTTGACGAGATTGTCGACAAGGTTATGGAGCTGCCCGAAAAGACGAAATTTCAGGTTCTCGCGCCTGTTGTCAGAGGTCGCAAGGGCGAGCATAAAAAAGAGTTTGAAAGCGCGAGAAAATCGGGCTTCGCAAGAGTTCGCGTTGATGGAATAACCTATGATTTATCCGAGAAAATATCGCTTGAAAAGAACATCAAGCACTCTATCGAGATTATCGTAGACCGCCTTGTGATAAAAGACGGCTTGAAATCGCGCCTTTCCGAGAGTATCGAGGCTGCAAGCGCGCTTACCGGCGGTCTGGTTTACATCGACGTCATTGACGGCGAGGAGCTTCACTTCTCGCAGAGCTATTCCTGCCCCGAGCACGGCGTTTCCGTGGACGAGCTTGTGCCGAGAATGTTCTCGTTCAACAACCCGTTCGGCGCCTGCCCCGAATGTACGGGACTCGGCGTTTACAAGCGAATCGACCCTGCGCTCATTCTCCCGAATATGGATTACTCGATTGCGGAAGGCGGCGTGAGAGCGCCCGGCTGGACTTACGGCGAGGGAACAATCGCCGCGATGTTCTTTGACGCGATATGTGAGAAAAACGGCTGCTCGCCAGAACAGCCGCTGTCAGAACTGCCCGAAAAGGCAATCGATGAAATTCTTTACGGTACTCACGGCGAGAAAATTCTCATAAAACGCCCGAAAAGACAGGGCGGCGGCGAGTATTACACAGATTTCGAGGGCGTCGCAAACAACCTTGAGCGCCGATATAAAGAATCCGCAAGCTCCTATTCAAGAGATTTTATTGAGGAATATATGAGCGACGCAGTCTGCCCGAAATGCCACGGCGAGCGCCTTAACGACACCGCGCTTTCCGTTACGGTAAGCGGTAAAAATATAATGGATTTCTGCAAAATGTCGGTTTTAAAAGCGCTTGAATTTATCGATAATATTGAGCTTTCAAAGCGCGATATGCTGATTGCGGGTCAAATTCTCAAAGAAATCAAGTCGAGGCTGGGATTTTTGCGGTCTGTCGGTCTTGAATATCTCACTTTGTCGCGTTCCGCCGGCACGCTTTCGGGCGGCGAA
>DPBR01000004.1:63397-63521 GCA_003516865.1 Oscillospiraceae bacterium
CGCTTTCGGGCGGCGAAAGCCAGCGAATTCGCCTTGCAACGCAAATCGGAAGCGCTCTCACAGGAGTACTCTATATTCTTGATGAGCCGAGCATCGGACTTCATCAGCGCGATAACGACAAGCT
>DPBR01000004.1:63799-64115 GCA_003516865.1 Oscillospiraceae bacterium
GTCGTGGAGCACGACGAGGACACAATGCGCGCGGCGGATTGGATTGTCGATATCGGGCCTGCGGCGGGCGTTCACGGCGGAAACGTTGTTTACAGCGGCGAAGTCAAGGGTATTCTCGCCTGCAAAAATTCCGTCACGGGTCAGTATCTCAGCGGTAAGAAGAAAATCGCCGTTCCCGAAAAGCGCCGTCCGCTCACGGAAAAATGGCTTGAAGTTATCGGAGCGGAGGAAAATAACCTCAAAAAAGTAAACGTAAAAGTTCCGCTTGGGATATTTACCTGCGTAACGGGCGTTTCGGGCAGCGGAAAAAGCTCTC
>DPBR01000022.1 GCA_003516865.1 Oscillospiraceae bacterium
TGGATGCACTCGAAGTATGCGTTTCTGGGGTCGTATCCAGCCTCAACAAGAGTCTCAAAGCCTGCCTGCATAAGTGCGCATACGCCGCCGCACAAAACTGCCTGCTCGCCGAAGAGGTCGGTTTCGGTTTCGGTGCGGAAGGTGGTTTCCAAAACGCCCGCTCTTGCGCCGCCGATACCCGCAGCATATGCAAGCGCAAGGTCGTTCGCTCTGCCCGTGTAATCCTGATGAACGGCGATAAGGCACGGAGTACCCTTGCCCTCCTGGAACTCGCTTCTTACGGTGTGTCCGGGAGCCTTGGGCGCAATCATCGTAACGTCAACGTTTTTCGGAGGTACGATGCAGCCGAAATGAATGTTGAAGCCGTGCGCGAACATAAGCATATTGCCTTCTTCGAGGTTCGGCTCGATGCTCTCCTTGTAAAGCTTCGCCTGAAGCTCGTCGTTAATGAGAATCATAATGATATCGGCTCTCTTTGCTGCTTCAGCGGCAGTATATACCTCAAATCCCGCATCTTCAGCCTTCTTCCAGCTCTTGGAGCCTTCGTAAAGTCCGATTACGACCTTTACGCCGCTGTCCTTGAGATTGAGCGCGTGAGCGTGTCCCTGTGAACCGTAGCCGATAATCGCAACGGTCTTTCCGTCCAGAAAAGACAGATTGCAGTCCTCAGAATGATACAGTTTAGCCATTGTTTTAATCTCCTTTTGTAATTTTTAGCGCTAAAAAGCGTTGTGTACCGTTAATTTCTCACGGAAACCGCAGCCTCGCCCCTCTGAATGGCGATTGTTCCCGTGCGTACGATTTCCTTTATTCCGTAAGGACGGAGCAGTTCCTCAAAATTGTTGAGGTTCTGCGCGCTGTCGGAAATCTCGATTGTAATCGAATTTGCGGATATATCCGAAATTTTGCCGTGAGCGAGGTCGCAGACGCTGATAATCTCCGAGCGCTGCTTCGCCGTGCAGCTCACTTTTATCAGGATTAACTCGCGCGAAACCATACTGTCGTGCGAGAGAGTCTTTACCTTAATCACGTCAATCAGCTTGTTGAGCTGCTTTTCAATCTGTTCGAGAGTATAGTCGCTTCCGTCCGCGACAATCGTAATTCTCGATACGTTAACATCGTCCGTTACGCCGACCGCAAGGCTGTCGATGTTGAACCCGCGCCGCGCGAACAGCCCCGCGACCCTCGCGAGAACGCCCGCGTGGTTTTCTACAAGAACGGAAATTGTATGTTTCATATACGCACCTCCGTTAAAGTATCGTTTCAAGCAGTTCGGGAACCGCAACTTCAAGCAAAAACGGCTTTTTTGAAGCTGTAAGCCGCTTTATGCCCTCAACAGCCGCTTCCTCGCCGTCGACTAGCATATTCTCAATTCCGTAAGCGTCCGCGATTTTTGTGTAATCGGGGCTTCCATCGAGCGAAACCGCGTAAAGCCTGTTTCCATAGCAATTCGTCTGAAACTCGCGCACCATTCCGAGATAGCGGTTTCGCATCACGATAACCTTAACCGCGATATCGTGCTGAACAAGCGTTGCAAGCTCCGGCATCTCCATCTGGAACGAACCGTCGCCGCATACAGCGATAACCTCCGCGTTCGGCTCCGCGCACTTCGCGCCCATTGCCGCGGGAAGCGAATAGCCCATCGTTCCCATACCGCCGGAAGTGAGAAGTCTGCCGTTTTTAAGCTCGATATTCGCCGCCGTCCAAAACTGATTTTCCCCGACGTCCGCAACGACAATCGAGCGCGTCGGCAGATATTTGTTCAGCTCGCGTATAAACCACTTCGGGTTGACGTAGCCCTTTTCAACGGGCTTTATCGGAGCGTCGCGTCTGCTCTCGTCAAGCGTCTTTTTCCACAAATCGTGCTTCGGAAGCGTTTCTTCAACCGTATCGAGCTGCTCCAGAAGCTGTCCCAGAACAATGCTTATATCGCCGACAATCGGCACGTTCGTTTCAACCGTTTTCCCGATTTCCGCAGGGTCGATGTCAATGTGAATAACCGTCAAATCGCTTTTCCTGAAAATCGGCGCGGTCGTCCTGTCGCTTAGCCTTGCGCCAAGCAAAATCAGCGTATCGCAGTTGTTAACCGCGCATTTCGCCGATTCACAGCCGTGCATTCCGAGCATACCGAAATAAAGCGGGCTGTCGGTCGGCATTGCGCCAAGTCCCATAAGCGTTGAGATTACGGGAATATCGAGCCTTTCCGCAAGCTTTTTCATAAGCTCAGCGCCGTTTCCCGTAAACAACCCGCCGCCCGCGATTATAAGCGGTTTTTCCGCCTTCAGCATCGCATTTACGGCTCTTTTTATCTGAAATCCGTTTCCCTTTGAACTCGGACGATAGCTTCTTATATCAACGGTTTCGGGGTACTCGAAATCAATCTCGGCTTTCTGTATATCGCACGGCACGTCAATCAGCACAGGTCCGCGCCTGCCCGTTCCCGCGATATAGAATGCCCTCTTGAACACCTCGGCGGTATCCTCGGGGCGCTTCAACAGGTAGCTGTGCTTAACAAACGGCTCCGCAGAACCCGTTATATCCGCTTCCTGAAAGACGTCGCGACCTATCTGGTCTGAATTTACCTGTCCCGTGATAATAACCATCGGCACGGAATCCATATAAGCCGTCGCGATTGCGGTAATCAAATTAAGCGCGCCCGGACCGCTTGTCGCAACGCACACGGCAGGCTTTCCCGTAATTCTCGCGTAGCCCGAAGCCGCGTGTCCCGCGTTCACCTCGTGCCGCACCAGAACGTGCTTTATATTGCTTTTGTACAATTCATCGTAAAAAGGGCAGATAGCCGCTCCGGGATAGCCGAAAATCTCGGTTATTCCCTCCGCTTCAAGGCATTTTGTCATCGCCTCGGCAACTGTCATTCTTTCCATTGTTCCACTCTCCGGATTTTCTGTTTATCTTTTCCCGCTCTTCGGAAAAATCTACTCCTTTTATTATACCAAATGCTTGTATTTTTGTCAAGAGCAATTTTACCATATTAAATAAATAAAGAAAAAATCTCTGAAGTATTTTTATAAAAAAGCGGGAAAACCGAAGCCTTCCCGCCGTTTTTTTGATTAATAAACGTCCTGATATGTATACTTGAACGGGTCGACGCGATAGCCGTCCTCGCGCACCTCGAAGTGGAGGTGGTCGCCCGTGGACCAGCCCGTGCAGCCAACAAGTCCGATTACGTCGCCCTTTGTGACATACTGTCCCTCGCTGACGTAAATCGCTCTGCAATGCGCGTAGAGCGTCGAAAGTCCGCCGCCGTGGTCAACTACCACATAATTTCCCCAGCCGCCTCCGCAGCCGCAGGAATAGTACTTTCCGTAATCGTGCGAGCAGGTGTTCGACACCTTTATTACTCTGCCCGACTGCACCGTATGTATCTGCGCGTTTCCGACAGGCACGCCATAGCCGATAATGTCAATTCCGCCGTGATTTCCGTTTCTCCAAGCGTCATATCCGAAATATGTGGTGATATTGTGGAACTGCGGCGCAAGCGGCCATCTAAAGCCGTCCGTGTACGCCACGTCGCTTCCCGAACCATTCTCCTGCGCGCGTCTGATAAGCTCCTGAAGCTCCTTGTCAAGCTCGTCAAGCTTGTTGTTCGACACCGCGATATCATATTCAAGCCCGTCAACCTTATCCTTGAGCGTCTCGTTGTTCGCCGCAAGTCCCGAAAGATAGCTTTTCTGTTCGCTTGCGTAGCTTTCAAGACCCGTTCTTTCGCCCTCAAGCGCCGCCATCTCTTCCTCAAGCGTTTCTTTCTGCTTTTTCAGCGCCGCCTTGTCCTCTTCAAGACCGTTAATCTCCGCGTTGAGGTCGCTTATCATCTTCTCCTGTTCCTCAATCGAAGCCATAAGCGCCTTCATAAAGCTGAGATTTTGACTGCTTATATTCTTCACAACGTCCGAATAAACGTAATAATTATACCAATCGCGCGAGCCGTTCAGAACGGGAAGCGTCCCCGACGGGTCGGTTTTATAGAGCGCGCTCGCAAGCTTTGCGAATTTCTGAAGATTACGCTTGTTTTCCGCCTGCATCTCCGAAATATCGTTCTTCTTCGCCTCGATTGTCTTTTCCTTATCGGCAATCTGCTCCTCGACAGCCGCAATTTCAAGCTTCTTCGCGTCAATGCTGTCCTGCTTCGCGATTATAAGCTGACCGTATTTTGTAATCTCGCTGTTTACGCCGTCAATCTGCGCGTTTACGATGTCAATTGCCGCTTCGTTGTTTGCAATATCGTCGCCGAGCTTGTCAATCTGGTCCCTGCGGTCGGCGTTTTCTTTCTTTATCTTATCAATCTGAGCCTGAAGGTCGTCCATAGACGCGCTTCCGTAAGCGTTTTTGCTTATAACGCCGTCGGAAGGAATCACAAGCAGCGCCGCCGCGCACAGCGCAGCTCCCGCTTTCGCCCAGAACGAAGGCTTCTTCAGCTTTTTTATAATCCCCATATTTACCTCTCTTTAAAAAATAAAAGCGCTTGTCCTTTCGGCGCGCGCACGTCCCCAAACGCCCGCGAAACGCCGCAATCTACTATAATTATACAATTTTCTCACGCTCTTGTCAAGTCTTTGACAGTGAAAAATATATGAAATTATCAGGTAAATAATCCCATAAATTCCTCTTTTTTACATCGGCGTATGCAAGCCCGCCAAAAGTGCAGTTTATTTTTTTATTCGTTTCATTTATTTTTTTGTAAATCGCGCTTTTTTGTGTATATTTCACAATATTACCGCCATAAAATTATAAATGATAAACAAAACATTAATTTTTTTCTGAAAAAAGCAAAAAAAATTCTTGCAAAATAAAAAAGATTGGTGTATAATTTAAAACGTAGGCTATAACACAAAAATTTTTATCAGGAGGACTTGTTAAAATGGCTTTAAAAAATCAGTATCTTGCAGATTTGCTTGAAAAGGTAAAGAAAAGAAATCCCGGCGAGCCGGAGTTCATTCAGGCTGTAACCGAGGTGTTTGAAACGCTTCAGCCTGTTGCCGAAAAGCGTCAGGACCTTGTTGACGCAGGCGTTTTCGAGAGAATTGTCGAGCCGGAAAGACAGATTATTTTCCGCGTTCCGTGGGTTGACGATAACGGTAAGGTTCAGGTTAACCGCGGCTTCCGTATCCAGTTCAACAGCGCAATAGGTCCGTACAAGGGCGGTATCAGACTTCACCCGTCCGTTTATATCGGAATTATCAAGTTCCTCGGATTTGAGCAGATTTTCAAGAACTCCCTCACCACGCTTCCTATGGGCGGCGCTAAGGGCGGCTCCGACTTCGACCCCAAGGGCAAGAGCGACGGAGAAGTTATGCGTTTCTGCCAGAGCTTTATGACTGAGCTTTGCAGACACGTTGGTCCCGACTGCGACGTTCCTGCGGGCGATATCGGCACGGGCGGACGCGAAATCGGCTATATGTTCGGTCAGTACAAGCGTTTGCGCAACGAGTTTACCGGCGTGCTGACCGGTAAGGGTCTG
>DPBR01000037.1 GCA_003516865.1 Oscillospiraceae bacterium
CGATAATAATTATGCGGTGTAGCTCTAATTTTCCTTGACAAAATATGCGAAAAATGTTATAATTTATATGTACGTCAATTATCGAAATGAAAGGATTTTAAAATGAAAATAAAGTGCGTTAAGGGAACTCGCGACTATCTCCCCGAAGAAGCCGAGCTTCGCCGCAATATTCAGAATACAATCGTTGATATTTACAGGAAAAACGGGTTTTCTCAGATTATGACGCCCGCCGTTGAGGATATCGAGAACCTCGACAAGAGCGACGGCGGCGATAATCTAAACCTCATATTCAAGATTTTAAAGCGCGGCGATAAGCTCACAAGCGCTCTCGAAAAGGGCGGAGAACTCTGCGATATGGGACTTCGCTATGACCTCACGCTTCCGCTTACAAGATATTTCGCGGCAAACCGCCAGAACCTCACGGTGCCTTTTAAGGCAATCCAGACCGACAAGGTTTATCGCGCGGAAAATCCGCAGAAGGGTCGCCTGCGCGAATTTATGCAGTGCGATATCGACGTTATCGGCGACGCTTCGCCCGAATGTGAAATCGAGCTGATTGCCGTTACGGCAAAGGCGCTTATGGCTCTTGAAATCGGCGAATTTACCGTGCGCGTAAACGACAGAACCGTTCTTAACGCGCTTCTCGCAAGCTGCGGCTTCTCCGCCGAGCAGCTTCCCTCCGTCTGCGTGAGCTTCGACAAGCTCGACAAAATCGGCGCAGAGGGCGTTGTCGCGGAACTCACCGAAAAGGGCTACGACAAGACTTGCGTGGACAAGTTCGCCGAAATTCTCTCGCTTTTACCGCTTGATATCGACAAGGTTCGCGAGATTGTAGGCGAGGAGGCAACGGCGCGACTTTCCGGAATTATCGCCGCAAGCAAGACTATCGCCGACGGAAAATACGGCGTTGAATTCGACATTTCTCTCGTTCGCGGTCAGGGTTATTACACGGGAACCGTTTTCGAGGTAAGAAGCGAGAATTTCGGCAGCTCGGTTGCGGGCGGCGGCAGATACGACAAGCTTATCGGGAAATTTATCGGCGAGGAAATCCCCGCGTGCGGCTTTTCAATAGGCTTTGAGCGCATTTTCAGCATACTCTCGGATATGAAGCGCAAGGCTTCCGTTAACGAGAAAATAGCCGTGCTTTACGAGGATAATTTCCTTGACGCATACAAAAAAGCTGAGGAACTGCGCGAAAACTATGATGTTTCGCTCTTTAAAAAGCCCAAGAAAATGAAGAACTTTCTGGACAGGCTTCAGGCGGGCGGTTTCGTTGGCTTCGCCTATGAGGACGGGACAATCAGACATTTCTGACAAGCGGAGGATTTTATGCAAAAAGCATTAATTTTATGCAAAGCTTATTCAGACGGTGAAAATATTTCGGGCGACGGAATTTATACCGCCGCCGCCCTTTCAAAGCTCGGCGTTTCAACTTCCGCCGCGGCAAAAATCAGCGCGCAAAACAGCGCTGTTATCCGCGAATTTTTGCAAAAAAACGGCGTTGACGACAGCCTGATAATCGATAATGAAAATGATGATTTCGCGTTTTCCTGCGAAGATTTTGACGCGGTTTTTATCACGGGCGAATTTATTCTTACGGATAAAAAGTCGTTTTCCCTTGCAAAAAAACTTTGCGAGGAGTGCAAAAAGCTTGAAATTCCCGTTGTTTTCGACCCCGGAAAATTTACGGGCGCTGAAAATAACGATATTATCAACGATATTGCGATAAGCGCGGAGGTTTTCGTTCCTGCGGCGGACGACGCAAAGGCGCTTTGCGGGCTGTCCGAACCGGAGGAAATCGCGGATAAATACATATCTCTCGGCGTAAACAAAATTGTCGTTACGCTCGGAAAAGCCGGCGCGTTCTACAAAAGCCACGTTGAAAACGGCGCGGCGCCTACGTTCAGAGCGGATAAAGTCGTTGATTTGACGGGAGCGGGCGACGCGTTCGACGCGGGGCTGATAAGCGGAGTTATCGAAAAAATTCCCCTCGGCGAGTCTGTTGTCCGCGCAAACGCCTGCGGGTGCTGTGCAATTCAGCACAGCGGCTTCCGCTTCCCATCTATGCAGGAGCTTCGCGAATATATGCTCACGCACAGATTCGTTGTTGACGGCTGCAAGGATTACTGATATGACGCTTTATGTAACCGACCTCGACGGCACGCTTCTGAAAAATGACGCTTCTGTTTCGGAATATACGGTAAAAACGCTTAATTCGCTTATCGAAAACGGCGTTCTGTTTACATATGCGACCGCGCGCTCTTTTTCAAGCGCTCTGCCTTTAATCAAACGGCTCAATATCGAATGCCCCGCTGTAACGTTCAACGGGGTTTTCGTGATTAATCCCGGAACGGGCGAGCGCGTAATCGAGAATGTCTTTACAAAAAAAGCGCTCATAAATGCAAAGAATTTTTTGCGTGATAATGATTTTGCGCCGCTTGTTTACTCGTATATCGACGGAAAAGAACGCGTTTCTTATCTCGTTGAAAAAATTGACTGCGTGAGAAGTTATCTCAATCAGCGAAAGGGCGATAAACGGTTTCGTGAAGCCAAAGATTTTGACGAACTTTTCGAGGGAAACGTATTTTACATCACGATTCTCAACACCGAAAAAGCCGAAACTCTCGACAAATTCTTTACCCGCGAAAACGGCTTTGCCCACAACTTCCAGTCGGATACCTACGACAACACGACTTGGTACGAAATTTACGATAAAAATGCGGGTAAGGCTTCCGCGGCGCTTCAGGTTAAGGCGCTTCTCGGCGCTGACAAAATGATTTGTTTCGGAGATAACAAGAACGATATCTCAATGCTTCAATCAGCGGATCTAGGCGTTGCCGTGCAAAATGCTTTTGACGAACTGAAAAAATGCGCGGATTTGATTATCGAGGACAACGAAAGCGACGCCGTTGCAAGGTTTATCGAAAGGCGCGAAACCGACACCACAAACCGCTTCGCAAACGCGGTTGATAAGGCTCGGACGCGTATTAAAAGTACGGTCGGCACGCAAAACGAGAAGTTAATTCACGCGGCGCTCAAAAATTATTACGCGCCTTTTTCTGATGAACAGGAGGTCAAAATCGGTAATTTTTACGCTGACGCCGTGAGCGAAAACGGCATATTTGAAATCCAGACAAAGCAGCTTTACAGGCTGCGCGAGAAGCTTTCCGCGTTCCTCGGTTCAGCGAGAGTTAACGTCGTTCACCCTTTTATCTGCGAAAGCAAAACCGTTTACATTAACGCAGATTCGGGCGAGGTTACGTTATCGGAAAAACCGCGAAAAATCTCTTCGCTGCGTACCGCTTTTGAGGAATTGTATTCGATAAGAGATTTTCTCAAAAACGATAACCTGAGAATTGTAATCGTTAAGCTTAAAGCGGTTAAAGAAATATATTACAGCGGCGAAAAAATACCTGATATACGAAGCAAAAGTGCGAGAAAAAAGTGCGTTATAAGCAAAATTCCGACTGAAATTGTCGAGGAAATTATCCTTGAAAATATTGACGACTATTTTCGATTGCTTCCCGAAAATCTTCCGGAAAATTTCACTAAAAAAGAGTTTTGCAAAGCCGCGCGCGAGGCTGAAAGCTCGATGAGGCTTGAGGTTCTTCGCGAAAGGGGTGTTCTCGAAAAAATCGGAAAACGCGGGAAAGCGTTTGTTTACACTGTGACGAGGAGATGATTTTGTGATAAAAGTATTTGCAAGGGGCGCGGAGTATGATATTTCCGCGGCAATAAGGCGTGAAATTATAGCGCTTTTTTCTGATATATCAGCAAAAAATATTATTTTAATCGTTCCCGACCAGTTTGAATTTGAAACGGAAAAAGCGATTTACAAGGAGCTTAACGAAAAAAATCTTCTTCTGAGACTGCGCGAAATTCACGTTGAAACGTTTTCTTCGCTCTCGAAAAAAATTCTTGCGGAGGCTTTTGACAAGCGGATTTACGCCGATGAAACCATCAAAAATATCCTTATGCACAAGGCGGTTCGCGAGCAAAAAAACGCGCTAACTTCGCTTTCACGGCAGGCGGATAAGTCGGGATTTTGCAAAAAAATGCTTGCGACCGTTTCTATGCTTAAAACCGCGGGGCTTTCGGCAAATACGCTTGACGAAAATTCAATACGCAAAAGCGCCGAAAAAAACGAAAAAATCAAAAATCATCTTCCCATAATCGAAAAGCTCTGCGATGTTTCAAAAATTGCGGCGAGTTATGAGAGCAATATGCGAAAGTATCTCGACAAGCTTGACGCAATCGGTGAAGCAGCTGAAATTTTATCCTCGAATAAGAGCAGATTTTTTGAAAATGCGGATATTTTTGTCGACTGCTTCAATGATTTCACGGGAAGTCAGCTTTATTTTTTGATGAAGCTCACGGAAATTGCCGAAAATATTACGCTCGGTTTTACCGTGGAATTGAACGAAAATTCACGCGAAATTCTCTTTTCCGGACTTCAATCGCAAATTGATAAAATTGTAGGATATGCGAACGAAATCGGCGAAAAAACACTGATAATCGAGGATAATATTCCGAGAAGATTACCCGAAAAAAAGCCGATTTCCGAACTTTCCGAAAAAATATTCGGCGAGAAAAAGAGCGAAATCAATACGCCCGAAACGATAAAAATTATTCGCGCAGCCGACGTCTACGAGGAAATCGACTATACCGCCGCGAAAATCAAGGAATTGTGCGTTGACGGCGGACTTTTGTACCGCGAAATCGCCGTTCTGTGCGCTGATTCGTCCTATGGAAAGTACATCAAAAACGCGTTAGAAAAGTACGAAATTCCTTATTTTCTCGACATTCCCGAACAGATTTTATACCAGCCGCTTGTAAATTTCTTTCTCGCGGTTATAAATGTGCTGCGCGATTTTTCCGTCGACAACGTTCTGAGCCTTATAAAAACTAATTTTATGAGCAAACCGAAAAGCGGCTCTCCCGACGGCACGGAAGATTTTTTCTCCTCGGATATGAAGAAATGTTCGTTATCAAAGAAAGATATCGACGACTTTGAAAATTATATTTTCGAGTGGAATTTGCAGACGAAACACTTAAAAAAACCTTTCAATTACGAGAATAATCCTTCTGCGGAACGTGCGGAAAAAATCAGATTTGCCGTTGTCGAACCCATTCTTATTCTTAGGAAAAAAATAAAGGATAAGGACGGCGCGGAAATTACACGCTTGATTTATGAGTATGCCGCAAACGACGTCGGCATCGAAAGAGTGCTGTACAACCGCTGTTTAAAGCGAAATTCCGGTGAAATCGACGCTGAGCTTCTTCGCGTTAATCAGCAGGTCTGGGATTCCCTTGCAAAAATTTTTGAAACGCTTGAACGCGAGCTGAAAGGTGAAAATATTTCGCTTGACGAATATTACCGAATTTTTTCGGATATCTGCGCGGGAACAGTTCTTGCAAAACCTCCGCAGTTTTGCGACTGCGTTCTTGTCGGAGATATCGACAGAACGCGCGCCGGCGGGATTAGAGCGGCGTTTATTCTCGGCGCTTCTTACGAAAAATTCCCGACTTCGGCGGAAGGAACGGGTGTTTTTTCCGAAAATGAAACGGAATTTTTGCGTGAAAACATTGACGGTCTTGGCATTTCCGCGCTGAATTCGGGCGCTTTGAAGTCGGTCAGGGAAAAATATTGCCTTTCGATTTACCGCGCTTACAGAGCGCTTACGCTTCCCACGGAACGGCTTGAAATCGCGTATCCCAACTTCGACGAGAAAGGCAACGAAACCAGTCGCTCTCAGGTTATCGACGACGTTTTGAGCGTATTCCCCGCTGTCGAAATCGTGAACGCTTCGGCTCTCGGCGAGCGCTTCTACTGCCGTTCAATAAGAGCCGCAAAGCAGCGCTACGCCGCGCTTCTTCGTGTAAATACACGCGAAAAAGCTTTGCTGAAAAGCACTCTGAAAAAGCTCGACTGCGGAGAATTCGTTGATAAACTTGATGAAATCAGATTTCTTAAATCAAGAAAAAATGCTGATATATCAGACAAAATTGGCGTTCACGTTCTAAAAAACAAAACCGCAGAGCAAATTTTCGACCGCACTTTGGGCGCTACTTCCGCCGAAAAACTTAATCTTTGCAAATTCAAATATTTCTGCGAATTCGGACTGAAAATACGCGAAAAAACCAGAAGAATTTTTAATGTCGGAAATCGAGGAAACGCGGTTCACTATGTCCTTCAAAAAGTTCTTGAAAAATACTGCTCGAATATGAGCGAATTTTTCAAGCTTTCCCGCAGCGAATTTACCTCGCTTGCGCTGTATTATATCGAAGAATTTTGCCGTATTGAAACCAACGGCGACTTTGAGGGCGACAAAAGAGCGAAATTTCTCTTTCTTAATCTTGCAAACGCGGCGACAGATGTTTTGATTACGCTTCAGGCGGAATTTGCAGCGCGCGATTATCGGCCTAAATTTTTTGAGCTGAATATTTCCAACGAGGGCGGAATGCTCGTTTCGGAAAATGTCGAAAATGAGCAGATTGTTATTCCGGAAGCCGTTTTATATACCGAAAAAGCTTCTGCCAAAAATCCCGAAAATTCACCCGCAAGCGCTGTTTCCGGAGATGAAATTCTGTATGTAAAGCCGCTTGAAATAAGGCTTGACGACGGCTCTGAAGTCAAAATCACAGGGCGTGTTGACAGGGTTGATATGTTTTTTTCTGATAATCAAAGCTCGTATATCCGCGTTGTTGACTACAAATTCAACGCGAAAAGTTTTGACGTCGAAAACGCGAAATTCGGCGTTAATATCCAGATGCTGCTGTACCTCTTTGCGCTTTGCGACGCGAACAAGAACAACAAATCGCCCGTTCTTCCCGGCGGAATAAGCTATATTCCGTCCGCAGCTTCGGGCGCTGTTGAAGATAAAATTTCCGCTTTTAGACTTCTTGCAATGAATCATCATCAGAACGGGCTTTATGTCCGCGATGAAAACACCGACGCGGAAGCTGAAAAATACGCGGATTTTCTTATAAATAAAATTATTTCCGAGGAAGAAAATATTAATAATCAGCTTGACGAGAAAACAAAATCCTCGATTATGAAGTCAATTCTTCCCGATGGCGAAAACGCGCCGAATACAGAAGAATTTAACCTGCTTCGCGAGCAATGCATCGCGCTTCTGCGTCAAAATCTTGAGGACATTTTCAGCGGAAACGTATGCGCTCTGCCGGTTAATTACTCGGAAAAAAATCTCGGAATTGATGGAAAAACGCAAAAAAAGCGAAAATCTCCGTGCGATTATTGCAGATTTTCGCTGATTTGCGGCAATAACGGAGATAAAGTTATCGATATTGACAATATTTTGAAAGGGGTGAACTCCGATGAGTAATGAGATTAGGCTGACAAAAGAGCAGGAAGCCGCGGTCGTTTTTCCGTCAAATAAATCCGCTGTCGTAACAGCCGCGGCGGGAAGCGGCAAGACAGCTCTGCTCGTTGAAAGGATAATTCGCCTCATATCTGACGAGAAAAATCCGATAAACGCGGCTTCGCTTGCAATAATGACTTTCACGGTTAACGCAACAAAAAGTCTGCGCGAAAAACTGAATAACGCTCTGCAAGAACGTATTTCTAATCTTTCGGGAAGCGACTCAGCTGAAGCGCAAAGCAAAAAAATGTTCTTATCCGAGCAGATTATTAATCTCAGAAACGCGTCAATCTCAACAATCAACGCTTTTTGCCTTAACATAATCCGCGAAAATTTTCAGAAATTTGACCTGCCGGTTACGTTTTCAATCGCTGACGAAACGAAGAAAACCTCGATGCAGTGGTCCGCCGTTCAGCTTGCAATGCGCGATTTTTACGATGAAACGTGCGATGGCGGTTTCAATGCCGATGAACGCGACGCGCTTTTCTTCTCGTTTAACTTTGAAAATGATACCGCGCTCTTTGATACGGTGATTTCAACCGCAGAAAAACTTTTTGCATACGGGAATGTCGAAAAATGGCTTGATGAAGCCGCTGACGCGTACTCATCGCTTGAGGCTTCCGAAAAAAAATATATAAATGTTTACACGGATTATCTCGGAAAGCAATTGGAAAAACTGCGTTTTTATGCGAATAAGTTTGAAAATTGTATAATAAATTACGAAAACGACCTCGAATATGAGGAAAATGAAGCGAAAAAGAAAAAGAAAAACGATGCGCTTGAAACGCTCGTAAACTCCTCTGATTTCGACGGGAAAAGGCTTGACGCTCTCGAAAAATCGTTCTCTGATTTTCGCGAAAATCCCTCGATGGAGAAGCTTGAAAATCTGCTTAATCTGACCAAGAAAACGCCCGAAAATCCCGAAAAAATCAGTCGAAACGACCCTCAGAACGAGTACAAAAAAAGTTTCAACGCGAACAGAAAAGCGTTTCAGGAAGCGTATGCAAAAATCCTTGATATAAATTTTCTCATTTCCGAAGAAGAAATTACGCTTCCCGAACAGCGAACTGCCGCGCAGACTTTTTCAAAACTTGTTAAGCGCTACATCGACTACTATTCCGAAATTAAACGCACGCAGGGGTGTATTGATTTTTCGGACTGCGAGCTTCTTCTGCTTGACCGACTTCAGACAGACGAGGACTTCCGCAATCAGCTTTCACAAAGATTTTCCTGCATAATTGTCGATGAATTTCAGGACTCAAATGACGTTCAGGCTGAAATTTTCAGGCTTCTCGGACGTGATAATCTTTTCTATGTCGGCGATGTGAAGCAGTCAATATACGCGTTTCGCGGCGCAAATCCGATGATTATGGCGCGGCTCTGCAAGGGCAAGGACGGCTTTACCGCGCTTCCTCTGAATAAGAATTTCCGAAGCAGAAAGCAGGTTGTCGATGTTGTAAACGCGGCTTTTTGCCGGCTTATGACCGAAGAATACGGCGGAGTCGATTATTCCGACGGAAATATGCTCGAATATGGAGCGAATTTTCCCGACGACAGCGAAAAGTTTGACGCAGAAATTTACGCGCTTGACCTTGAAAAATGCGATGATGATAACGATATGCGAAGCGCTCGGTTTGTAGCCGGAATTATAAAAAAATATGTCGAAGATGAGGACTTTTTTATAACAAAAGGCGAAGCTAAAGTAAAACCGAATTATTCGGATTTTATAATTCTGACGCGAAAAAACAGCAAAATCAAAAATTACCGTGACGCGCTTTCCGAGCTTAATATCTCCTCTATCGCGCCAAAAGGCAAAAATTTTCTCGTTTCCGAGGAGATTTTGTTGATGATTAACCTGCTGAAGGTTGTCGATAACCCACTTCGCGATGAAGAATTGCTCAACGTTATGATGTCGCCGATTTATAGGTTTTCCGCAGAGGAAATCGCGGAGCTGAAACTCGGCGTGCTTGGATTTCCGGATAATTCGCTGACGGACGATGAAGTCAAGAAAATATCTTCATATACGAAAAGATATTCGCTTTATGGGTGCCTTGGATTTTGCACGAAATCGCTTGAACAAAAGCTTTCGGACTTAACAACCGGCGCTTCTGCCGCAGCGGAAACCGAAAAATCCCTTTACGAGCGCGGAATTGTCCGCTCAATCAGCGCAAAAGCGAGCGATTTTTTAAACGATATTGAAAGCTTCCGTTACTTTATGAGCAACAATTCTACGGATAGTTTGCTGAGAAAATTATATGAAGCAACCGATATTTTCGCCATTGTAAGCGCTTACGACGACAGCCGTCAGCGTATTTCTAACCTACGCAGACTTGAAAAAATCGCAGCGGATTTTGTTACCGCCGAGTGCGGAACTCTCGCCGATTTCCTGAGATTTCTCGAAAAATCAACGCAAAACAGCCGCGATATTGAGGAGGCTTCTGCGCCTGAGGACGCGGCAAATTCCGTGAAAATTATGACTTTCCACGCTAGCAAAGGTCTTGAAGCGCCGATTTGTATTCTCGCGGAACTTGAAAACGCAGTTAATCCGAGAGATTATTCGGGAAAATTCCTTATAAATCAGGATTTTGGATTCTCAATTGATTATGTTGACAGAAAAAATCGTTTTTCAGAAAAAACTTTCAGCGGTCAGGCGCTTAAAATTCTCAACCGCAAAAAACCGATTGGCGAAGAACTGAGATTGCTTTATGTCGCGATGACGCGGGCGCGCGAAAAGCTGATTATGGTCGGTCGGTTTACCGAAAAATCAATCTCGGAACTCTGTACGAACGAGCTTATTCCCGAA
The DNA here is from genome assembly GCA_003516865.1 of Oscillospiraceae bacterium. Taxonomy (GTDB): domain Bacteria; phylum Bacillota; class Clostridia; order Oscillospirales; family Ruminococcaceae; genus CAG-115. Next base: position 10,186 of record DPBR01000037.1, read on the forward strand.
GTTGTTTTTGACGGGAACGTGCCTTTTCGGTGGGTTCTGAGTTCGCTCTGCAAGCAGCTTGACGGTGAAATTTCTTTGGAAAATTGCACGGTTAAAACCTCGTCAAAAATTCCCCTCAGGCTTTATATAACCCCGCAGGTTCCCTCCGCTCCGACAGCGTTTGAGAACAGCGAAGAAGATTTTTCCGTAAGCGACGAGGAAACTCGCGAGCTTGCCGAAATAATCGAAAAGCCGTACTCAAATTTCGCCGAAACGCAGCGGCAAGCGAAATTTTCTGTGACGGAGCTTGCTCACAAAACTTCGCTTATCCCGTTCACGCTCACCAAGCCCGCTTTCGCGCTTTCCGACGGAAAAAGCGGCGCGGACGTGGGAAACGCGTATCACTGCTGTATGGAGAATATTTCGTTTGACGAAGTACGCAAATCAGCTCCCGAAGCGCTTTCAGACTGCGTTTCAGCAGAACTTTTCCGATTGTGCGACGAGGGAAAAATTACCGAGGACGAGCTTGATTGTATCAGCGCCGATAAAATCGCGGGATTTTTTACAAGCAGCCTCGGAAAGCGCGTTCTGAAAAGTTCGCGTATCGAGCGCGAATTTCCGTTTTACGATGAAATCGACGGAAGCAAAATCGACTCAAATATGAGCGGAATTGTCGGTATTCAGGGGCGCGTTGACCTTTGCTTCGAGGAAAACGGAGAGCTTGTCGTCGTGGACTACAAAACCGATTACGACATAAATTCCGAAAAAGATGCTTACGCAAGACAGGTCGCGATTTATGCGGAAATTCTTCCAAGACTGCTTGGAAAACGCGTTTCACGAACGTATTTATATTCGTTTTCAAATGGAGATGTTATTGAATTATGAAAAAACTTTTTTGTGCAATCGTAATGATTATCCTATCGTTCGCGGTATCGTCAACGGCTTTTGCCGACAGCGCCGGATTCGCTTCCGAAAAGGAACTCGTAAGCTTCGCGAAAACCCCATATGACAAGAAATATGTAAAAATACTCTGGAATACGAGCGAAAATTCATCTGCGGGAGTACCTCTTAGCAAGGATAATTTCATCTTTATTCCCGTTGGCAACAAAGTCAACAAGCTGTCCGAAAAAGACGGAAAACTTGCCGCTTCCGCTGAGCTTGAAGAAAAAGTTTCCGAGAACTGCAAGGGCGCGATTGTCGGAAAAACGCTTGTTCAGCCAACACGAACGGGAATCTGCGTCATAAATATCGATGATATGAGCGTTGTAAACTTCAAGAAATTCGGAGATATTGCAACGGATATTGCCGTTTTCGATAACCTTCTGTTCTTCGGCGCAAAAACCGACGTGGGATTTTCTTTTTTCTGCTCGGATATGAGCAATAATTTTGATATTATCGCGGAGTACAAATCCGAAAATAAACCATCCTCCCCTGCTCTTTTCAACAATCTCGTCGTTTTTTCTAGCGGTGAAAAACTTGTCTGCTTCTCAAAAATCGAAAAAATCTTCACCGAAAACACGGTCGGCGCGAAAATAAACTATGTTTACGCAGGTCAGTACGCGATTTTTATGAGCGGCGACGACGGATTTATGTACAAGCTCAGGCTCACGGACGACGGAAAAGCCGAACCGGATTCCCTGCTGAAATGCGAAATTGGCGGCGTGCTGACGGCTCCCGCAGAAACCGAAAACAGGCTCTATGTCGGCTCAACGGAAGGATTTTTCATTCTCGACGGGTTAAATATGGAGATATCGAAAAAGTTCCCCGAAATGAAAAACGCCTGTGCGCCCGTCATAACGCTCGGCACCGGTCTGCGAATTTACACAGCGGCGCCCGTTGAAGCGGACGGCGGAAAGTGGTATCTTTACGGCATTTTCGACAGCGACAGCGAGCGAAATGCAAATGAAATCGTGAAAATCCTAGACTTTACAAACGGCAAAATCACCGTTTCCGACAGCGGAATTATGTTTTTCCGCGATAATCTCGGTCAGGTATGGGCGATTACAATTCCCGAAACAGACGTTATCGCCGTTGTTCTCAAAATTCTGATTACCGTTGCAATCATCGTTTTCCTGATACTGATAATCAGAGCATGGGTGAAAAAACACAGCGGAAACACCCCAAAAATCTGATTTATCGCTTGATTTTTGAATAAAAATGGTGTATAATTATCTTGAAAAAAATTCACGGAGGCTATTATGGAATACACACTTAAAAATCAAAACTGCAGCGCAAAAATCTTTTCAAAAGGCGCGGAGCTGAAGTCGCTTTGCGTTAACGGAAAAGAGCTTATGTGGAGCGCAGACCCCGCTTTCTGGGCGAACACTTCCCCGCTTCTTTTCCCGATGATAGGCACTCTCAAGAACGGAAAAACGCTCATAAACGGCAAGGAATACCGCATTTCAAAGCACGGTTTTGCGAGAGATTTTGAGCTTACCGCAGAAAAAATCGGCGAGGATTTCGCTGTTTTTTCACTTGTTCAGAACGAAACGACAAAAGCTATGTTCCCGTTCGACTTCAAGTTCACGATTGAATACAAGCTCGGCGAGAACGGAATTACAATTGTTCAGCGCGTTAAAAACAACAGCGGCGAGAAAATGCCGTACTGCATAGGCTGTCACCCCGCGTTTGCCGCGCCCGGCGATTTCACGGATTATCGACTTGTTTTCCCCGAAAAGGAAACCGCGAATATTCCGAATTACAACAAGGTTACGGGCGTATATGAGCCGAATAACCGCCGTATGCTTATCGAAAACGATACCGTTCTGAAGCTTAACCACGAGATGTTCTACAACGACGTTCTCTATATGGAACACCCGATTTCGCGCTCCGTTACGCTGCTCGACAAGAACGACAAGGGTGTGCGCGTTGATTTCCCCGACTTCACGGGACTTGGTATTTGGCAGTTCAAGGACGCGCCTTTCCTTTGCATCGAGCCGTGGTGCGGTTCGCAGGACTACGAGGATTGCTCCGGCGTTTTCGCCGAAAAACAGGGTATCGAAATCCTTGAACCGGGCGCTGAAAAGAGCTATACTTACACGATTTCCGCCGTTTAACAAAACAAATGAATATAAGAACTCGGTTATCCACATGGATATCCGAGTTTTGTTATCAAGACTTTTTGATGATAGGAAGCCAAATCTCCGTTTTATAATCGGCAGCCTGCCGGTTTCCCGCGGGATAAACCTCGATATCGGGCGCAGGAGCGTACTCATAGCCCGACGAGGGCAGCCATTCGGAGATTATTCTCTGCTGAACCTCCTGAACTGCCGTATCTGCGGGTCCGATTGCCTCAAAAACAGCGTAAGTTGTTTCGGGAACGAGATATTCGCTCATTCCCTCGGGAACGGGCACGTCTGACGCAGCACAAATGAAATACGCGCCATAATCGCCGTTTTCGCAGGTCGATACTCCGAGAATACCCGCAGGCTCTTTTCCGCTCATAATACCGCAAAGCTTCTCAAATCCACCCTTTGCCGCGACCTCTTCCCAAAACTTAGGGCAAATCTCGAAACAGTTGTCCATAGTCATAGGTTCTTCGGTCTTGTAACCGACAATTCTGAATGATTCCTTCTTGATAATTTTGTAATTCATTGCTTTTTCTCCTTTAATTGAAAATGTGAAGATGATTTTCGGGAAAGAACTGAGGGAAACACCGTCTTTTTTTGCCTCACTCGGCGAAATACCGTGAATTGCGCGAAAAGCACGGGTAAACGACGTCGGCGAGTCATATCCGTATTTCAGCGCAGTATCGAGAACTTTTGCTCCGCTGCTCAGCTCAAACGCGGCAGCCGACATTCTTCTCCTGCGTATGTACTCGCTGAGCGTAAAGCCCGTTATAAACGCAAACATACGCTGATAGTGAAATACCGAACACGCCGCAATTGACGAAAGCGCCTCGGGCTTAATTTCCTCCGCGAGATGTTCTTCGATGTAATCCACCGACTTGTTCATTCCTTCAATCCATTCCATTTCTCTCACCCTCCGTTTACTATTATACAGAATTATCACCGGTTTGTCCTCGCGTTTTGCGTGCGGAATTTGCGAGATTATGAGGTTATTATACATTATTTTTATGTTTTTTTCAAGAACACTTGATTTTTTCTTTAAAGTGTGTTATTATGTAAAATAGAGAAAAATTTTTATGCGGTTATTTTTTCTTTATTATAGGGTGCTTGCGCCATATCGAGTAATCGTTTACACAAAAATATCGCACGAGGTGAAACAATGGATAACAGATATCTTTCATTGCTTGCGCGGGAATTTCCGTCAATAAACAGCGCGGCAAGCGAGATTATAAATCTTTCGGCAATCAGAAGCCTTCCGAAAAGCACGGAATACTTCTTCAGCGACATTCACGGTGAACACGAAGCGTTTATTCATATGCTGCGGAGCGCTTCCGGCGTTATCAGAAAAAAGCTTGATGACATTCTTTCAAGCCGCGTCTGCGAAGAAGAACGCGAAAACCTTTCCACGCTTATATACTATCCTGAGAATGAAATCAAGCGACTTCGCAGCGAAAACGCAATCGACGAAAATTGGCTTAAAGAAACGATTTACAGGCTTGTTCTCGTTTGCGAGCGAGTTTCTTCAAAGTATACGCGTTCCCGCGTGAGAAAACGCGCTCCGAAGGATATGGTGTATATCCTAGACGAACTCCTGAACGTCACGGACGATATAAACAAGGAATTATACTATGATGAAATAATCAAAACAATCCTCAGCACGGGAATTGCTGAGAATTTCATTATCTCGATTTGTCGGCTAATTCAGTCGCTCGCGCTCGATACGCTCCACATAATCGGCGATATTTTCGACCGCGGTCCGCGCGCGGATATTATTTTCGATGAACTTGAAGCGCTTCATAACGTCGATATTCAGTGGGGAAATCACGATATTTCGTGGATTGGCGCCGTCTGCGGAAATTACGCGCTTGTTGCGAACGTAATCAGGATTGCTATGCGCTACAACAGCTTCGACCTGCTTGAGGACGGCTATGGTCTGAACCTCAGAGCGCTTGCCGTTTTCGCTTCGGAAGTGTACAAGAACGACGACTGCTCGCTGTTTATCCCGAATATGCTTGACGATAATATCTACGACGCTGTTGACAGCCGTCTTGCCGCGAAAATGCACAAGGCGATTACCGTTATACAGCTAAAGCTGGAGGGCAAGCTGATTGAAGCTCACCCCGAATGGAATATGTCGGAAAGAAATCTGTTCAATAAAGTCGATTTCGACAGCTTTACAATCGAGGAAAACGGGAAAATTTACCCGCTCAAGGATAAGAACTTCCCGACCGTTGACAAAAACAACCCGCTTGAACTCTCAAACGGCGAAAAAGAGCTTATGAACGTTCTCGCGAACTCTTTTAAACACAGCGAAAAGCTTAACCGTCATATCCGCTTCATTCTCTCGCACGGCTCGATGTACAAAATCACGAACGGCAATCTGATGTTCCACGGCTGTATTCCGATGAAAGAAAACGGCGAGTTCGCCGAAATGAACATTCTCGGAATAAAGTACAGCGGAAAGGCGCTCTTTGACGCAATCGACAAGGCGGTTCTCAACGCGTATCACGAGTATAACAAAAAAACGCTAGATTTTGACAGGGATTTTATCTGGTATCTCTGGTGCGGTGAAAATTCGCCGCTCTACGGCAAGGACAAAATGGCGTTTTTCGAGAGGACGTTTCTTGACGACGACGAGCTGAAAAAAGAGGTCCAGAACCCATATTACCGCCTAAGCGAAAACGTGCGTATCTGCGAAATTATCCTGCGGCACTTCGGTCTGAGCGAGCACGGTCACATCATCAACGGTCACGTTCCCGTAAAGATAAAGGACGGAGAAAGCCCCGTTAAGGCGGGCGGAAAGCTGTTTGTAATCGACGGCGGCATCTCAAAGGCGTATCAGCCGACAACCGGAATTGCGGGATATACGCTTATCTACGACTCGCACAGCCTGAGCCTCGCCGAGCACAAGACTTTTGTTAAGGGACAGTACAACAGTTCGCCGACAGTGAGAATTGTCGAGAATATGAAGCAGCGCGTCAATATTTCCGATACGGACAAGGGAATCGAGCTTCTTTCTCAGATAAACGACCTGCGCGAGCTTCTCGAAGCGTACAAAAACGGCACAATCAAGGAAAAAGCATAACTAAAACCCGCCGAAAGCAAATCGGCGGGCTGTTTTTATAGCTCAATATAGTGCGGAATTATGTCCTCGTAAGTTCCGTCTTTCATCAGAAAGCCTTTCGGTATAACGCCGAGCTTCACAAAACCAAGCTTTTCGTAAAGCGCAAGCGCGGGTTTGTTCGTACGCACGACCGCATTGAACTGCAAAATCCCGAAACCGAGCCGTTTCGCCGTTTTTATGCAGTCGCGGACAAGCGCTTCTCCGATATGCCGTCCACGCAAACCGCTCTTAACCGCATAACTCGCGTTGCAAATATGACCGCAGCGCCCGACGTTATTCGGGTGAAGAATGTACAAGCCCACAATTTCTCCGCTTTCGTCAGCCGCAATTCCCGTATATGACTGACTGCGGAAAAACTCATCGCCCGTTTTCTCGTCAAGAAGCTCAAGCTGCGGAAAAGCGTTTCCCGCGCGGATAACCTCGTTCCAGATTTCAACCGCTTTTTGAACGTCCTCCGAGCAGTATTCTCTTATCGTAACGCTCAATTTAATTATCCCTCAAATCAGTAACGCGCTTTGTTTTCTTTTCGCTTCTCGGAAGCGTTCCGACAGGCACAACGATTACTTTCGGCGACATTCCTATCATAGACTTGAACAAATCGAGAATTTTGTTCTCCATCTCGTCGAAGCTGTAGTCCCCGTCGCCCTCGACGGTTAAAATCATCACGTCTTTGTTGTTATCGTCGTCGCGCGCAATCGTAATGCTGTATTCGCTCGACGCGCCGGGAACCTTTCCAAGAAATTCCTCTACCTGCGAAGGAAACATATTCACCCCGCGAACCTTGAACATATCGTCGCTTCTGCCTCTGATAATGTCAATTCTCGGATATTCGCTTCCGCAAGCGCACTTTTCAGGAATAATCCTCGACAAATCGTGCGTTCTGAACCTGATAAGCGGCGCGCCCTCCTTAACGAGAGTTGTGATGACGATTTCGCCTTCTTCGCCGTCGGGAACGGGTTCGCCTGTCGCAGGGTCGATTATTTCTATGTAAATATAGTCGTCCCAGTAGTGTATTCCGCTTCCCTTATCGCAGTTTATGCCTATTCCCGGACCATAAATCTCCGTAAGCCCATAAATATCGTAAAGTTCAATTCCGAGTTCATTGTGAATACGCGCTCTCATAGTGTCGCTCCAGCGCTCAGAGCCGATAACGCCCTTTTTCAGACAAATCTTGTCCTTCAAGCCGCGCTTCGTCACCTCTTCGCCGAGCATAAGCGCGTAAGAAGAAGTCGCCGTGATAACCGTTGACTTCAGGTCAACCATCATTTTGAGCTGCTTTTCCGTGTTTCCGGGACCCATAGGAATTGCCATCGCGCCAAGCCGCTCGCAGCCCGCCTGAAAGCCTATTCCCGCAGTCCAAAGCCCATATCCGGGAGTAATCTGAATACGGTCGTTTTTGGTAATCCCCGCCATTTCATAACAGCGCGCGAACATAATCGACCAATCCTCAACGTCTTTGGCGGTATACGGGATAATAACAGGCTGTCCCGTCGTTCCCGACGACGAGTGAATACGCACGATTTCGCTCTCGTCGCACGCCATTATTCCGAGAGGATAAGCGTTTCTGAGGTCGTTTTTGTCGGAAAAAGGCAGCTTCAAAAAGTCCTCCTGCGACTTTATTCCGTCAATTCCGAGCGATTTATATTTCTCTCCGTAATAGCTCCCCGACTTCAACAGCCGCTTTATCTGTCTGTCAACCTGTTCAATCTGCGTATCATTCAGCTTCATAGCTTTCTCCTATCCGCTCTCCCTTTTGGAAAGCCCTGATATTCTGTTCAAGATATTTTTTGGGAACGCGCTTCTCAATTTCGCCGAGAATTTGCTCGCGAGAAAGACCAAGCTTTCCCGCAGCGCACGCAACTCCGAGAATTGCGATATTAAAGAACTTCGACGAGCCAAATTCCCTGCAAAGCTCCTCTGCGTCTACGACAATCGCGTTTTTAACGTTCTTTTTAAGGTAATCGACAGCTTCCGCGCCGTCGTAGCTCATATCCGTGACGGGCTTTACGGGAACGCTGTTTGCGATTACAGCGCCGTTTTCGCGCAGAAGCGGCAGATTTCTCACCGCCTCGGCAGGCTCAAACGCGAGTATCAAATCCGCGCAGCCGCTCGGAATAAGCGGAGAAAACGCGCTCTCGCCTATTCTGACATGACTTGTGACAGAACCGCCGCGCTGCGCCATTCCGATAGTTTCGGCGGAATGAACGACCTCGCCGTTCTGCATAAACGCCGCCGCAATCAGCTTTGAAGCGAGAACAGTTCCCTGCCCGCCTACTCCGCACAAAAGTATACTCTTATCCATTAGTATCACCTCCGACGGGTTTTATCGCGTTTACGGGGCAAATCTGAGCGCAAAGCCCGCAGCCCGTACAGAGAGTCGGGTCAATCGAAATTCCCCCGCTTCCCATCGAGAGCGCGGGACAGCCGATTTCGTTAACGCACGTTTCACACATAACGCAGCTTTCGTCAGCCGTCATTTTCTTCGTTGATTTCGCAACCGCAATGCACGGCGATTTAAACACAATCGCTTTCACTCCGTCAAGCTCCGCGCATTCCCGAACCGTCTTAACCGCCTCGTCAAGATTAATCGGGTCAACGACGGCAATTTTGCTCACGCCGATACCTTCAAGCACCTTAACGAGGTCAACGCGCGAGGTAATATCGTCCATCAGATTTTTTCCCGTACCGGGGTGCGGCTGATGTCCCGTCATTGCCGTAGTCGAGTTGTCAAGAACGCACAAAATCATATTCGCGCGATTATATACAGCGTTCACAACGCCCGTCATTCCCGAAGCGAAAAACGTTGAGTCCCCGACAAACGCGAAGCACACCGTGTCCTTTTCAACGCGGCTGAAGCCCTGCGCCATCGTAATTCCCGCGCCCATACAAAGGCAGGTGTCAGTCATATCGAGCGGCATTGCGTTTCCGAGCGTATAGCAGCCGATATCTCCGCAGAAAATCGCCTTTCTCCCGCTCATCGCCGTCTTAACCGCGTAAAACGAAGCTCTGTGCGGACAGCCCGCGCACAAAACAGGCGGTCTTACGGGCAGCTTTGGCATATCCGTATAATCGCGCTTTTCCGCAGGCTTTTCGCCGAGAAATTCACCGATTATTTCCGCGGCAATATCCGCAGAATTTTCTCCCGAAAGTCTGCCGTTTCCCGTGGTTTTTCCGTGAATTTTCACGCTCAGATGATGTTTTCCCGCGATTTTAAGCAAATTCTGCTCGATAAACGGGCTTAGTTCCTCAAAACAAAGCGCTTCATCAACATTTTCGAGAACGGAAAGCGCGAATTTTTCGGGGAACGGGTGCGGCGTCGCTATTTTCACAAGCACAACGTCGTCGCGGTTCTGCAAATACTCCTTAGCGTAAGCGTAGCTTACTCCCGAAGCGAAAACAGCCTTTTTTCCTGTTCCTGCGGCGAAATTAAGCCCGCTTTCGGAAAAATCCTCGCCTATCGCAGGATTTCTCTTTTCAATCATCGCGTGGTTCATAAAAGAAAGCCGCGGGAAAATAACCCACTTTTTCGAGTCTTTTACAAATCCCTCATAATCCCGCGGCTGCGCTCCGTCAAATTCAACGGAAGCGTAAGCGTGACAGACGCGCGTTGTCGGACGGAAAATCACGGGCGTGTGATATTTCTCCGAATAATCAAACGCCGTTTGTATCATCGAAAAAGCTTCTTCGGGGCTTGACGGGTCGAACACGGGTATTCTCGCGTACTCCGCAAAAACGCGCGTATCCTGCTCCGTCTGCGAGGAAATCGGTCCGGGGTCGTCTGCGACAACCACAACCATTCCGCCCTTAACCCCCACATATGCAAGCGACATAAGCGGGTCGGAAGCAACGTTAAGCCCGACCTGCTTCATCGTCACGAGCGTTCTCGCGCCCGAATATGAAGCCGCAGCCGCAACCTCAAGCGCCGCCTTTTCGTTAACCGACCACTCCGCATAAACATCGTGGGACTTGTACTTCACAATGTTTTCGATAATCTCCGACGACGGCGTTCCCGGATAACCCGCGCAGACCCGAACGCCCGCTTTCAGCGCTCCGAGAGCAATCGCGCCGTTGCCCATAAGATATTCCCTTTTCATCTTATTTCCCTTCTTTTTACAGTCTTTTACAATTATCCTACAATAATTTTACCACATATTACAAAATAAGTCAAGTAACGCGCAAATAAAACGGTCTTTTCTCAAAGACCGCTTTATTTTCACATTAAATCGTTTATTTCAGCACCGAAACAGCGTCAAGAATGGTCTTTTCCATCGCTTCCTTGCCGTATTTATCCACCTCGGATTTATCCTTTGCGCCGTGCGTCAGGCAGCCCGCGCCGCCTATACAGCCGCCCACGCAAGCCATGCCCTCAATGAAATTCGCGTCGAGAACGCCCTTGCTCTTCTTGAGCAGAGCAATCTTGCATTCCTCAATTCCGTCGCAGGCTACCGCCTTCAGCTCAAAGTCGGTGAGCTTCTGCTCCTTCAGGCTCTCGGCAACAGCGTCCGTAAGTCCTCCGCTGCGCGCAAATATTCTTCCGAAGTACGACGCGTTATCGAGAACGCCCTCGTCAAGCTCCGTGATATCGATATCGCGGCTGTCGAACAGCGCCTGAAGCTCCTCGAACGTAAGAACAGAGTCGATATACGGCTTAACCTCCTCCTTCTGAGCCTCCATTTTCTTCGCTGTGCACGGACCGATAAATACTATTTTAGCGTCCTTGTCGGTTTCCTTTATGTACTTTGCGATAGCCGCCATAGGCGAAGGATTGTGAGAAATATTCGGCGTCATTTCGGGGAAATTCTTGTGAACATACTCAACAAACGCAGGGCAGCACGAACTCGTCAGAAATCCCTTTTCAACAAGCTCCTTACCCTCGGAAATCGCAACCATATCCGCTCCGAGAGCCGCTTCAACAACCGTGTGGAAGCCGAGCTGCTTTATTCCCGTTATAACCTGTCCGAGCTTTGCATAATTGAATTGGCTTGAAATCGACGGCGCAACAACAGCGTAAAGCTTGTAGCTTCTTCCCTCCCGGCTCTTTTTGATGAGGTCGATTACGTTAAGCATAAACGACTTCTCCATAATCGCTCCGAACGGGCACTGATAAACGCACGCGCCGCACGAAATGCACTTTGAATTGTCGATAACGGCTGCCTTATTCTCGTTCATCGAGATAGCCTTTACCTTGCAGGCGCTCTGGCAGGGACGCGTGCGGCTTACAATCGCGGTATACGGGCAAACCTTAGCGCACGAGCCGCACTCCTTGCACTTTGTCTTGTCGATATGAGCGACGTGATTGTGGTCGAAAGAAATCGCCCCGAACTTGCAGACGTCCTCGCAGCGGTGCGCCAAACAGCCGCGGCAGGCATTCGTAACCTCAAATCCGCCTACGGGACACTCGTCGCACGCAACTTCGATAACCTCGATTACGTTTGGGTTAAGCGGATTTCCGCCGATTGCAAGCTTTACGCGCTCGGCTAAAATCGCTCTTTCCTTATATACGCAGCAGCGCATTGTCGGAACGTTTCCGGGCACGATTACCGAGGGGATATTCAACAAATTGTTGAAAAGCGTATCCGCCCAAGCCTGCCGCGCAACCTCGCGAAGCACCTTATACTTCAGATATTGAATTTTCGTATCAAATTTTCTCATAATATGCCTTTCTTTTATATATCGGCAGCGCAAATTCAGCTTCATACGCATAACGAAACCTGCCGCCTTTATTCTACTCATCTTATATTATATAATTTTTTCGAGCGTCTGTCAAGTAAATTCCGCGCAAAATCGAAAAAAATCAGAATTTGGGAAATATAAAATCGGTATATTCTTTACCGATAAACGATTGACAAGTTCCGCGGAGGTTATTCTTTTATTATATAATTGTTATTCCGCGTATAGACGGCAAGAGTTTTTTTATAATCGCCGTTCTTATTTTAAATTTGAACAGTGAAAAATGTAATTTCTCTTGACAAAACGTCAATATAAATATATAATGTATAATTGTAAGATGTTAGGAGATGTTAACATTATGACTTTAAAAGAACTTGAAATAGGAAAAACCGCAGTCGTTACAAAAACAGGCGGCGAAGGCTCGCTAAGACAGCATTTTCTCGATATGGGAGTTATACCGGGAGCGGAAATCTCGGTTGTGAAATACGCGCCTATGGGCGACCCTATGGAGCTTCACGTTCAGGGTTACGAGCTTACGCTGAGACTCTCGGACGCGGAAAAAATCCTCGTTGAACCGACTGCGAAAAAAAAGCAGGGGCCTATTAAGACGCAGGAAGCTGCGCGAAAAAAGACGCACCCCGGTCTTGGCGAGGGCGGAAAATACCACGTTAAAGCCGATGAACACCCGCTTCCGAAAGGCACTCGGCTTACGTTCGCGCTTGCAGGCAACCAGAACTGCGGAAAAACTACGCTTTTCAATCAGCTTACAGGCTCAAACCAGCACGTCGGAAATTTCCCCGGAGTTACCGTTGACCGAAAAGACGGCTCAATCAAAAATCACCCCGAAACGCTCGTCACGGATTTGCCGGGAATTTACTCAATGTCGCCCTATACAAGCGAGGAAATCGTAACCCGCGAGTTTATCATAAATCAGAAGCCGAAGGGCATTATCAACATCGTTGACGCAACGAATATCGAGCGTAATCTTTACCTAACAATGCAGCTTATGGAGCTTGACGTGCCGATGGTTCTCGCGCTGAATATGATGGACGAAATGCGCGACAATGGCGGCTCTGTACATATAAACGAGCTTGAGGATATGCTCGGAATACCCGTTGTGCCGATTTCCGCGGCGAAAAACGAGGGTATCGACGAGCTTGTAAGCCACGCTATTCACATTGCATATTATCAGGAACGCCCCGGAAGAATTGATTTTTGCGATAAAAGCGACTGCGGAGGCGCCGTTCACCGCGCTCTGCACGGAATTATGGAGCTTATCGACGACCACGCAAAGGCGGCGGGCATTCCCGTGAGATTTGCCGCAGGCAAGCTTATCGAGGGTGATAAACTCATTGAAGAAGCGCTGAAGCTTTCTCAGAACGAAAAGGAAATGCTTGAACATATCGTCTGTCAGATGGAAGAAGAACGCGGTCTTGACAGAAGCGCGGCTATCGCGGATATGAGGTTCAGGTTTATCAATAAGCTTGTCGCAGAGACGGTTGTCAAGCCAAAAGAAAGCCGTGAACACGAGCGCAGCAAAAAAATCGACAAAATCCTCACGGGCAAATATACCGCAATTCCTATGTTCGTGCTGATAATGGCGGCGGTTTTCTTCCTCACGTTCAACGTAATCGGCGCGTTTTTGCAGAATTTGCTTGAAAGCGGGATTGATTTCCTGATTGACGCGGCGGACAAGGGACTTACGGAGATGAAGGTCAACGACGTTCTTCACTCGCTTCTGGTTGACGGCGTTCTGAACGGTATCGGCAGCGTTCTGAGCTTTCTTCCCGTAATCGTCACGCTGTTCTTTTTCCTGTCAATGCTTGAGGACAGCGGGTATATGGCGCGCGTGGCGTTTGTTATGGACAAACTTCTCAGAAAAATCGGTCTTTCGGGACGGAGTATCGTGCCTATGCTGATAGGCTTCGGCTGCACTGTGCCGGGAGTTATGGCTTCGCGCACGCTTCCCTCGGAGCGCGACAGAAAAATGACGATTTTGCTCACGCCGTTTATGAGCTGCTCGGCGAAGCTCCCGATTTACGGCTTTTTCACGTCGGTCTTTTTCCCCCGTTACGCGGGAATTATAATGGTCGGGCTGTATTTTGGCGGTATTCTCGCAAGTATTCTTGTTGCTCTCTGTTCGCGGGGGACGCTTTTTAAGGGCGAGGCGGTGCCGTTTGTTATGGAGCTTCCGAATTACAGGCTTCCCGGTGCTAAAAACGTCGCTATGCTGCTCTGGGACAAGGCTAAGGACTTTTTGCAGAGAGCGTTTACGGTTATTTTTATCGCGTCAATCGTAATCTGGTTTATGCAGAGCTTTACGCTTGGATTTGCCCTCACGGACAACTCGCAGGACAGCATTCTCGCCGCCGCTGCGGGATTTATAGCGCCGATTTTCGCGCCGCTCGGCTTCGGCGACTGGAGAATATGCACGTCGCTTATAGCGGGATTTATGGCGAAAGAAAGCGTTGTTTCATCGCTTTCAGTGCTTTTCGGCAACGCTGCGGAGCTTCAAGCGCTTCTCGCAGCTCCCGACGCGGCGGCGCTTCTCACCTTCTGCCTGCTTTACACGCCCTGCATTGCCGCAATTTCCGCAATCAGACGCGAACTCGGCGGAAAGTGGGCTGTCGGAATAGTCGTTGAGCAGTGCGTTGTCGCGTGGCTTGCGGCGCTGATTGTGAGAAGCGTTTGTATGCTGTTTGTCTGAATTATCGAAATAATTTGTTACCGCAAATTTATTTCAATCCAAACCATAACGCCTTTACAGCCGAAAGAACAGCCAAAACCGCCGCTGTATACCAAACGATTGATTACGATATCTGGCTCCGATTGATACAGGCTCAAAGATACTAAATTCGGGTAGAAAAGGTTTGTGGGCTAAATATCTTGTTGGCGGCAAAAAGTACGAGGCGGCTTATGGTACTAATGGGTTTATCGTTTTTTATCCGACGACCTGATGTATAAAGCATTTTATTAGGCAAGAAAATTATACAAGATGATGGATATATGCATAAACTATTATTCGCATCAGATGAAGGACAGATTTCCGCTCCGGTAAGAATAAGTAGCGATGGGTATTTTGCAGATGATATCTTTTTTGCTTGATGGAACTCATAAAGTTATGCTTTTCAAAAGAAGAATAGATTGGTGATTGCGCTACATATAGCACAATTCTTTCAATAAACATAAAAAAAGCGGATAGGTGTTTAACGAATTTCTCGACAAACATAGGACGCCAATTGTCCAAGTTTGAAACACCTATCTGCTTTGATGACAGTATAGCATAGTCCGATGAAAATATCAAGACTGTAAAAGTTTTTCGGAACCCCCCGAAGCGCAGCAGAAGATGATGAATTTGCGGTCAAGTGTGAATTTTTTTGCGCTTGACCGCTTTTTTTATTAAAATAGTATTGACTTTTATGGTTTAATGTGGTAAAATGGTATTTACACAGGAGGAACTATGTCCGTAAAATCACGAGAAGAAAGAGAACGCGAGGTTCGCGAACAGTATGACGAGATTACCGATAAGCTGTTTTCCGACCGCGCCGCGCTCAAAGATTTTCTTTCTTTTTCAGGCACGCACTATAAGCTGCCGTCAGAACACACGATGATGATTTTCCTGTCAAATCCGAACGCGAAAATGGTGACGGATTACGATACTTGGCAAAAGCTCGGCAGACAGGTCAAGCACGGGAAAAATTCCATCGCGGCGTTTGAAAACGGCAGGCTAAAGCATTATTTCGACATTTCGCAGACGTATGGAAAGAACGTAAAATCGCGTTGGCTTATTGATATAACAAACGCGAAAAAGCTTCTGGAGCAGATTTCCGCGAGAGAAGCGCGCGATTTCGGCAGCCTGACGAACTGCATTGACTTCCTTTCCGACCGTCAGAGCGGCGCGAATTTCGCAGCGCTTGCGGAAACGCTCAATATTCCCGCCGAGCAAAGACGCGGGTTCTACAATTCAGCGCGGACGATGGTAAGGGCGGTTGTCGCGGCGCGCTGCTGTTACCACAGCAAATTCAATTACAAAAGCGCCGACGCGCTCGACCTTTCGGCTGTCGATATGCTGAAAAATAAGGCTGAGCTTGAAAAACTGCTCGAATATGTACAGAAAAACGCGAAAGCGGTTCTGCTTTCGATTGAAAAAGATATCACCGAAATTCAAAGGAGGGCTATTTATGAAAGAGGAAATCAAGCAGATTTGGTGCGAGGAGGACAAGATGTTCTACCCCGAAATCAAGGAGGAGAACGGCAGGAGGTATCGGCTCGACCCGCAGACGTTCGTGTATCTGGAGGAGCTGTCGCTCGGTCTGACGGACGAGGAGCAGGAGCTGATGAGCAAGCCGATAGGGTTCTTCGGCAGGAAGTGGCAGGAGTTTATGGAGGAGAATTATCCTCTGGACATTCCGGGGCTGAAGGGCAGAATGTTGTGGGAGCTGATACCGAGGCAGATAGACAAGGAAGCCGAGGAAATGGCGTGGAATTTGGAGCAGGAGTACGCGAAGAACAATCCTCGTCCGCACACGTTTCTCGAAATAGCGCAGTGGGAGAAGATGAAGTCGCTCGAAGTCAATCACAGAGTGATGACGGAAATCGTCCTCAAACAGCGCGGATAAACAATTCGGCAGAAGCTGACAAGGCTCCTGCCGATTTTGTTTCAGAAAAGAGTTTCGCGGAACAGGTGGACGCAAGTCTGAACGGCACTCTGCCCTTTTACACAAGCCTCAAAGTCTGCGATACACCGAAAATTCTGCTCGATATCGGCTGCGAACAGCTCCCTATGCTTTATACGCAGAAGCACCTTAGAAATGCGGTTAAGCCGACAGACGAGAAAAATCATCAACACGGGCTTGAAGTTGAGCAGATAAAAAAGCTGCCAAATCTTCTTTCCGGTCCTGTTATGGTTTTCGACTCTCCAAACCGTAAAGATAGCGTCATCGTAGTTACTTCGGAGGTTGACAAAGAGAATAATCCCATAATTGCAAGCATTAAGCCGAACGGAAGCGGAAGATATGAGATTGAGGAAATCAGCTCAAATTTCATCACAAGTGTGTATGGAAGAAACAATTTTCCCGAATACTTCAAAAAAATTGTTCAAACCGACAGTCTTCTTTTTTGCGATAAAAAGAAAAGCCAAGAGATGTTTGAGAGATGGGGAGAACAATACTCCGAATTAACAAACACTCTTGACTTCAATATTATTATACACCAAAGCTGGAATATTGTCAAGGGGTTTGAAGAAAAAATTTCCGAGGACAGGCAGAATTTTGAGCAGATTACCCTCGACAGCGCCCCCGAACGTGCTACATATAGCACAATTCCCGCCGAATTTGACGAATTTCCGACAATAACCTGCGATTGGAGTGAGAGCGAGGTTTTTGAGGACGGCAAAACCTACTCCGTGCTTGAATTTGACGAGCTTATGAAACGCGCCGACAGCGATTGGATGGCGGCGCGAAAGAAGGAGCGGGATAGCTATGGCGAGGCTTATGAGGCAATAAAAAACGGCGAAATTTTTGGCAATCATCAGGGATATGCGAAAACGAAATTTACCGTCAATCTCCCGAACGGCGACAAGATAACCGAACGTCAGGACATCGGCGACGGGTACGGCGGCGTGATAGATTTTCTTTCTCAGTATGGGAAATATAACGCTGTTTCGGATTTGCTCAGAGCGACTGCCGAGATTGAGAAAATCCGAGCTGCTAAAAAAAATCTGCTTAGCGAAACGGATTTAGAAATGCTCAACTCCATTGAGCCGCGCAGTGCTACATTTAGCACAATTCCCGCCGAGCCGCAGGAAAAGCACGATTTTCGCATAACCGAGGATACCGAACTCGGTGCGGGAGGTGCAAAGACAAAGTTTGCCGCCAACATCGCCGCTATCCGAACTCTGAAAGCGATTGAAAGCGAAAACCGCCTTGCTTCTCCCGATGAACAGCAAATTCTCGCGAAATATGTCGGTTGGGGCGGTCTTTCTCAGGCGTTCGACAGCGGAAACGGCGCTTGGACGAACGAATATAAACAGCTGCGCGCGCTGCTTACGGACGATGAGTACAAGGCGGCTGCGGAAAGCACGCTGAACGCGCATTACACCTCGCCCGAGGTTATCGGCGCGATGTACAAGGCGCTCGATAATTTCGGCTTTGAAAGCGGCAACGTGCTTGAACCCTCGATGGGCGTGGGCAACTTTTTCGGCTGCCTGCCCGAAAAAATGCGCGGAAGCAAGCTCTACGGCGTGGAGCTTGACGACATTACGGGACGTATCGCGAAGCAGCTCTACCAGACGGCGGATATTCAAATCAACGGCTTCGAGAAAACCGACTTCCCCGACAATTTCTTTGACGCGGCAATCGGAAACGTGCCGTTCGGGAACTACGGCGTTTCAGACGCGCGTTATAATAAGGAAAATTTTCTCGTTCACGACTACTTTTTCGCGAAAACGCTCGATAAAGTCGCGCCGGGCGGCGTTGTCGCGTTCATCACCTCAAAAGGAACGCTCGACAAGGTAAACCCGAAAGTGCGTGAATACCTCGCGAAACGCGCGGATTTAATCGGCGCAATTCGCCTGCCGAACAACGCTTTTAAGGGCGCGAACACCGAGGTTACCTCGGATATAATCTTCCTGCAGAAGCGCGAAAAAATGGCGGTTGAGCTGCCCGATTGGTGCTATACCGCGAAAAATTCGGACGGAATAACCGTCAATCAGTATTTTATCGACAACCCCGAAATGGTTCTCGGCAAGCTTGAACTCGCTTCGGGACAGTTCGGACAGGAAGTCACCTGTTCGCCTATCGAGAGTGAAAAGCTTTCCGAGCAGCTTGACCGAGCTGTTTCAAGGCTTCGCGAGCGCCGAGGACATAAAAGACCTTGAAACGCGGCTCCGGCTCTCCCCCACTTACATCGGTTCGATTAAATTCGAAATCTCCGAGGAACAGTTGAAGCTGAATAAAATCTCGGAGCTTATCCGAATGTATGAAAAGATTATCGAGGGCAATTACATCGACAATCTCATCGCCGCCGAACGCGAACGCAAAGCGCGTGATGAAAGTCAAATGCGAAAGAAATAAAAAGCCAAGTCCGAATTTTTCGGGCTTTTTTTGTGCAGTTTTTTGCAGTTGAGTTTGATTTATAATCAAGAAAAAAAGAAAGAGGTATAAATTATGAACGCGATATTTCAATTGATGAACCCGAACAATACCGTTTCCGTGAACCGTCCTCTCGCGCACGCAATCGGGCTTTCCGAAGCTGTCGTTTACGGCGCGCTGATATCCAAATTTTACTATTACTCCGAGCGCAAAATGACCGATAACGGTTGGTTTTACTCGACCGCGCCGGACTTGCAGGAAAGCACGGCGCTCTCCGAAAAGCAGCAAAAGCGCTGCGTTGACGCGCTGGTTAAAGCGGGACTTATTCGCTGCGAGCTGCGTGGAATGCCTGCGAAACGCAGCTTTTACATAATCGACGATATCGCGGTTATCCAAGCTCTGATTGCCGAGGGCGAGGAAAAAATGCGTGAAATCAAGCCGTCGGCAACAGAAAAATATGAGCGCAAACGCAAGTCCGAGAACACCGAGCCGAACGAAAGCACAAAGAGAATGAACGATTTTCTCGCGGCAGCGTTTGGAACAAGTTTATCTGAAGAAGAAAACAGCAACTGCGAAATTCCGCATAACAGCGCCGTTTCTCCCTGCTCCGACAAAATGGCGGAGCAAGCTCCGACAGAAGAGCCGTCCTTGCTCCGCCAAAAGGTAGGAGCAAGCTCCGACCCAACGGCTGAGCAACACTTTATTAAAACTAAAGAGAATAAACTAAATATAAAAAATCCTATCAATCAATCTTCCTGCGCGGATAGGATTGATGAGATTGACGGCGAAAATCGTAATAATCGCGAAGAATACGAGCAGCTTGTCCGCGAGAACATCGAATACGACTGCTTTAATCCAGAAAAGCAGCGGGAGCTTGATGAAATTGTGTCGATAATGGTTGACGTTATCTGTTCAAGCAAGCCGACTGTTCGCGTGAACGGCGAGGAAGTCCCGCAAAGCGTTGTGAAATCCGTGTTCCTTAAGCTGAACGAGAGCCATATCGAGTACGTTTTGTCCGCACTGAAAAAGAATACAAGCGAAATCCGCAATATCCGAAATTACATCATAACGGCGCTCTACAACGCGCCTTCGACAATTTCGAGCTACTATCAGGCGGAGGTGAACTATGACTTGTTCGGAAAATACACGACAGACAATGTTGAGAACACCTCAAATTCAAGCGCTAGTGCCGCCGGAAACGTTTATTATCGTTCAAACGTCAAACTCATACTCCAAAGGCGCAAGCTCAATTACAGCTCATTCTGCGCGCTGTCTGATGTGAGAGCGACAATAAATTTGTGCTGCATATATCACATTTTCTTTTTCGGTTCAGAAAGGAGTTTTTATGTTTTATAACCAGCTTATCAAGATATGCAATTTAAGAAACGTCAAGCCATCGCCTGTTCTTAAAAAATTAGGGCTTAGTTCAGTCAATCTGAAACGGTGGGAAAGCGGGTCAAATGTTAATTATGACACGCTGCAAAAGCTATCTGAATATTTTGATGTTCCTGTTGATTATTTCTTTGAAGATGATGTTAATAAACAGAACAAACACACAAACTTACTTAATAGCGCGATTTTTGAGCAACAAGGAAAAATTGGCGAGAAAATTAAGAAAATCCGAATTAAAAACTGCTTAACGCAAAAGCAACTTGGCATTTTAGTTGGATTTTCCGAAAGCAACGCCGACATTCGTATAGCGCAGTACGAAAGCGGCACGCGCGTTCCCAAAGAGGAGCTGATGGAAAAGATTGCCGAGGTGCTGAACGTGACAATAGCAGAGCTTGTCGTGCCGGAGTTGATATGTCAATTGGAAAAACTCGGCTTTAAGCTCGCTATGTTCGATGATGAGCCGATTATTCGAGCAAATTCAGAAAACACGCAGCTGCGCGGAATAATGCTTGAATATATGGACAAAAAGTGATTTGTGCTTTATGTAGCACGTTTTTCTTTTCAGTCGTGAAAAAGTGTGCAAGAGGGTTGACAAAACAAGAATAATGGTGTATAATATAATTGATAGCAATGCTATCATTAAATTTTTCTCGGCTCACCGATATGCGGAGTAAATAAATTGTCGGGTTCAAATGTTTCTCGGCTCACCGATATGCGGAGTAAACAAATTGTCGGGTTCAAATGTTTCAAGGCTCTGTTTTGCAGAGCCTTGTTTTATAGAAGTGGAAGGTTAATTATGAAAACAGGTCATTTATATTTTGTAATTGATGAATTTTATCAAAAATACGACCCTAATAAAATGTTGATGTGTAATAAAGAAGTAGTTAATGGGCAAAATCACGACCGTCCCTGTTTTTTTGCGCTTCGCGACAGTCGATGTGATGAAATATTTTGGCTTGTACCACTATCTTCAAAAGTTGAAAAATATAAAAATATTGTGAAGCAGAAGATAGAGAAAATGAAATCACAACACAAGAAAAATCCGCAATGCAATACAATACGGTTTGGCGAGGTAATGGGACTTGAAAGGGCGTTTCTAAGGCAACACCGCATAATCGCC
>DPBR01000081.1:0-6980 GCA_003516865.1 Oscillospiraceae bacterium
GACAATAATTATGCGGTGTTACCATAATATAAAGTGTGTGCGGGACAAGAAAGGATTGATTTTTTGTCTGGAAACATTCATGAGGAGTGCGGCGTTTTCGGGATTTACTCAAACAAGCCCGCAAACGTTGCTTCGTCCGTTTATTTCGGACTTTACGCGCTTCAGCACAGAGGACAGGAGAGCTGCGGAATTGTCGTGAACGAGCGCGGCGTTTTCAAGACGCGCAAGGGCGTGGGGCTTGTAAACGAGGTGTTTAACGAGAAAAATCTCGGCGAATTTGACGAGGGAAGAATTGCCATCGGTCACGTTCGCTACTCGACGACGGGCGGAGTGAACACAGAAAACTGCCAGCCGCTTACGGTTCGGCACGTCAAGGGTTCGCTTGCAATCGCGCATAACGGCAACCTCATAAACGCGCTTGATTTGCGCAGGGAATTTGAGCTTCACGGCGCGATTTTCCACACGACGAGCGATACCGAGGTCATTTCCTACGCGATAACGCGCGAACGGCTTGAGTGCGGTTCTATTCAGGCGGCGGTTGAGCGCGCGATGGACAGGATTAAGGGCGCGTATTCGCTTGTTATAATGTCGCCGAAAAAGCTTATCGCGGCGCGCGACCCGAACGGATTTCGTCCGCTTGCGCTCGGCGCTTTGCCCGACAACGAGGGCTATGTCGTTGCGAGTGAAACGTGCGCTTTCGACTGCATAGGCGCGAAGTTTATCAGGGATATCGAGCCGGGCGAAATTATCGTAATCGACGAGAACGGGCTTCAGTCCATAAAAACGCACTGCGGCGGGAAAAGTTCGCTTTGCGTGTTCGAGTTCGTGTATTTTGCAAGACCCGATTCGGTTATCGAGGGGGCTTCGGTTCACAAGGCGAGGCTGCGCGCGGGGCGTTTTCTCGCGAAGCAGCACCCTGTTGACGCGGACGTTGTAATCGGCTGTCCCGACAGCGGTCTTGACGCGGCGCTCGGCTATTCGCAGGAATCGGGAATACCCTACGGCGTTGGGTTCATCAAAAACCGCTATATCGGCAGAACGTTCATTCAGCCTACTCAGGGGCAGCGCGAAAATTCCGTTAAAATCAAGCTGAACGTGCTGAGCGAAACGGTTAAAGATAAGCGGGTTGTGCTTGTAGACGACAGCATCGTCCGCGGAACAACTTCGGCGAAGGTTGTGAAGCTGCTCAGAAGTGCCGGCGCAAAGGAAATTCATATGAGGATATCCTCGCCGCCGTTTATCAGCGAGTGCTTTTTTGGCACGGATATCGACAGCAAGGAAAATCTTATCGCAAATCATCACACAATCGATGAAATCGCGGAAATAATCGGCGCGGATACGCTTGGATTTCTCAGCGCGGAGAGCGTCGCCCAAATCGCCGAGAACGCAAAATGCGGGTTTTGCACAGGCTGTTTCACGGGAAAATACCCCGTTGAAGTGCCGGAAGAAATCCCGAAAGACAAGTTCGAGAGAAAGTTTGAGGAGTGAGCCTCTGAAAACCGGTTTGAAAAGTGAAAATGGGCAGAGGGCGACGAATGCGAGGAAAATCGACGAAGTTAGGCTGGGTGCCTTGCGAGGAGATTTGTCGAAGCAGTCGGCGTGCTATGCGCATTTTCACTCAAACAAGGTTTTTAGAGGCGAGCAAAAGTAAAATCGCCGCTGAGCGGCGTTCAATCGGCTTCTGCTATTACTACTATTAAGGAGAGAAAAATGAACAGTTACAGTGAAAGCTACAAGGCTGCTGGCGTTGACGTAACGGCGGGTTACGAGAGCGTCAGGCTTATGAAGGACGACGTTGAGCGGACGAAAATTCCCGGCTGCATATCGGGAATAGGCGGTTTCGGCGGACTTTTCCAGCCCGATTTGAGCGGAATTACCGAGCCTGTTATGGTTTCGGGAACGGACGGCGTGGGAACAAAGCTGAAAATCGCGATGCTTATGGACAAGCACGATACAATCGGTATCGACTGCGTTGCAATGTGCGTAAACGACATCATCTGCTGCGGTGCGAAGCCGCTCTGGTTCCTCGATTATATCGCAATCGGCAAGAATATACCCGAAAAAGTCGCGGAAATCGTAAGAGGCGTGGCTGACGGCTGCGTTCTCGCGGGCTGCGCGCTTATCGGCGGCGAAACCGCGGAACACCCCGGAATGATGCCCGACGACGAGTATGATATCGCGGGTTATGCGACCGGAATTGTCGATAAGAAGAAGATTATCGACAACACGACAATCAAGCCCGGCGACGCAATCATCGGAATTTCCTCAAGCGGCGTTCACTCGAACGGTTTTTCGCTTGTACGCAAGGTTTTCAACCTGAACGAGCAGAAGCTCAAGGCGCTTATCCCCGAACTCGGAAAATCCCTCGGAGATACGCTTCTCGCGCCCACGAAAATCTACGTCAAATCCGTGCTTAACCTTATCGAAAAGCTGCCTGTAAAGGGAATTTCGCACATCACGGGCGGCGGTTTCTACGAGAATATTCCGAGAATGTTGCCCGACGGTATTTCCGCGAAAATCAAGCAGGGAAGCTTCCCCGTTCCGCCGATTTTCGAGCTTATACAGAAGGAAGGTCATATCAGCGAGCACGATATGTACAACACCTTTAATATGGGTATCGGAATGGCGATTGTCGTTGACGCGGAGAACGCCGATAAGGCGGTTGAAATCCTGCGCTCAACGGGCGAGGACGCTTATATAATCGGTTCGACCGTCGAGGGAACCGTCGGCGTTCTCTTCAATTATTGAGAATGAGTTCAGGCGGCTTTTTCCGCGGTCTGTTCGGGAAGAAGTCCGAACTGAGCGCGGGCGAGCTTTCCTTTGATATAAACGAAAGCGGCGCTTATTCTGGAATTGAAATTCAGCTTCCGTCCGATTAAGGCGGCAAACAAGACGAAAAGGAGCGGCTATGAAGAATATTGCGGTTCTTGTGTCGGGCGGCGGCACGAATTTACAGGCGCTTATCGACGCGGAAAAACGCGGTGAAATCAAAAACGGCAGGATAACCTGCGTGATTTCCTCGAAAGCGGACGCATACGCTCTCGAAAGGGCGAAGCAAAACGGCATAAAAACGCGCGTTCTCATAAGAAAGGATTACGCGGACGTTGCGGCTTACACAAAGGCGATGACCGAGGCTCTGCTTGAGGAAAAGGCTGACCTTGTGGTTTACGCGGGATTTATGACGATACTCGACGAGCAGATTGTAAGGGCGTTTCCGAACAAGATGATGAATGTTCACCCCGCGCTTATTCCGAGCTTTTGCGGAAAGGGATTTTATGGGCTTCACGTTCACGAGGAAGCGCTGAAAAAGGGCGTTAAGCTGACAGGGGCTACCGTGCATTTCGTGACGGAAGTCTGCGATGGCGGTCCGATTATACTGCAAAAGGCGGTTGAAGTCGAGAACGGCGATACTCCCGAAATCCTTCAGCGCAGAGTTATGGAACAGGCGGAGTGGAAAATTCTCCCGCAGGCGGTTTCGCTGTTCTGCGAGGATAGGATAAAGGTTATCGGCGGGGTGACTGTCGTTGAGTGACTATGAAATCCGCGAAAGCGGCGGTTATTTTGGGCGGCTTGAGGGAAAGCTTTATTCTGAGCTTTTCGGCTGCAAAATCCCGTTTCTCACGTCGAAAAACTGTGGCGAGGAGTACGCGCGGCGATGCGCGGAATTTTTCGAGGGGCTTTCGCTTTCCGACGACGCATTAAACCGAGTTTTAAGCGCGGCAGGCGAATATCTCGTTGATTTTTTTGATGAACGCTCAGATGAATTTGACTTTATCACGGAAGATTTGAGTGAAATTACGGCGGAAACGGTTGTGGAAATATCCGAGCCTGTTTCTCTTGTATTTGAAAGAAGCGGTTTGCTTTCCGACGAGGATTGCCCGCCCGCGTTCAGCCTGAAGATGCGTCTGAAAGAGCTTCCGGACGAGATTTTCGAGATTGCTATGCGCGAGGATTATCCCGTGTATGCAGGCGAGTTCAGCGGCGTTTCTCCGTGGAACGAAAGACTTTTGAAGAAGAAACATAACTATATTTTGTGAAAAATACCGATTTATCAGGAGGTTTTTATGATTTCACTTGACAAGGAGCTTAATTCTCTTGCTTATCATGGCAGAGGAATTGTAATCGGCAGGAGCGGAAAAAAGGCGGTTATAGCGTACTTTATAATGGGACGCAGCGAAAACAGCCGCAACCGCGTTTTCGTCGAGGACGGCGAGGGAATCCGCACGCAGGCTTTCGACGAGAGCAAAATGACAGACCCGCACCTTATAATTTACGCGCCCGTTCGCGTTCTCGGAAACAAGACAATCGTCACAAACGGCGACCAGACCGACACGATTTTTGAGCTTATGGATAAGCAGATGAGCTTTGAGCAGTCGCTTCGCGGGAGATTTTTCGAGGACGACAAGCCAAACTTCACGCCGAGAATTTCCGGTATCGTTCACCTTGAAAACGCCTCAATGAATTACGCTATGTCGATACTCAAGAGCGCGGACGGGAACCCCGACTCCTGCCGCCGTTATACCTTCGCTTACAGCAATCCGCTTGACGGCGCGGGAAGCTTTATTCACACCTATGCGGGCGATGAAAAGGACGGCAGACTTCCGAGCTTCGAGGGCGAGCCGAAAGACGTTGTTATCCCCGAAATGAACATCGACGAGTTCACGGATTTTGTGTGGAACAACCTCAATAACGACAATAAGGTTTCGCTTTTCACGCGGTTTATCGACGTTGAAACGGGCAAATACGAGAGCAGAATAGTTAATAAGAACAAGTAATCACGAAAGGATATTTTTATGAACGAACTTGAGCTGAAATATGGCTGCAATCCCAACCAGAAGCCGTCCAGAATTTTTATGGAAAATGGCAGGGATTTGCCTATCGAGGTGCTTAACGGCAGACCCGGATACATCAACTTTATGGACGCTTTCAACGGCTGGCAGCTTGTAAAGGAGCTGAAAGCGGCTACGGGAATGCCCGCCGCGACTTCTTTCAAGCACGTTTCTCCCGCGGGCGCGGCAATTGGACTTCCGCTCACTGAAACGCTTGCGAAGATTTACTGGGTTGACGACCTCGGCGAGCTTTCTCCGCTTGCGTGCGCGTATGCGAGAGCGCGCGGCGCTGACAGAATGTCGAGCTATGGCGATTTTATCGCGCTTTCGGACGTCTGCGACGCTTCTACCGCGAGAATTATTCAGCGCGAGGTATCGGACGGCGTTATCGCGCCCGGATATGACGCGGACGCGCTCGAAATCCTCAAATCCAAGAGAAAAGGCACTTACAATATCATCAAAATCGACCCGAATTACGTTCCCGACCCGATTGAGCGCAAGCAGGTTTACGGAATTACGTTTGAGCAGGGCAGAAACGAGCTTGTGATAAACGACGAGCTGTTCGCTAACCGCCCTACAAAGAACAAGGATATCCCGAAAAAGGCGCTTGACGACCTTGCAATCGCGCTTATCACGCTGAAATACACGCAGTCGAACTCGGTTGCATACGCTTCGGGCGGACAGGCAATCGGAATAGGCGCGGGACAGCAGTCGAGAATACACTGCACGCGTCTTGCGGGAACAAAAGCGGACAACTGGTATCTCAGACAGTCGCCCACGGTTATGAATTTGCAGTTTGTTGACGATATCCGCCGCGCGGACCGCGACAACGCGATTGATTTGTACATCGGCGAGGACTATATGGACGTGCTTGCGGACGGCGCTTGGCAGAAGATTTTCAAGGTTAAGCCCGATGTGTTCACGCGTGAAATGAAGCGCGAGTGGCTTGACACGATGACCGACACGGCGCTCGGTTCGGACGCGTTCTTCCCGTTCGGCGACAACATCGAGCGCGCGCACAAGAGCGGCGTTAAGTACATCGCGCAGCCCGGCGGCTCAATCCGCGACGACAACGTAATCGAAGTCTGCGACAAGTACGGAATTGCGATGGCGTTCACGGGTATTCGCCTGTTCCACCACTGATAAGCGTAAAATAACAGAAATCCGCGCTTCTATTTCAAAAGCGCGGATTTATTTATTCAGCCGTACATATTGTAGCTTTCAGAAAGCATATTCATTGCTTGAAAGAGCTTTGCCATATAAACAAAGGGTCCGATAATGATAAGCGAACCTAAAATGCACCAGCCCCAGAATGTTCCCGAACCGAAGGAGTAGTTTATATTTCTTCTGCGAAGCTCGCTGTTAATGCGGTCTGACATTTTGTGATACCAAACGAGAGTGCCGACGCCGAGCGTTAGGGCGATATTAGGAAAGCTAACAGACAGAAATGCATCATCTTTTTACCGTCATAACGCGAGGCAATCAAATTTAAGTCCTCGCCGACCGATGACATAACAACAAGCCCATATATTCCGAGCGTTATTATCGACAACAGAATAAATTTCAAAAGCCCTCTGTTTGTGTATTAAGCTGTCTGACGGGCGCGTAAGTTTGCTGCTGATAAATTACCTGTACAGTCTGCTGCGGGGGATTTGCGTAATTCTGATTTTCGTTCATTTTTCCTCCTAAAAAACAGTGTGAATTTGAGTACAATTCATTATATCAAATTGCCGAGAAAAATACAATGTTCATTTTAACCAATAATTTTCATCACAATATGTAAACAATAACAAAAGGCGGAGAACCGAAATTCTCCGCCGTTTTGTTATTAAAATGAAGTCCTGCGGGATTAAACGCAGCCCTGAGCCTTCATCGCTTCAGCAACCTTGAGGAAGCCCGCGATATTCGCGCCTGCCATATAGTTGCCTTCCATACCGTACTCCTTAGCCGCGTCGTTGCAAGCCTTGAAGATAGAAATCATAATGTTGTGAAGCTTTTCGTCAACTTCCTCGAACGTCCAGCTGTAACGAATGGAGTTCTGGCTCATTTCAAGTCCGGAAGTAGCAACGCCGCCTGCGTTTGCAGCCTTTGCGGGACCGTAAAGCATCTTGTTTGCGAAGTAAACTTCGATAGCTTCGGGAGTAGAAGGCA
>DPBR01000081.1:7184-7597 GCA_003516865.1 Oscillospiraceae bacterium
TTGATTTCGTTCTGTGTAGCGCACGGAAGAGCGATATCAGCCTTAATCTTTGCGCCCCAAACGCTGCCCTCGTGGTATTCAGCGTTCTTGTGAGCGGTTCTGCCGACATATTCCTTGATACGTCCGCGCTCAACTTCCTTAATCTGCTTAACAACGTCGAGGTCGATTCCATCGGGGTCGTATATATAACCGTTGGAGTCGGAAACGGTTACAACCTTGCCGCCAAGCTCGGTAGCCTTCTTGGTCGCGTAAATCGCAACGTTTCCGGAACCGGAGATGATAACCGTCTGACCGTTGAAGCTCTTGCCGTTCGCCTTGAGCATTTCATCGGTGTAGTAGCAAAGACCGAAGCCCGTAGCCTCGGTTCTTGCGAGAGAACCGCCGTAGTTAAGACCCTTACCGGTGAGAACGCC
>DPBR01000026.1:0-15548 GCA_003516865.1 Oscillospiraceae bacterium
TAATAATTATGCGGTGTAGCCTTTGAAATAATCGGAGAGGGGGAAATATTATGTCGGAAGAGAAGATTGTTCATTCGGTAATAGATATATCAATAAATCCCAATCATACCACAGCGTTTTTGTCGTTCACCAGACCCGAAAACGGCGGTATTGACGTAAGCGTTGAAAAGGTGATGAACGCGCTTAGGGAAAAGAACGTGTCATACGGTATTCTCGAAGACGACATAATTCGCGCGGTTGAGGAGAGGAGATACGACGAGAATATCTGCGCCGCGAAGTGGGACGCCCCCGAGGACGGCAAGGACGGTTCGGTGAGCTTTTTTTACAGGACGGACCAGTGTATAGCGCCTGTTGAGAACGAACACGGCGAGGTTGACTATAAAAATCTCGGTCTTGTGAGGAATATAACGGCGGGAACGCCTATCGCGGAGATTACGCTGCCGACCGAAGGCAAGCCGGGCAGGGATATTATGGGCAGAGAAGTTCCGCAGAAAAAGGGCGTTGCGGCGACGGTGAACATAGGAAACGGAACGTCGCTTGTAAACAACGGGACGGAGATAATCGCCGCTGTCAACGGAAATCTTGTGTACAGAAACGGCGCGTTTTACGTTGACGAAGTGCTGCTGATAAACGGCGATGTTGACGTTTCGACGGGAAACATTGATTTTATCGGAAGCGTAACGGTAAAGGGAAGCGTTTTCGAGGGATTTCGCGTTACGTCGAAAAAGGACATAATAGTGCAGGGTTCGGCGAACGGCGCGGAGCTTTCGGCGGACGGAAACGTAACCGTGCGTATCGGAATTATAAACAGCAAGATTGACTGCCGCGGCGACGTGAAGCTTGGTTTTTGCGAAAACTCAAAGGTGAGAAGCGATGGTAATGTTGACAGCGCGTCTTTTGTCGGCGGCGAGATATTTGCGGGAAAAGACCTGATAGCGTCCGGAAAGGGCGTTATTATGGGCGGAAAATATACGGCGCTGAATAATATCGAAGCGTCGGTAATCGGCTCGGATAATTACACCAAGACGGAAATTACGCTCGGAAACAACGCCGTGCTTATGGAAGAACGCGAGAGTCTTGACAAGAAAATCAAGGAAATGGACGATAAGTTCGACCAGCTCGGCAAAATCCTGACGACGCTTACGGAGCTTGCGAAGGTATCGAAGCTGCCGCCCGAAAGGGAGCAGATGAAAACCGAGGCTTTGAGGAACAGACTGAAATTACAGGCTGAGATTAGGAAAGCGAAGGTGCGGATAGGCGAAATCGAAGAAGCGCTGAAGCTTACGCAGAATCTGTCGGTATCGGTGAAGAGAATGATATATCCGGGCGTAAAGCTTAGGATAAATTCGTCGATGCTCGCGTTAAAAGCGACGGAAAATCATTGCCGCGCGACCGTGGAAAAGGGCGAGATTGTGTTCAAGCCGCTGTAAGCGGAGAGTATAGAATGGGGCGGATTTCCGCCCCGTTTTGCTGTAATTTCTTGTTTTTGTCGGTTGACTTTTTTGCGGAGTTATGTTATAATTTATTCATAGTGCAAAAACGCAGGACGGGAATTTTGTTGAAAACCGCCAATTACTGTAAAATAATGTAAATTGCAATAGAGAGGATAGATTTAAATGAGGCGAGTGGGACTTGATATAGGTTCGACAACCGTAAAGGCGGCGGTTCTCGGAGAAAACGGAGAGCTGCTTCACAGCCGTTATCAGCGGCATTTTTCCGATATCAGAAAAACAGTTGCCGACATAATATCCGAGCTTGGAGCGGAGTTTTCGGGAGAAAACGCGCTTATAGCGGTGACGGGTTCGGGCGGAATTTCGGTATCGAAGTGGCTCGGAATACCGTTTGTGCAGGAGGTTGCGGCGGGAACGGACGCTATAAAGGCGCTTATACCGCAGACGGACGTTGCGATTGAGCTTGGCGGCGAGGATGCGAAGATTACATACCTGACGGGCGGACTTGAACAGAGAATGAACGGAACGTGCGCGGGAGGAACGGGCGCGTTTATCGACCAGATGGCGGCGCTTCTGAACACGGATATCGGCGGCTTGAACGAGCTGTCGAAGAAGCACACGACGATTTACCCGATAGCGTCGCGCTGCGGAGTATTCGCAAAGAGCGATATTCAGCCGCTTTTGAACGAGGGCGCGAAGCGGAGCGATATTGCGGCTTCCGTGTTCCAGTCGGTTGTAAATCAGACGATAAGCGGACTTGCCTGCGGAAAGCCTATCCGCGGGAACGTCGCGTTTCTCGGAGGACCGCTGCATTATCTCTCGGAACTGCGCCAGAGGTTTATTGAAACGCTTAACCTGAAGCCTGAGAACATAATTATACCGGAAAACGCGAATTTGTTTGTGGCGATGGGGTGCGCTTTGTCGGACGAAGCGGAGGAGATGTCGATTGACGCGCTTGTTGAAAAAGCGGCTAATCTCGGCGGAAATCAGCTCCGCGAGGTTGAGCGTCTTTCGCCGCTTTTTGAGGACGAGGAGGAGCTTAAAGCGTTCCGCGAGCGCCACTCAAAGTCGATTATCCCGACGGCGGAGCTTTCTGAGCATAAGGGCGCTTGTTATCTCGGAATTGACGCGGGTTCAACGACAACAAAGGCTGTTCTGCTGAACAAAAACGCGGAAATTCTCTATTCGCATTATGACAATAACCACGGCGACCCGCTCAAATCGGTAATAGGCATACTGAAAGAGATTTACGGCTTGCTTCCCAAAGACGCGTACATTGCGAAAGCGTGTACGACAGGCTACGGCGAGCATCTGATAAAGGCGGCGCTCTCGGCGGATTTCGGCGAGATTGAAACTATGGCGCACTATAAAGCCGCGGACAAAATCCTGCCCGGCGCGGAGTTCATTCTGGACATCGGCGGTCAGGATATGAAGTGTATGCGCGTGAAAAACGGCGAAATCGAGAGCATTTTGCTGAACGAGGCTTGCTCATCGGGCTGCGGTTCGTTTATCGAGAACTTCGCAAATGCGCTCGGAATGACGTCCGCGGAATTTGCGGTGCTCGGACTTTCGGCTGAACACCCCGTCGACCTCGGTTCGCGCTGCACGGTATTTATGAATTCGCGCGTAAAGCAGGCTCAGAAAGAGGGCGCGACCGTTGCGGACATATCCGCGGGACTTTCCTATTCCGTCTGCAAAAACGCGCTGTTCAAGGTAATCAAGCTGCGCGATACGGCTTCAATGGGCGAAAAAATCATCGTTCAGGGCGGCACGTTTATGAACGACAGCGTGCTTCGCGCATTTGAAAAGATAGTGGGAAAAGACGTTGTACGCCCCGATAAAGCGGGACTTATGGGCGCTTACGGCTCCGCGCTTGTTGCGCTTGAACGCGACGACGGGAAGAAGAGCGCGATTGCTTCGCTTGAGGAACTTGATGGGTTCAAGGCGGAAAAAACGACCGCGCGATGCGGAAAATGCTCGAACAACTGCCTTCTCACAATCACGAAATTTCCCGACGGGAAGCGCTATATCAGCAACAATCGCTGCGAGCGCGGCGCAGGAAACGTATCGACGGGCGAAAAGCTTCCGAATTTGTACGATTATAAGTATCATCTGCTGTTCGACCGCGAGTGCCTTGCGGAGGACAGCGCGCCGCGCGGCGTAATCGGGCTTCCGCGCGTTCTCGGAATGTACGAGAACTATCCGTTCTGGCACAAACTTTTCACGGAGCTTGGCTTCAGCGTAAAGCTCTCTCCGAAAACGACCCGCGCGATTTACGACAAGGGAATTGAAACTATGCCGAGCGAGAGCGTCTGCTATCCCGCGAAGCTTGCTCACGGGCATATTCAGGCGCTTATCGACGAGGGAATAAAGCTGATATTCTATCCGTCTATGCCGTATGAGATGTCGGACGATATCGGCGCGGATAACCACTACAACTGCCCCGTTGTCGCAACGTACAGCGAGGTTATCAAAAACTCCGTGCCGGAGCTGCGCGAAAGCGTGAAGTTCCTCAATCCTTTCCTGCCGATTTTCAATGAAAAGCGTATGGGAGAGCGACTTTTTGAGGAATTTTCGGCAAATCTCGCAGACAAGAATATCACGAAAAAGGAAATAACCGAAGCTCTCGAAAAAGCGTACGCGGAGGACGCTGCGTTTAAGGAAGCCATGAGGAAAAAGGGCGAAGAAACGCTGAATTTCCTCAAGGAGAACCACAAGCGCGGAATAGTGCTTGCGGGACGTCCATATCACATCGACCCGGAGATAAATCACGGACTTCCGGAGATGATTTCGGGATACGGCTTTGCGGTGCTTACGGAGGATTCCGTGGCGCATATAGCGGAAGTTGTGCGTCCTATCCGCGTTGTCGACCAGTGGACGTATCATACAAGGCTTTACGCGGCGGCTCATGTTGTCGGAGAAAACGACTGTCTTGAGCTTGTACAGCTAAATTCGTTCGGCTGCGGACTTGACGCAATCACGACCGACGAGGTTCAGGAGATACTGAGAAGCTTCGGAAAGCTTTACACCTGCCTTAAAATCGACGAGGTAAACAACCTTGGCGCGGCGAGAATACGTCTGCGCTCGCTGATATCGGTAATCGACGAGAGAGCGCGCCGCAGGTTCAAGCCGGTTCGCGGACACATCGGCTACATAAGACAGCCCGAGTTCACGAAAGAAATGCGTAAAAAGCACAAAATTCTCTGCCCGCAGATGGCGCCTATTCACTTCGATTTGCTTGAAATGGCATTCAGATACAGCGGATATGACGTGGACATTCTGCGCGACTGCTCGAAAGCGGTTGTGGACGAGGGTCTGAAGTACGTCAACAACGACGCGTGCTATCCGTCGATTTTGATTGTCGGACAGCTCATTCACGCGCTGAACAGCGGCAAATACGACCTTGACAACACGTCCGTTATGATAACGCAGACGGGCGGCGCGTGCCGTGCGACAAACTATGTGGGAATGTTGAAAAAAGCGCTTAAGGAAGCGGGATTTGAGAATGTTCCGCTGATATCGCTGAACGTTGTCGGACTTGAAAAGCAGAGCGGCTTCAAGATATCCGCGGGAATGCTCGTGCGCGCGTTTATGAGTATAATTTACGGCGACGTGCTTTCGCGCTGCCTGTACAAGGTTCGTCCCTACGAGGTGGAAAAAGGCTCAGCGAACGCGCTTTATCAGAAGTGGCGGCTGATACTCCGCGATGATATGAAGTCGCTTTCGATGAAGAAATTCAACAGCAACGTCAGGGCGATTGTTGAAGATTTCGACAAATTCCCCGTCCGCGACGTAAAAAAGCCGAGAATAGGACTTGTCGGAGAAATTCTGGTTAAGTTCCACCCTGTCGCGAACAACGATATAATCGGTTTGCTCGAAAACGAGGGCTGCGAGGTTGTCGTACCCGACCTTATGGGATTTTTCTATTACATCTGCTCGCACGGTGTGACGAAATCCGAGCTGCTTTATTGCTCAAAGACGAAGAAATTCGCCGAAAATGCGGCGATAAAGGCGATGAAGTTTATGGAAAAGTCGTACCGCGCGGCGGTTAAGGGAACGAAGTTCGGCTGTCCCGGCGACATTTTCGAGATGCGCGAATCGGTAAAGCCGATTGTATCTCCGGGAAATATCGCAGGCGAGGGCTGGTTCCTGTCGGCGGAGATGCTGGAGCTTATTCACGAGGGCGTGCCGAATATCGTATGTATGCAGCCGTTCGCGTGCCTGCCGAACCACGTTACGGGAAAAGGCGTAATCGGAGAACTTCGCCGCCGTTATCCCGAAAGCAACATTGTCGCGGTTGACTTCGACCCCGGCGCTTCCGAGGTAAATCAGGTGAACAGAATAAAGCTTATGCTGACGAGAGCGTTCGCGGAAGCCGGAATAAGCAGGAAGAGCGCAGTAAACATTGAAGCGGACGATAAATACTCCGAGCTTATCGGCGCTATGAACAAGTAATCGACGAAGAAAGGACAGCAAAATGGCAATTCAAAATCTAACGCCGAGTTCAAGCGGCGGCGACAAGAAAAAATCGGTTAGCTTCTGGGTGCTTATCGGACTTATCACGATATTTGTGCTGATTGTGATATTCAACAGCTTTTCCGTGGTAAACGAGGGATATATCGGCGTTAAGTATCAGTTTGGAAAGATAGTTTCGAGCGACCTTTCTGCTGGACTTAACCTGCACATTCCGTTTATCGAGGAAATTCAGGAGGTTGACACGCGCGAGCAGATTTATTCCGTTCAGACGAACGCTTATACGAGCGATACGCAGACGGTTGACCAGCTTTCGCTGAAGATGAACTATTATTACGACGGGACTAAGCTTTCGGAGATAATCCGCACAATCGGCATAGGCAACGTTGAAACGAAGCTTCTTGTGCCGAACGTTGCGAAAATCGCGAAAAACGAGATAGGCAGAGTACGCGCCGAGGACCTTGTGCAGACGCGCTCCGAGGTTCAGAACGCGATTTATGAATCGCTGAAAGAAACGCTCGAACCGAGCGGAATTATCGTAACAGCGTTTGCAATCGAGAATTTGTCGTTTGACAGCGCGTTTGAGCAGTCTATTCA
The DNA here is from genome assembly GCA_003516865.1 of Oscillospiraceae bacterium. Classification (GTDB taxonomy): domain Bacteria; phylum Bacillota; class Clostridia; order Oscillospirales; family Ruminococcaceae; genus CAG-115. The sequence goes on from DPBR01000026.1 coordinate 6,522, forward strand.
GGCGAAGGTAATCGCGGCGCAGGACGCTCTGAAGATGCAGAATAAGACCGCCGAGAGGGAAGAAGAAGCGAAGCAGAAGGTAATCGCGGCGCAGGCTGAGGCTGACTCGCAGAAAATCAAGGCTGACGCTGAGGCGTATGCGATAAAGGCGGTTCAGGAGCAGCTTTCAAAAAGCCCGAATTACATTGATTATCTGAAGATAAACAACTGGAACGGCGAGCTTCCGCAGGCAATCGGAAACGAGGTTAATCCGTTCTTTGCGCTTGACAACAAGTCGGGTTCAACGGGGAACGCAAGCGCTGCGGGAACGGTTTCCGCGGCTGAATAAAGCATGAATATCGGGAAATTCGGTCGGCGCGGCGGCTCAATTTTCCGTTAAAACAAGGAGTAATTGAAATGAAAAAGATGATTTCTGCCATAATTTCGGTAATAACGGCTGCAAGCGCCTTAACGACCGTTTGCAGCGCCGAGGAATTGAAGTGCGATATAGACGGCGACGGCTATGAAAACGCGATGGACGCGCTCACACTGCTTAAAATGTGCACAAGCGGCGAAAGCGACCTGCGTTATGATATGAACGGCGACGGTTATGTAAACGTAATGGACGCGCTTTATGTGCTGAAATATGTCGTGGGGAAGCCGACGTCGGACGTTCCCGATAATTCCGACAATTATGAAGCCGAGGTTGTTCGCCTTGTGAACGCCGAGCGTGAGAAATACGGTCTTAACCCGCTTAAATCGGACAACGAGAAGCTCAACAAAGCCGCCGAAATCCGCGCGGAGGAGATTGCTTCGGTATTTTCGCATACGCGCCCGAACGGAACGGATTGCTTTACGGTGCTTATGGAGCAGGGCGTGAGCAACCGCGCAATGGGCGAAAACATCGCGCGCGACAGCCTGACGCCTGAGGACGTCGTCGAGGGCTGGCTCAATTCTTCCGGACACCGCGCGAATATTCTCAATGGCAGCTATACGCATATCGGCGTTGGATACAACGAAAACGGCAATAACTGGGTTCAGATTTTCATAGCGTAAAATAAAGGCAGCACCGCACAATTAACGGCTTGCGTCTTAGCGAGTGAACGTGCTGTGTTCACCCCGCGATCAATTTGCACAATCTGACGAAAAATCTGACTTCGCAATTGCACGACAATAATTATGCGGTGCAGTCTAAGGATATTGAGGTAAACGACTTGACATACAAAGAATTGAAGCAGCGCGCGCTTGAAAGCTGTTTTGAGCGCGCGAACAATATGCAGAAAAAGGCGATTTTCAAGGTTCGGGGAGCGGTATTGATAATCGCGGGCGCGGGAAGCGGAAAAACGACCGTTCTGGTAAACAGGATTGCGAATATGACGCGCTTCGGAAACGCTTTTCACGATGACGAGGAACGGAATATTTCGCCCGAAGAAGAACGTTTTCTCGCGGATTTTCCGGATATGGAAAAAACTCCCGAAAATATCGCGAAGCTTGCGGATATAATCGCGGTAAATCCCGTAAATCCGTGGAATATACTCGCGATAACGTTCACGAATAAGGCTGCGGGAGAGCTTCGCGAGAGGCTTTCGGCGATGCTCGGCGAGGACGCGGAGAAGATAAACGCGTCGACTTTCCATTCCGCCTGCGTGAAGATATTGCGCCGCGAGATTGAAAAGCTCGGCTTCCGCGCGGGATTTACGATTTACGACGACGACGATTCAAAGCGTCTGCTGCGCGAGATAATGAAAAATCGCGGAATTGACGAGAAGCGGATTGCCCCGAAGGTGTTCAAAAACAACATTTCCCGCCTGAAGGACAGAATGATTTCGGCTGAAGATTACGCGAAAGAGGCGGCTGAAAGCGCGGAATTTATCGAGCAGAAAACCGCCGAGATTTACGCGGATTATCAGAAATCGCTGGCGAGCGCGAACGCGGTTGATTTTGACGATATAATTTACCTCACGGTAAAGCTTTTCGAGAACTTTCCGGACGTGCTTTCGCATTACAGAAACCTCTATAAATACATAATGGTAGACGAGTATCAGGACACGAATTTCGCGCAGTACCGCTTGGTTTCGCTTCTTGCGGGGGATAACGGAAATTTGTGCGTTGTCGGCGACGACGACCAGTCGATTTACCGTTTCCGCGGCGCTACAATCGAGAATATTCTGAATTTCGAGAAAGAGTACAGAAATTGCGAGGTTATACGTCTTGAACAGAATTATCGTTCAACGACAAACATTCTGGACGCCGCGAACAGCGTTATCAAAAACAACTCAAACCGCAAGGAAAAGCGGCTCTGGAGTGAACTTGGCGAGGGCGACAAGATAAAAGTGCTGAAATATCAGAATGAGCTTGGCGAGGGAAAAGGCGTTGCGGATATAATCGCAAAGGGCGTTGAAAACGGCGCGAGATATTCCGATTACGCTATTCTTTACCGCAGCAACGCGCTTTCGAGAACGTTTGAAACGGCGCTTTCCCGTTCGTCCATTCCTTATAAGATAGTCGGCGGACTGCGCTTTTACGACAGAAAAGAGATTAAGGATATTCTGAGTTATCTAGCGCTTCTGAACAACCCTTATGACGCGATACGCTTCCGCAGGGTGATAAACGAGCCGAAGCGCGGAATAGGCGACGCGACGATTGACGAGATAATCCGCATAAGCGAGGGACTTGGAATAAGCCCGCTTGACGTATGCAGGGACGCGGGGCGGTATGAAACGCTCTCCCGCAAGACAAACGCGCTGAAAGCGGCGGCGAACATATTCGACGAGCTGGACGAGCTTTCGGATACGATGCGGCTTGACGAGCTGATTGACGCGGTTGTGGAGAAATCGGGCTATGCGCAGATGCTGAAAGCGCTTGGCGACGAGGGCGCGGCACGAATGGAGAACGTAAACGAGCTGAAGTCGAACGCTCTGGAGCTGCTGAAGGAGCAGCCCGACGCGGCTTTGCCCGATTTTCTGGAGCAGGCGGCGCTTCAGTCGGATATCGATAACTATGACGCCGAAACCGACCGCGTTTCGCTTATGACAATGCACAGCGCGAAGGGCTTGGAGTTTCCGGAGGTATTTCTCGTGGCGGCGGAGGACAACGTTTTCCCCTCGATTATGAGCATAAACAGTCCCGCCGAGCTTGAGGAAGAACGCAGACTTGCGTATGTTGCGATAACGCGCGCGAAGAAGAAGCTTTATATCACGCACACGGGCTATCGTATGCTTTACGGTCACACGTCCGCGAACAAGCTCTCGACATTTGTGCGCGAGATACCGGAGCGCTATTGCGAAAAAGCGGACGACAAGCCACAGAGCAGCTTTGTAAAAGGAATGTCGTTTGCGAAACCCGTCCAGAAGAGCTTTTTGAAAGAGCAGTCGGAGAAAATGCACACAACGCATCCCGTTCACACGGCTGCGGGAGAGAGTTTTTCCGCCGGCGACAGGGTACGGCACAAGATTTTCGGCGAGGGCACGGTGGTAAACGTGAAGCCTGTCGGCAAGGACGCGATAATCACGATTGACTTTGATACAAAAGGAACGAAGCCTGTGATGCAGAATAACGCGAGAATGGAAAAACTGTAAAAATCGAAAAACGCTAAAGTTTTCGGGAAATCTGCCGATAAATAAGGCAAGAGGAAAGGAAATGCAGCTATATTTCCCGAACTCGGAGAGAAATGTGTGCCGGCAGCAGCGGGTGCGCGTTATGAAAGTAAAGCGCCGCAAAACGCAGTTTTGACTAAGAGAAAAGCGCTTTATACAGGCAATAGGGAAAAAGGAAGTCCTGCCGCGGTGCTGAGAAGTGCCGCGGCTTTGACCTTATGCGGGAAAGGCGGAGAAATGACGAAGGAAGAATATCTTGAATTTTGCGGAAATCTCGGCGGAGCAGTGCTTGACAGCCCGTTTTCCGATGATTTTGAAAGCGTTGTCGCAAGACATTCCGCGGGGAGAAAGTGGTTTGCGCTTGTGATGAAGCTTGGTGAAAAATGGGTTGTGAACCTGAAGTGCGAGCCTTTGGAAGCGGATTTTCTGAGAAAAATTTACGAGGGCGTAATTCCCGCATACCATATGAATAAAACGCATTGGAACACTGTTTTTCTTGACTCCGACGTGCCGCGCGCGGAAATCGAGCGAATGACGCTTGCAAGCTTTGCGCTCACGGAAAAGAAAATCCGCACGGGAAAAAATCGTGAAATTTTGCCGAAATAAGCGAATTTTGCGAAAAAACTTGAAAATGCAGTAAATTGCAGTCGAAAACGAGCAAAAAAACGCGTTTTTGCAGTAATTTGCAGTCGAAAACGAGCAAAAAAACGCATTTTTGCAGCGAAATATCGCGATTTTAGCGAAAATAACCGTTAATTTCAGGCTGCTAAAAATCACCGTTTATAAAAAATCCGTCTTTGAGAATAATAATTCTGCGTGAAATTACACGCAAAAATCAAAGATAGGAGAAAAGCGATGATTAAAAAGATTTCGGCAGCCGCGGCTTTGGCGGTATGCACGGCGGCTCTCACAGCAGCCGCAGCTTCGGCTCAGTCGCCGATAGGCAGAGCTGCAAACGGAGTTATCGGCGCGGGCGAGGACATCATAAACGGCGTTGCTGACGCAGGCGAAGACATCGCAAACGGAATTACGGGCAGAACCGACGGTCAGAATAACGCGAACACCAGCTCCGGCACCGCCTCAACCCCCGAAAGCACGACAAGCACGCCCTCAACCGGCACATCGGGGACGGCAGGCACGACCTCTTCCGACGCAAACAGCGGTCTTGAGCCGGGTTCGGATATAAACGGAAATCAAAGCCCTTCGACAGGCGTTTCTTTCGGTATGACGGCGGCAGCGGCTGTTCTCGGCGCGCTCGGCGTTGTTGTAACGGCAAATCGCCGCGGTGAATAAAATTTAACAGATAATCCAAGGCGTTCCTTTTCGGAGCGCCTTTTGCGTCGTTTATTCTCAGAACGCGGCGTAATTTCTGTTATGCTGTTTTTGCACTTTTTGTGTAAAATGCCAAATTCAACGTTATAATATGCGATTTTAATGCTCGTGTGTGTTGAAAATGGCGGCTTTGAGCATTAATATTTGTTGAAAACGACGAAAATTCATCTTTTGAACAAGCGTTTATGGTGAAAGTTTTGCTTGATTTTTTGTGTGAAATGTAGTAAAATAATATTTGTGGATTAAATCCGCGGGGCAAAATGCGGATTTAATTTAGGGTAACACCGCATAATTATTGTCGTTTAATCGCGCCGAGATTTTTTCGTCAGAATGAACAAAACGAACGAAGGAATACTGTATGTATTTCGAGAGAGTTTTGGGCGTTATGACGGAAAAATAGCAAGCGAGGAAACGGCAAAGGCAAAGCCGCTAATTGTGCGGTGTTGCCTTAGTCATTTTTTAGTCGTTTTTGACTTTTATGGAGGTATCTTAATGAAAATCAAGTCAATTCTTGCGGGAATTGCTGCCGCAGGGACGATTTGCGCTGTTTCCGCAGTCGCTTTCGCGGACGACGCTCCCATGCTTATCTCGCCTAATCCCAACGCCGACGATATTATGGTTATTTCGCCCGCTCCGCAAAAGAGCGCTGTTGACGAAATTCTGGAGATGTACGGCGGCGATTTTGACGCGAGCTTTTTGAGCCTCAAGGCGCAGATTGCTGCCGTTGGCGGCGCAGACGTATATTTTGAGATGGCAAAGCAGTTCTTTTCTTCAATCTCCACCGGAGAGGTTGATAAAATGCTGAGCGATACGCTCAAGGCTCAGGGCTTGACCGACGAGCAGATTAAGGAAGCGCTCGCTTCGTTTGACTCAGCAACGGAATTCGTTTTCGACGAGGAAGAATTCAAGCAGTTCAGGTCGCATCTCAGAATGATTGAAAAGTGCGGGACTTCGGACGAATTTGTTGAATATATCAAATCAAATCTTGAAGATGAATATGCCGCGGGCATTTTGGCTGCCGTCAAGGAAATGGGCGGGGGAACCGACAGCGTTGTTCCCATAAAGGACGATATCACAGCCGGCGGAGATAACGCGGACACGGGTGCCGAGGGCGTTGCTGCGGTTGTCGGCGTAATCGCTGTTGCGGGCGCAGTCGTTGTTATTTCGCGCAAGAAGGCATAATCAAAAATACATAAGCCGCGTTCCTCGGAGCGCGGTTTTTTATATGCTCAAGTATTGACAAAGCGAAGAAAATATGATACAATTTCAGTGAAAACAGTTTTTGGAGGAGATAAAATGGAAATTTCAAATGAGATAAAATACATAGGCGCAGACGACCACGACATTGATTTATTTGAGGGAATGTACGTTGTTCCGAGGGGAATGGCGTATAATTCGTATGTTATTCTCGATGAAAAAATCGCCGTTATGGATACGGTTGACGCGCGTTTCGGCGAAAAGTGGCTCGCTAATCTCGAAGATGCGCTGGGTGGGAAAAAGCCCGATTATCTTGTCGTTCAGCATATGGAGCCTGACCATTCCGCAAATATCGCGGTTTTCGCGGAGAAATACCCCGAAGCTAAAATTGTCGCTTCGGCAAAGGCTTTCACTATGATGGGGCAGTTTTTCGGCAATGATTTTAAGGACAGGCAGGTTGTTGTCGGCGAGGGCGGCAAGCTTTCTCTCGGAACGCACGAGCTTTGCTTTATCACCGCGCCGATGGTTCACTGGCCCGAGGTTATTATGACCTATGACAGCAAGGAAAAGGCGCTTTTCACGGCTGACGGTTTCGGAAAATTCGGCGCGAACGACGTCGTTGACCCGGAGGGCTGGGCTTGCGAGGCAAGGCGTTATTATTTCGGGATTGTCGGGAAATTCGGCGCGCAGGTTCAGGCTGTTCTCAAGAAAGCCGCGGCGCTTGATATCGAGAAAATTCTCCCGCTTCACGGTCCCGTGCTTACCGAAAATCTCAAGTATTACCTCGATTTGTACAACACATGGTCGAGCTATGGCGTCGAGAGCGAGGGCGTTTGCGTCGCTTACACCTCGGTTTACGGTCACACAAAGAAAGCGGCGCTTCTGCTTGCGGAAAAGCTTGAAAAAGCGGGCTGCGCTAAGGTTGCCGTAACCGACCTTGCGCGCGGCGATTGGGCGGAGGCTGTCGAGGACGCGTTCCGCTACGGCAAGCTTGTTCTCGCAACGACGACCTACAACGGCGATGTTTTCCCGATTATGCGCGAATTTATCGCTCATCTCACCGAGAGAAACTATCAGAACCGTTTTATCGGTATCATCGAGAACGGCTCTTGGGCGGCGACCGCGGCAAAGCTCATCAAAAAGAGCTTCGAGAACTCGAAAAATATCACCTTTGCCGAAAACACAGTTTCGCTTAAATCCGCACTCTCCTCCGAGAACGAGGCGCAGCTTGACGCGCTTTGCGGCGAACTTATGAAATAATATCCAAAAGCCCGAGCTTTTTGCTCGGGTTTTTCTACATAGAAAATTGGGCGAAAAGTCGGTTTTCCCCTTGACAAAACAGCGATTTTCTATTATAATGTATGAAGATACGAAATCATGCGCTTTTAAGTCGGTGCGGCGACGCCGACAAGGTTTGGATTTTGTCATGACTTCGCGCGTTTTTCGCGGGCGGAGTGTAAATCGAGCCTTTTTGCCGCGTTTTTTACGCGGTTTTTTTGTGAGCTTTTGAAAGGAGTGCGCGTGTGGAAAATATTTCCGTAAAAGCGGAAATTCTTGATGAAAACGCCGTTTCGCGGGCAATTACGCGGATTTCCTTCGAGATTATCGAACGCAGCCGCGGCGCGGATAACCTTTGCCTTGTCGGACTGTATTCGCGCGGGGCGGTTCTCGCAAAGAGAATTGCCGCGAAAATCGCCGAGAATGTCGGCAGGGAAATTCCTATCGGACTGCTTGATATTACGCCGTTCCGCGACGACGACCGCAGGCACGGAGCGGACGATATGAGCAGAATAGACTTCGATATCACGGGGAAACACGTTGTTATCATCGACGACGTTATTTTCACGGGAAGAACCGCCAGAGCCGCTATGGACGCGCTTATGTCAAGAGGCAGACCTAAGGTTATACAGCTCGCCGTGCTTATCGACAGAGGTCACCGCGAACTGCCTATCAGAGCGGATTATGTCGGGAAAAATCTCCCCACTTCTCACAGCGAGAAAGTGAGGGTTATGGTTAAGGAAACGGACGGCGCGGATAAGGTCGTTATCTGCGAGGCTTCGGGCAACAGCGATTTATAAGGAGAAATTATGGGGCTTTTGTTGAAGAACGGTTATGTTGTGGATACCGCAAACGGCTTTGAGGGCGCTGCGGATATCTTGATTGAAAACGGCGTTATTGCGAAATGCGCGCCGAATATCACGGAAAAAGCGGACGAAATCATCGACTGTGCGGGAATGGCAGTTTTGCCGGGAATTTGCGATATGCACGTTCATTTCCGCGACCCCGGTCAGACCCACAAGGAGGATATCGTCACGGGAGGAAACGCCGCGGCAGCGGGCGGAGTTACCGCTGTCGCTTGTATGCCGAACACAAACCCGACTGTCGATAGCCCCGAAACGGTCAAATATATCCTCGACAAGGCGAAGGGCGCGACCGTCAAGGTTTATCCTGTGGGCTGCATTACAAAGGGGCTTAAAGGCGAGGAACTGTGCGATTTCGAGGAGCTGAAAAAAGCGGGCTGCGTCGCGGTTTCCGACGACGGAAAGCCCGTCAGGAACGCGCGCGTTATGGCGCAGGCGCTTGTCAAGGCGCATTACGCGGGACTGAAGGTGATTTCGCACTGCGAGGAACCCGATGTTGTCGCGGGCGGCATCATCAACAGCGGCGAGGTTTCAAAGGAACTCGGCGTTAACGGTATGCACCGTATTTCCGAGGATATCTCAACCGCAAGGGAAATCGTTCTTGCGGGCGACCTCGAAATGCCCATTCACATAGCGCACGTTTCCACGGCGACAAGTATGATGCTGCTGAGAGTTGCGGCGAGATACGGAATTATGGTGACTTCCGAAACCTGCCCGCACTATTTCTCGCTCACAGATGAAAAGCTGCGTTCGCGCGACGCGGATTATCGAATGAACCCGCC
>DPBR01000026.1:15787-16492 GCA_003516865.1 Oscillospiraceae bacterium
ATTATCGAATGAACCCGCCGCTGCGAACAAAAGACGACGTCGAGGCAATCACAGAGGGCGTCTGCGACGGCACAATAGACTGTATTGTCACCGACCACGCGCCTCATACCGCCGAGGAAAAAGCCGACTTTGAAAAAGCGCCGAACGGCGTTGTCGGGCTTGAAACATCTCTCGCTGTTACGCTCACGAAGCTTTATCATACCGGCAAGCTTTCGCTTTCAAAGATTGTTAGGCTTATGTGCGTAAATCCGCGCAAAATTCTCAATATCCCCGGCGGCAATTTCAGCGAGGGCGAACCTGCGGATATCGCAATCGTAAGCCTCGACGAGGAATGGACCGTCGACCCCGCAAAGCTTCACGGCAAATCGCATAATACCTGCTTTAAGGGCGAGAAGCTTAAAGGCAAAGTAAAAATGACCATTTTGGACGGTAAAATCGTTTATACCGATAAATAAAAAGGAGAAAGAATATGTCACTTGACCGCTTAATCGAAAAAATCGAACAGACTCAGAACCCCACAGTCGCTGGTCTTGACCCGAAGCTTGACTACGTTCCCGAATACATCAGGAAAAAATGCTTCGAGAAGTACGGCGAAACCCTCAAGGGCGCGGCTAAGGCGCTTCTTGAGTTCAACAAGGGGCTTATCGACGCGCTTTACGATATCGTTCCCGCTGTTAAGCCACAGGCGGCTTATTATGAAATGTA
>DPBR01000026.1:16677-26396 GCA_003516865.1 Oscillospiraceae bacterium
CAGGCGGCTTATTATGAAATGTACGGCCCCGCGGGTGTGAAAACGCTTTATAAAACGCAGGAATACGCGCGTTCAAAGGGAATGTATGTTATCACGGACGGAAAGCGCAACGATATCGGAACGACAATGGAAGCGTATGCTACCGCGCACCTCGGCAAGGTTAAAATCGGCGGCAGCGAGTTTGAGCCGTTCCTTGGCGACGCGCTCACAGTTAACGGTTATCTCGGAAGCGACGGCATAAAGCCGCTTCTCAAGGTTTGCGCCGAGAACGACAAGGGTATCTTCGTCCTTGCAAAAACCTCGAACCCCTCAAGCGGCGAGCTTCAGGACAGGCTCATCGACGGCGAGCCTATTTATGAGGTTATGGGCAAAATGTGCGAGAAATGGGGCGAGGAACTCCCCGGAGTTTACGGTTACAGCGGCGTTGGAGCGGTTGTCGGAGCGACTTATCCCGAACAGATTAAAACCCTTCGCAAGCTGCTTCCGAACACGTTCTTCCTTATCCCCGGCTACGGCGCTCAGGGAGCGTCCGCGGCGGATATCGCGGGCGCGTTTGATGAAAACGGTCTTGGCGGCATCGTAAACAGCTCAAGAGGCATTATGTGCGCTTATCAGAAACAGAAATGCAGCGAGCACGAATTCGCTGAGGCGGCACGCAGAGAGGCTATCCGTATGCGTGACGAAATTATGGCGCAGGTCGGAAAAATCGTTATTAACGGTTAAGGAGCAGAAAATGATATTTCAGAACAAAAAGAAAGCGAGTCTTGTCCTTGCAAACGGCGAGGTTTTCGAGGGAAAATCGTTCGGCGCTGAGGGAAAGGTTCTCGGAGAAATCGTCTTTACAACCGCTATGACGGGTTATCAGGAAACGCTTACAGACCCTTCCTACTGCGGGCAGATTATCACGCAGACGTTCCCGCTTATCGGAAACTACGGCGTGAACAGTATCGACCCCGAAAGCAACGGAAGCGTTGTCGCGGGCTATATCGTGCGCGAATACTGCGATTTCCCGTCAAATTTCCGCTGCGAGGGCAATCTCAACGATTACATAGCTTCTTACGGCATTATCGGTATATATGATATCGATACGAGAAGGCTTACGAGAATTATCCGCGAAACGGGCGTTATGAACGGCGCTATCGTATGCGGGGATTTCGACAGGGACGCGATTCTCGAAGAAATCAGAAATTATAAGGAAGAACCGCCCGTCCCGAAAGTAAGCGTTAAGGAAATGCAGGTTTTCAAGGCGGAAAACCCCGTTCGCGACGTCGTTCTCATAGACTACGGATATAAGTTCAACATCAGAAGAGAGCTTCTGAAGCGCGGCTGCAACGTCACCGTCGTTCCGCACAACACGTCTGCCGAGGAAATCAAGGCGCTTAATCCCGACGGAATTATGCTCTCGAACGGCCCCGGCGACCCTCAGCAAAATCCCGACGCGATAAATACGCTCAGAGAGCTTATTCCCGCGCAAATACCCACTTTCGGAATTTGCCTCGGTCATCAGCTTCTTGCGCTCGCAAACGGCGCTTCCACGATGAAAATGAAGTATGGTCACCGCGGCGGAAATCAGCCCGTCAAGGATATCGCAATCGACCGCACGTTCATCACTTCGCAGAACCACGGTTATGCCGTCGTCGCGGACACGCTCCCCGAAAATATCGGCGAAATCAGCCACATCAACAACAACGACGGCACCTGCGAGGGTATCCGCTATAAAAACGCGCCCGCGTTTACGGTTCAGTTTCACCCCGAGGCATGCGGCGGTCCGCACGATACGTCGTATTTGTTCGATGAATTTATCAAGCTGATGGAGGGTAAATGATATGCCGCTGAGAAGTGATATAAAAAAAGTCCTTGTAATCGGTTCGGGACCTATCGTTATCGGACAGGCAGCCGAATTTGACTATGCGGGAACGCAGGCTTGCCGCGCCCTCAAAGCAGAGGGGCTGGAAGTCGTTCTCATAAATTCAAACCCCGCCACAATTATGACGGACAAGCATATGGCGGATAAAATCTATATCGAGCCGCTTACGCTTGACGTCGTTAAGCGCGTTATCGAGATTGAAAAGCCCGATTCCGTTCTGTCGAACCTCGGCGGTCAGACTGCGCTTACACTTTCTATGCAGCTCGCGGAAAGCGGTTTTCTCGCGGAACACGGCGTAAAGCTCCTCGGCTCTAACCCTGAAACCATTCACAAAGCCGAGGACAGACAGGCTTTCAAGGATACAATGGAAGCAATCGGTCAGCCGTGTATTCCGTCAAAGGTTGTTGAGAACATCGACGACGCTATGGCTTTCGCGGAGGAAATCGGTTATCCCGTTATCGTTCGTCCCGCGTTCACTCTCGGAGGAACGGGCGGCGGTATCGCCGAAACCCGCGAGGAGCTTCACGAAATAGCAACGAACGGTCTGCGCCTTTCGCCGATTACGCAAATTCTCGTTGAGAAGTGCATTGCGGGCTGGAAAGAAATCGAGTTCGAGGTTATCCGCGACAGCAAAAATAACGTCATAACCGTCTGCTCGATGGAGAATTTCGACCCCGTGGGCGTTCACACAGGCGATTCTATCGTTGTCGCGCCGTGCGTTACGCTTGCGGATAAGGAATATCAGATGCTCAGAACCGCCGCGCTCGACATCATTCAGGCGCTCAAGGTTGAGGGCGGCTGCAACTGTCAGTTCGCGCTAAAGCCCGACAGCTTCGACTATGCCGTTATCGAGGTTAACCCGCGCGTTTCGCGCTCGTCCGCGCTCGCTTCAAAGGCTACCGGTTATCCGATAGCGAAGGTTGCGGCGAGAATTGCTGTTGGCTATACGCTCGATGAAATCGTAAATCAGGTCACGGGAAAGACTTATGCCGCTTTCGAGCCTGCGCTCGACTATCTTGTCGTAAAATTCCCGAAATGGCCTTTCGATAAGTTTGTTTACGCGAAGAAAACCCTCGGTACTCAGATGAAGGCGACAGGCGAAATTATGGCTATCGCGCCGTCGTTCGAGGCGGGTATGATGAAGGCTGTGCGCTCAATTGAACTCGGAATGGACACCCTTACAAAGCGCGATTTCACCGAGCTTTCCGATGATGAAGTCGAGAAGAAGCTCGGTGACGTAGACGTTGACAGAGCGTTCTGCGTGTTCGAGGCGCTGAAGCGCGGCATCTCAATCGACAAAATCCACGAAATCACCAAAATCGACAAGTGGTTCATCGCGAAGCTCAATAATCTCGTTCAGCTTGAAAAATGGCTCGCGGAGGGCGAACTCACAGCCGAAAAGTACGAAACCGCGAAGAAATACTGCTATCTCGACAGCACAATCGAGCGTATTTCCGGACAGAAATGCCCCGAAAAGAAGCTTGCGGTGTACAAGATGGTCGATACCTGCGCGGCTGAATTTTCCGCGGAAACGCCTTATTTCTACAACGATTTCGACGAGGAGAACGAGGCTGCCGAATTTATCGAGCAGCACCCCTCCGACAAGAAAAAAGTCATCGTTTTCGGCTCAGGTCCTATCAGAATAGGGCAGGGTATCGAGTTCGACTACTGCTCCGTTCACTGCGTCTGGACGCTCAAGGAAGAAGGCTGCGAGGCGATTATCTGCAACAATAACCCCGAAACCGTTTCAACCGACTTCGATACAGGCAATCGTCTTTACTTCGACCCGCTTACAAAAGAGGACGTTGAGGCGCTTATCGCGACCGAAAAGCCGTATGGCTGCGTGGTTCAGTTCGGCGGTCAGACCGCGATTAAGCTCACGAAGCACCTCACGGAAATGGGCGTGCGTATTCTCGGCACTCAGGCTGCGGATATCGACGCGGCTGAGGACAGAGAGCTGTTTGACGAGCTTCTTGAAAAGTGCAATATCCCGCGTCCAAAGGGCGAAACCGTCTTTACCGAGGAAGAAGCCCTCAAAGCCGCGAACGAACTCGGTTATCCCGTGCTTCTGCGCCCGTCATACGTTCTCGGCGGTCAGAATATGATTATTGCACACGCGGATTCCGACGTTTCGGAATATATGAAGATTATCACCTCTCACGAGCTTGAAAATCCCGTTCTTATCGATAAATATATGATGGGAACGGAAGTCGAGGTTGACGCAATCTGCGACGGCGAGGATTTCGTTATCCCCGGAATTATGGAGCACGTTGAGCGCGCGGGTATCCACTCCGGCGACTCAATCTCCATTTACCCCTGCCAGAACCTTTCCGCGCACATCAAGAAGGTTATCGTCGATTACACCGAAAAACTCGCGAAAGCGCTCCACGTTATCGGTCTTGTAAACATTCAGTATGTCGTATATAACCATGAGGTTTATGTTATCGAGGTAAATCCGCGTTCTTCGAGAACCGTGCCTTATATAAGCAAGGTTACGGGCGTTCCGATGGTTGACCTCGCGACAAAGATTATTCTCGGCAAAAAGCTCAAGGATATGGGCTATAAGAGCGGTCTTTACCCCGAAGCGGCTTATATCGCGGTTAAAGTTCCCGTGTTCAGCTTCGAGAAGCTCCACGACGTCGATAACCAGCTCGGTCCGGAAATGAAGTCAACGGGCGAATGTCTTGGTATCGCGAAAACATTCGGCGACGCGCTTTATAAGGGGCTTGTGGCTGCGGGATACCGCTTTACCGACCCGAAAGTCGGCAAAAACCCCGATTCCCCCGACGGAACTTACGGCGTTCTCATCTCCGTCCGCGACAGCGACAAGAACGACGTTATCGAAATCGCTTCCAGATTTGAGGCGCTTGGCTTCAAGATTTACGCGACGGGCGGCACGGCTTCCGTTCTCAACAGGAATATGATTGCCGCGAACCACGTTTACAGAATTCACGAGGAACAAGAGCCTAACGTCATAACTTTGCTTGAAAGCGGCGAGATAAACTACGTTATCTCAACGTCCGAAACGGGAAGAAAGCCCTCGCTCGACAGCGTTCGTATGAGAAGAAAGGCGGTTGAGCGCTCTATCGTCTGCCTTACCGCAATCGATACCGCAAACGCGCTTCTCGACTGCCTTGAGGCAAGGCGCAGCATCGAGGATATCGAACTTGTCGATATTACCAAAATATGAAATTAGGCAAAATAACCGTTTGCCGTTCCTACAAGCCGTCGCGGATTATCTGCGATGTGATATCGCTCGCGGAAACTGCGGTTATCCTTTATTTAACGGGGCATTTTATTAACGGTGAGAATATCGTTCGGGAGAATATTTCCGCAGCGCTTGTTTTTCCCGCGCTCGCAATCGGTATTATCGCCGTTTACGCCGTTCTGACGCTTAAAAATCACCAGTTTAAAAAATACGATATCACCAAGAAGAACGCGCAGGAAATCTACGATTGGTACGCTTTTTCGGTTTCTCTCGTGAAGCTTCCCGCGCTTCTGATTGTTTTTGAGAGTATGCTCACTTTTCAGGAGATAACGCTTGGAATTGCGGTTAATCTTCTGAATTTAAGGCTGCTTTTGTATGCCGTGCTGATTGCGGTTATAATAAGAATGGCGGTTCACCGTGTGAAAACGCTCGCCCGAAAGGAAACCGCTTCGGACGCAACCCGCGTTCGTGCGGTTGCTGTTGATGAAAACGATGAAAAGGAGAAGAAATGAGCTATTTTTGCGGAAAATATCCCATTATCGAACGAAAAACCCTCGCAAAGGGAATTTATTCCATTGTTGTGGACGCGCCGGAGCTTGCCGACGAGGCGGAGCCGGGTCAGTTCGCGAATATCGGCGTTTCCGGATTTACCCTGCGCAGACCTATTTCAATCTGCGAAATAAACAAGGAGGACGGTACGCTTCGCTTCGTTTTCGAGGTTCGCGGAAAGGGTACGGCGGAGCTTTCGCGCTATGTCGAGGGCGAAAGCCTCGATATCCTCGGTCCTTTAGGCAACGGCTTCCGTATTCCCGAGGGCAAGAAAATTATCGTTATCGGCGGCGGAATAGGAACTCCTCCGCTTCTCGAAATCGCGCGCAGAACTTCTTCGATGTGTACGGCTATTCTCGGTTTCCGCGACTATTCGAGAATTATCCTCAACGATGAATTTGAGGAATTCTGCGCGAAAACCGTTGTCTGCACGGACGACGGAAGCGTTGGTTTTCACGGTATGGTTACTCAGCCGCTCGCCGAGGAACTCAAATCGGGCGATTATGCGCTTGTCTGCGCGTGCGGTCCGCAGCCTATGCTTAAAGCGGTTATCAAAACCTGCGAAGAAAACGGCGTTCCTTGTCAGGTTTCGCTCGAGCAGAGAATGGGCTGCGGCGTCGGAGCGTGCGTTGTCTGCTCGTGTATGACTGTCAGAAACGGTCAGGAATTCTATTCGAGAGTCTGCAAGGACGGACCTGTGTTCAATGCCGAGGAGGTTAAATTCGATGGTTGATTTGTCTGTAAGAATTGCGGGAGTTGATTTCCCGAACCCGGTTATCGCCGCTTCCGGAACTTACGGCAACGGCGAGTGCTACACCGATTTATACCCGCTTTCAAAGCTCGGCGGCGTTTCCTGCAAGGGTATGACTATCGAGCCGAAACTCGGAAATCCCCCGCCGAGAATTGCCGAAACCTACTCAGGCATTCTCAATTCCGTCGGACTTCAGAATATCGGCGTTCACGGATTTATCGAATACTATCTTCCCACGCTCAAAGAAGAGGGGAACGTCATCATCGCGAACGTTGCGGGCGCGACCGTTGACGACTATATCGCGGCGGCGGAGGCTCTCGACGCTTCCGATATCGATATGATTGAGCTGAATATTTCCTGCCCGAACGTTAAGCAGGGCGGCGCTTCTTGGGGCGTTTCCTGCGAGGGCGCGGCGGCGGTTACTTCCGCGGTCAGACGAGCGACAAAAAAGCCGCTTATCGTAAAGCTCACGCCGAATGTCACCGATATCACGAGCATCGCAAAGGCTGTCGAGGCTGAGGGCGCGGACTGCATTTCGCTTATCAACACGCTTCTCGGTATGAGAATTGACATCAAATCCCGCCGTCCTATCCTCAGGAACAATATGGGCGGACTCAGCGGTCCCGCCGTTTTCCCCGTTGCCGTGAGAATGGTCTGGCAGTGCTATAAAGCGGTTAATATACCGATTATTGGTATGGGCGGCGTTTCAACGTGGGAGGACGCTATCGAAATGATGCTTGCGGGCGCTTCCGCGGTTCAGATGGGAACGGCGATTTTCACCGACCCTTACGCTCCGCTTAAAGTTATCGAGGGCATCGAGGAATTTATGGACGAGAACGGCATAAAGTCGCTCGCCGAAATTATCGGTCAGGTGAAGCCGTGGTAAGAGAAGAACTTTCGCGTATCGCAAAGCTTCTCGGCGAAAGCGCTGTCTGCTCCCTTGAACAGAAGAAAATCGCGGTTTTCGGGCTTGGCGGAGTCGGCGGTCACGCGGCGGAAGCGCTCGTCAGAAGCGGAATAGGAGCAATTGATATCGTTGACGGCGATTCTGTCGCGCTCTCGAATATCAACAGGCAGCTTATCGCGCTTCACTCAACCGTCGGAAAGAACAAAACAGACGTCTGCGCGGAACGATTTCTTGATATTAACCCCGAAATAAAACTGAGGAAATTTCCGCTTTTTTTGAACGAGGAAACCGTCGGTAATTTCGATTTTTCGGAATATGACTATGTTCTCGACTGCATTGACGATATCCCCGCAAAGGTTCTCCTTGCTTCGGTTTGCGAGCGGCTCGGCGTTCGGCTGATTAGCTCGATGGGCGCGGGAAATAAGCTCAATCCTATGGGGTTTAAGGTCGCGGATATCTACGAAACGTCTGTGTGTCCGCTTGCAAGGGCTATGCGCGCGCGGCTCAGAAAAGCGGGCGTTGAGCGGCTTTGCGTTGTTTACTCAACGGAAGAGCCGGTTATCACGGAACGCGTTCCCGCTTCCTGCGCGTATGTGCCGTCCGCGGCGGGTCTGCTTATGGCTTCGGTTGTCATTGACGAGTTAACGAGGTAAAATAATGTTTTTCACAATCTTAATCTGCAAAATCCTGCGGTTTGTCGGCAAGCTTATCGGCAGAGGCTCGAGTATGCCGGGTCAGATTGCCCTGAAGCTTTCGCCGAAAATCCTCTCAAAGGTTAAGCTTCCGGAGCTTGTTATCGCGGTCACGGGAAGCAACGGCAAGACTTCCACGGTCGAGATGATTGCTTCCGTTCTTCAAAAAGAGGGAAAAAAGGTTATCTGGAACAGGGAAGGCTCCAACCAAATCGAGGGCGTTACAACGCTCATTCTCTCGAACTGCACGCTCGGCGGTAAGCTGAAAGGCGACGTTCTGCTTCTCGAAAGCGACGAGCGCTATTCAAAATTCACGTTCAGCTTCTTCAAGCCCACGCACTATGTTATCACAAATCTCTATCGCGACCAGCTTACCAGAAACGGTCACCCCGAATGGGTTTTCGACGCAATCGCGCCGTCCGTTACCGATAAATCAACTCTTATCCTCAACGCGGACGACCCGCTTGTTTCACTCTACGGCAAGGACAGGGAGAACGTCGTGTGGTTCGGAATGGACAAGCAGGAATTTTCGTTTGCGGAGAACCGCTCGGTTTATGACGACGGAGCGTTCTGCCCGAACTGCAAAAAGCCGATGAAGTACAATTTCCGCCACTACAACCACATCGGCGATTATTTTTGCGAAAGCTGCGGTCACAAGAAGCATAAGACCGATTTTACGATAACGGAGGCAAATCTCGCGGAGGGATTTGTCACGATTAACGGAAAGCGGAGAATTTCGCTTGCTTTCAAGAGTATTTACAACGTTTACAACATTCTCGCGTGCTTTGCGGTTTGTTCGCTTGTCGGTATCGACGAGGAAAAAATCGCCGCGGACGTAAGCGATTACGTTCTCAAAAACGGCAGGGTTGTGCAGTATAAACTCGGCAATTCAAACGGCACTTTCCTTGTTTCAAAGCACGAAAATTCCGTTTCCTACGACCAGTCAATCCGCTATATCATCGGTCGGGACAAGCCCTGCGGCGTTATCATCATCGTTGACGCCGTGAGCAGGCGCTATTCCACGGGCGAAATAAGCTGGCTCTGGGACATAGATTTTGAGCTGCTCAAAGCGACGTGTGTTGAGAAGATTTACCTTCTCGGCGCACACTGCGAGGACCTCAGAACGCGCTTTTCGTTCACGGAAATCCCCGCTGAAAAGCTTTACGTTAACGCGGATATCGAAGCCGCTATTGACGATATCAAAGCGGAAAACCGCGAAAAGCTCTATACCGTAACCTGCTTTTCGGATAAGGCGAAATTCCTCTCGAAAGTGGAGGTGCAGCAATGAAAATCGTACATTTATTTCACAATCTGATGAACCTTTACGGCGAGTACGCGAACGTTCTTGCGCTCAGACGCGAGCTTGAAAACGGCGGCGCTTCCGTCGCTGTCGAAAATCAGTCTGTCGGCGATAAAATCGACCTCTCTGACGCGGATTTCATCTATATCGGTTCGGGTACGGAAAAGAACCAGAAAGCCGCGCTTGAGGCTGTGAAGCCGTTTGCGGACGAGATTTCAAAGGCTCTCGAACGCGGAGCCGTCGTTCTCGCAACGGGCAATTCTTTCGAGATGTTCGGCAGGAAAATCACCGACAAAAACGGCAGAGATTTTGACGGGCTTGGATTTTTCGATTTCACTGTTACCGAGAGCGATAAGCGCATTGTAACCGACAGCGTTTGCGCGTTCAACGGCGGCGAAATTATCGGCTTCGTCAACAAGGCAAGCGAGATTTCGGGCGTGAAAAA
>DPBR01000026.1:26582-28360 GCA_003516865.1 Oscillospiraceae bacterium
TGAAAAATCCGCTGTTTACCGTTAAACAGGGCGCGGGAAACAGCTCCGAGGATACCGCGAACGAGGGCGTTCACGAGGGCAATTTCTACGGCACGCATATCATAGGTCCGCTTCTTATCAGGAATAACGCGGTCGCGAAGTATTTTGCGGAATTGCTTCTGAAAAAGTGATAAGGGTGATAAAAAAACAGGCTTTTTACAGCCTGTTTTTTGTCTATTTGAATGAAATCAGCGCGGAATAAACCGCTTCGCCCTCGATGAAATCCGAGAGTTCAATATAAGCGGCTGCGCCCCACGACGACGCTTTCACCATTGTCTTTTCGCCGTCCTCGATAAGCTCCGTAACCGTCACCCAGTGCCGCTCGAAACTCCCGAAAAACGCGCCGCCGCTTGGGTATTCACAGCGGACTTTTCTCAGCCGCCTGTTAAAACCTATCAGCATCGCCACGGGGCGGTTTTCAAGAAGCGCGGTTTTTATGTAATCGGCGGTGTTTGTGCGTTTCCGCGAAATCGCCGAAAGCTCAACTCCGCGGCTTTTCGCGTATCTCAGAACTCCTGATTCAAAGCGCCGCTTTCCCCAAACGCCAAGCGGTTTTCCGAAGAAATTCCTGATTTTAACGAACCCGCGAATTTCCGCCATAAACGCGGTAAAATCGCTTTTCGTGAGCGTTTTTTGAGGGTAAAGCGCGGAATATTTCTCGTCCGATAACGCGAGATAAGCGAGAATATTCGCCGCCGCGACGACTCCGCACCCGCCGTTTACCGAGAACTTGTCCCCAAACCAGCTCTGCGCGCCGCCGTAAAACGAAGCGTTTTCGTCCGTTATCCGCATGAAATCCGCGTTTTTCAGCGCGTAAATCAACTCTTGTTTTCCATATCAACGATATTTTCGCCCGCATACATTTTGCGAAGCTTCGGCTTTTCGATTTTGCCGGTCGCGTTTCTCGGAACTTCTGCGAAAATTATCTTTTTCGGGCGCTTGTAGCGCGGCATTCCCTTGCAGAATTCGTCGATTTCCTCCGCCGTACATTCAACTCCCGCCTTGATTTCAACAATCGCCGCCGCGATTTCGCCAAGACGCTTGTCGGGAAGTCCGATTACCGCAACGTCCTTTATCTTGTCGAATTTCGCCATAAAGTTCTCGATTTCAACAGGGTAAAGGTTCTCGCCGCCGCTTATTACAACGTCTTTTCTGCGGTCGACGAGGAAAATGAAGCCGTCCTCGTCCATTCGCGCCATATCGCCCGTTCTCAGCCAGCCGTCGCACAGAACCTCCGCGGTTGCTTCGGGATTGTTGTAATAGCACTTCATAACGCCGGGACCTTTAACGGCAAGCTCGCCGACTTCGCCCTGTGCAACTTCTTCGCCCTTGTCGTTGATGATTTTCGTTTCCCAGCCGTAGCCCGGTATTCCGATTGCGCCGATTTTATTTATGTTCTCAATTCCTAGATGTACGCAGCCGGGACCTATCGACTCCGAAAGTCCATAGTTCGTGTCGTACTGCTGATGCGGGAAATATTTCTGCCAGCGCTGTATAAGGCTCTGCGGCACGGGCTGCGCGCCTATGTGCATAAGCCGCCACTGCGACAGATTGTAGTCGGACAGCTTCTCGCTTCCGTTGTCGAGCGCTTCGAGTATATCAAGCGCCCACGGTACAAGCAGCCAGACTATCGTGCATTTTTCCTGCGAAACCGTGCTTAAAACCGCGTGCGGCGTTACTCCTTTGAGCAAAACCGCTCTGCCGCCCGTTATCAGGCTGCCGAACCAGTGCATTTTCGC
>DPBR01000026.1:28576-28725 GCA_003516865.1 Oscillospiraceae bacterium
CTGCCGAACCAGTGCATTTTCGCACCCGTGTGATAGAGCGGCGGTATGCATAAAAATACGTCGTCGTGCGTCTGTTTGTGGTGATTTTGCTCAACCTTGCAGGAGTGCGAAAGACTTCTGTGCGTATGTAAAATCGCTTTCGGGAAACC
>DPBR01000026.1:28947-29306 GCA_003516865.1 Oscillospiraceae bacterium
TGTAAAATCGCTTTCGGGAAACCCGTCGTTCCCGAAGAAAAATATATCGCCGCGTCGTCGTCGTCCGAAAGCTCAATACCCGGAGAAACGCTCGCGCAGTTCGATGAAAGCTTGTCGTAATCCTCCGCGAAAGAAGGACAATCTCCGCCCACATAGAACAAAATACGATTTTTGCCGATTTCTTCCTCAATCGACTCAATTCTTCCGATAAATTCAGGTCCGAACACCAGCACGTCCGAGTCGGACAAATCAAGGCAATACTTGATTTCCTCGGAGCTGTAACGGAAATTCATCGGCACGGCGAGCGCTCCGGTTTTCAGTATTCCGAAATATATCGGCAGCCACTCCAGACAGTTCAT
>DPBR01000026.1:29571-30014 GCA_003516865.1 Oscillospiraceae bacterium
CCCTTTTTCACGCCGCGGCTCATCAAAAGCTGCGCGAAACGGTTAGCTTTCTCGTTGAACACGCTCCACGTTATCTCGCGGCGATACCACTGCGACGACGTGGGCTGTATCAAATCGTAGTCTTTCCAGAGAACGCGCCGCTTCTCCGTAATCTGCGGGTTTACCTCTACAAGCGCAACTTCGTTTGCGTATTTCTCGGCGTTTTGTTCAAGTAAATCGGTTATTGGCATTTCCCTGCTCCTTTAATTGCTGTTCACTTTTTGCACATTTTGCTCGTGAACTTTGTTTCTTTACAGTACCAAATTATATTGTAACTCTTTTTTATCAAATAAGCAAGGGGTTTACTGAATTTATGTGAATATAACCCAAAAATTGACAGATTTTTTATACAATACAACCAATAAATATCCTGCTTAGTCTTATGGGAACCTCTAAAAACCGGT
>DPBR01000026.1:30297-32990 GCA_003516865.1 Oscillospiraceae bacterium
GGTGCAACACGATGTTGCAAAGCGAAATAACCAAGTGACGGTACGGACGCCGTCACGTCAAAAATTTCGCTTGTTGAAAGAAGCAGTCGGTGTGCTATACACATTTTCACTCAAACGAGGTTTTTAGAGGTGACCTTATAATATGTCATCTTGCGCTGTTGACAAACGGCGAAAAATGTGTTATAATTATCATTGGCTCAGACACACAATGCGGCGTGCTAAAGTATTACTATGACAAATAAGGAAGGAAACAACAATGAAAAAGAGAATTATGGCGATTTTTCTTGCTGCTGCGGCGGCTATCGGACTTTGCGGCTGTAACGGCGGCGAGAAGAAAGACTGGGATTACATCAAGGACAAGGGCGAGCTTGTTGTCGGAATTACATATTTCAAGCCGATGAACTATTTTGACGACAGCACGGGCGAGCTTACCGGATTTGAAACCGAGTTCACCACAAGCGTCTGCGAGAAGCTCGGCGTTAAGCCCAAGTTCCAGGAAATCAACTGGGATAACAAGACTTTTGAGCTTGAGTCCAAGACAATCGACGTTATCTGGAACGGTATGACCGTAACCGAAAAGCTCGGCGAAAAGATGATTTTCTCCACTCCGTACATCAGAAACAGACAGGTTGCCGTTATCAAGAAGTCAAATGCGGACAAGTACAAGGATATCGAGTCTATGGCGGGCGCTTCCGTTACCGCTGAAATCGGCTCCGCAGGCGAAAACGCAGTTACATCGAATGAAACTCTCAGCAAGAATTACAACGGTTCCGCCGCTCAGAAGGACGTTCTTATGGAAATCAAGGCGGGTACTACCGAAATCGGCGTTATCGACTATGTTATGGCTAAGGCTTCCGTTGGTGACGGCACGGATTACGCCGACCTTATGATTGTAGATAACGTAAACCTCGCTCCCGAAGAGTATGCCGTTGGTATCCGCAAGACCGATACCGAGCTTCAGAAGAAGATTAACTCCGCTATCGACGAGATGGTTAAGGACGGAAGCCTCAAGGCTCTCTGCGAAAAGTATGGGCTTTCTGACGTTTACGCGTTCAACTGATTGATTTAAGGGTGAAAATATGTCGTTTCTTGAAGTAACCGCGCAGCTTGCCGATGGTTTTCTCACAACGCTCCTTATCTTCGGAGTGACGCTTGTTTGCTCGCTTCCGCTGGGGCTTCTGATTACCTTTGGCTCGATGTCGAAAATCCCGCCCATAAAGTGGATTGTAAAGACTTTTGTCTGGATTATACGCGGAACGCCGCTTATGCTTCAGATTATAATAGTGTTCTACGGTCCGGGGCTTATTTTCGGCTGGAGCGCGCTCCCGCGGCTTTTCGCCGTGCTTATCGCTTTTGTGATAAACTATTCCTGCTATTTCTCGGAGATTTACCGCGGCGGAATTGAAAGTATCCACAAAGGTCAGTATGAGGCGGGAATGGTTCTCGGAATGACAAAAAGGCAGATTTTCTTCAAGATTGTGCTGTTTCAGGTCATCAAGCGCATCGTTCCGCCTATGGGAAATGAAATCATCACCCTTGTAAAGGATACCTCGCTTGCCCGCGTAATTATGGTTGTGGAGCTGGTTCAGGCGGCTCAGCAGATTGTCGCTCAGAGAGCGCTTATCTGGCCTATGTTCTATATCGGCGCGTTTTATCTGCTGTTTTCGGGACTGCTTACAATCCTGCTTAACCGCGTCGAGCGCAAGCTGAACTACTATTCGGGCTGAGGAGGATTTATGGCGTTTCTTGAAGTAAACGGAATACAAAAGAGCTTCGGGAAAACCGAGGTTCTCAAAAATGTCGGCTTTTCTATGGAAAAGGGCGAGGTTCTCGCGATTATCGGCTCTTCGGGAAGCGGGAAAACAACGCTTTTGCGCTGCCTTAACTTTCTCGAAAGACCCGATGGCGGAAGCTTTTCCGTTGACGGTGAAGAGCTTTTCAACGCGCAGACCGTCTATTCCGATTCGGAAAAGCGTGAAAAAAGGCTGCGGTTCGGGCTTGTTTTTCAGCAGTTTAACCTCTTTCCGCAGTATACCGTTCTGAAAAATGTTTCGCTTGCGCGCGAACTTTTGCAGACGGACGGGAAGAAGCTCCCCAAGGACGAGAAAAAACGCATTTTCAAGGAGATTGAGGACAATTCGCTTGAACTTCTGAGGACTGTCGGGCTTGAGGAAAAGGCGCACGACTATCCGTGCAACCTGTCCGGCGGTCAGCAGCAGCGCGTAGCTATCGCAAGAGCGCTCGCTCTAAGCCCCGAAATCCTCTGCTTTGACGAGCCGACCTCCGCTCTCGACCCCGAACTTACCGGAGAGGTCCTCCGCGTTATCCGCGGTCTTAAAAGCTCAGACAGAACTATGATTGTCGTTACGCACGAGATGAATTTCGCGCGCGGCGTCGCAGATAAAGTCATCTTTATGGCAGACGGTATCATCGAGGAAGAAGGTACCCCAGACGAGGTTTTCACCAGCCCCAAAAGCCCCAGAACAAAGGCTTTCCTCGAAAAATCGCTTGAAAATATCTGAGCGGCGCTTCGCGTTCAGACTTTAAGTTTCTGCTATCGCCCTATGCGCTGAGTTTTCACTCAAAGAATAAATCCAAGCTACCCCTGCCGAGATGCTCCATACGCTTGATTACAACAAAACAAAAACGGGAGAATGTGAAAGTTCTCCCGTTTTAGGGCTACACCGCATAAT
>DPBR01000013.1:0-797 GCA_003516865.1 Oscillospiraceae bacterium
AGTATTCCTGCGGTCGTTTTGTTTATTCTGACGAAAAAACCTCGGCGCGATTAAACGATAATAATTATGCGGTGTAGCCCTAGATAAAAAAGCCTTCTTTCGCTTTATAAAACAAAGAAGGCTTTCCGTATTTATTCCGCCGCCGAGCCGTATTCGGCGATATAAGGGAGATTGCGGTATTTTTCGCCGCAGTCCAGACCATACCCGATTACAAAAAAGTCAGATATCGTAAACAGCGCCTTGTCCGCTTCAAATTCAACGGCGCGTCTTGACGGCTTGTCAAGCAGGGTTATTACCTCAAGCGACAGCGGATTGCGCTTTTTCAGCATTTCGACAACCGCTTTGAGCGTGCGTCCCGTGTCGATAATATCCTCGACAATTACAACGTGATATCCGCTTATATCCTGAGTCAAATCCTTTGAAATAGTGACTTCTCCGCAAGACTGCGTGCCGCTGTAATAGCTTTTCGCGCACATAAAGGCTATCTCGCAGGGTATCGTTACCGCGCGGCATAAATCCGCCATAAAAATGAACGCTCCGTTAAGTATGCTGACCAGAAGCAGCGGTTTTCCCGCGTATTTTTCGCTAAGCTCCCCGCCCGCTTCGGCAATTTTCGCCTTTATTTCCTCTTCCGTGAATAAAACTCGCTTAATGTTCTCGGTAAGATTGCTCTCTGCCAAAATAATCTTCCTCTCCAAGCCGTTTTCGGCTAAAAATAGTGTGCCGCCTCACCGGACGGCATCGGGCAAATATACTTTAGGTAACCTCTAAAAGCCTCCTTCACGGCAGATTTCTAT
>DPBR01000013.1:1076-27679 GCA_003516865.1 Oscillospiraceae bacterium
ACGAAATCTGCTCGTGTCCCGGTTTTTAGAGGTTACCTTTAATTATATCCTATAATCGACTTTTTTTCAATACCTTTCGCACATTTTCGTCAATTCTGTATAATTTTCGCACCGATTTGTTATTTACAATTCCAAAAAACGCGCCATAAAATTCTTACGGATAAGGTTTATCCGTGATAAGAAACAATCCGTGTAAAAATGGCAGACGCCTTTTCAGCGTCTGCCGTCTTATTATCTTTCTTCTCTGAAATACGGGTCGCCGAGCGCTTTTGGCGGCTGATTTTCACGCTTTTTGCGAAGCGTTATGAATATCAGCACCACGATTGTCGCGATATAGGGGAGCATTTCGAGTATCTGCGAGGGTACCGAAAATCCCCAGCCCTGCATCTTGAAGTTCAGACCTTTGAGCATACCGAACAGATACGCCGCGAAAATCGCCTTCAGCGGGTTCCATGTGCTGAAAATAACCAGAGCAACGGCAATCCAGCCCGCGCCTGCCGTTACGTTATCCTGCCATGTGGTGAGGAACACGGTCGAGAGGTACGCGCCGCCAACTCCGCACAAAAAGCCGCCCGCCAGAACGTGAACGTACTTATAGAGCGTGACGTTGATGCCCGAAGCGTCAGCCGCGGCGGGGTTTTCGCCGACAGCGCGCATATTAAGCCCAAAACGCGTCTTTTTGATGTAAAAATAAGCCAAAATCGCCACGACAATCGCCGCCTGAACATATCCGCTCTGCGAAAACAGCGCTTTTCCGATTATCGGAATATCGCTTAAAACAGGGATATCATACGGTTTGAACGCATTTACAACCGCGGCGGGTACGGTATTTCCCGAAACGGATTTTCCGATAAATCCCGCAACTCCCGTTCCGAATATCGTAAGGACAAGTCCCGTCACGACCTGATTTCCGCGCAGCGTAACCGTGATGAACGCGTAAATAAGCGCTCCGACAAGTCCCGCAAGTCCCGCGCAAAGCACGGCAAGAAACGGATTTGCGGTTGCACAGGCAACCTGAAAGCCGACAGCCGCGCCCATAAGCATCATACCCTCTATGCCGAGGTTCATATTTCCGACTTTCTCGCATATTATACCGCCGACAATCGCGAACAGAATATGCGTTCCCATTTGCACAGAAGTCTGCAAAAACAGCGAAATTTCATTCAGAATATCCATTTCAGTCCTCCTTTTCAGCCTTGCGGAACGAAATGCGGTAGTTGATGAAAAACTCGCTTCCGAGAACGAAGAAGATTATAACGCCCTGCAAAACTTCGGTTATCGAGGACGGAATACCCATTACCTGAAGCGCTTTTCCGCTCTGGAGAAGCATCGAGAACATAAACGATACCACAACTATTACCGGAGGTTTAAGCTTTGCGAGCCAAGCCGTGATAACCGCCGTGAAGCCAAGCCCGCCCGACATCTGGTCGGTGATGGACTTTTCGACTGCGGAAGCCTGCATAAAGCCCGCAGCGCCGCACAATCCGCCCGAAAGCAGCACTGCTATAATCATTATTTTCAGCGTGTTCATACCCGCATATTTTGCGGTGGTTTCGCTCTCGCCGAGAACGTCAATCTGATAACCGAGCTTTGTGTATTTCAGAACGATTGTCATAACGACAACCATCACAAGCATAATTATCCAGCCCGCGTGAATACCAAACACCTTTGGGAGAATTGCGTTGTCGGAAAATCTCGCGATTTTCGCAGCGCCGAGCGATTCCGGGTCTTTCCATGGACCATATTGCAGATAGGATATGAACGAAATAGCGATATAGTTCATCATCAGCGTCACAAGCGTTTCGGAGGTGTTGAATTTCGCCTTGATAAGCGCGGGAATAATCGCCCACAATCCGCCGAAAACAAACGCGGAAAGCCCCATTACAGGCAGAAGAACCGCTGCCGGCAGGTCGGGAAATCCAAACGCGATAAGCGCCGCGCCGAACGCGCCCATATAGAACTGACCTTCCGCGCCGATATTCCAGAATTTCATTCGGAAAGCCACAGAAATACCAAGCGACAGCATTGTCAGCAGAATCGTCTTGTTCATTGTTTCGCCGAAACGGCTGAATGTCGAAAGCGACGACGTGATTATCTTCCCGAAAATAGCAAACGGCTGATAGCCCATAATCAGCATTACCAGCCCCGAAGCCGCCAGCGCGATAACGATAGCGATGAGCCTTGCCGCAAGCTGCGCGCCGGAGGAAGCTCCCGTACGCTTTGTTATATGTATCCTGTTCGCAATGCTCATACAGCCTCGCCTCCCTCTTCGCCGGGCTTATGCCCCAGCATCATCATTCCGATATCCTCTTTCGTCACCTTTTCCGGGTCGACGATATCGACAACCTCGCCGCCGTGAATTACCATCAGGCGGTCGGAAATGCTCTTGAGCACGTCGAGGTCCTCGCCGATAAACAGCACTGCAACGCCTTTTTTCTTCTGCTCGTTAAGCACACGGTAGATGTTGTAGGAAGCGCCGATATCCAGTCCGCGCACGGGATAGGCGGTTATCAGCACTTTGGGAGAAAGCCAGATTTCTCGTCCGAGCAGAACTTTCTGAATATTTCCGCCCGAAAGCTTCTTTACCTCGTGAGAAACGGACGGAGTGGAGATGTCGAAGTCGTGGACAATCTGCTCCGCCAATCTTTTTGCGAATTTCTTGTCGAGAAAAGGTCCGGGATTGCGGTTATAACTTTTCAGGATAACGTTGTTCATAACGCTCATTCCCGCGACAAGACCCATTCCCAGTCTGTCCTCCGGAATGAAGCTCATACTTATTCCGCGCTTCAGAATTGCACGCGGAGAAAGCCCAAGCATCTCCTCGCCGCCGAATTTCACAGAGCCGCC
Source organism: Oscillospiraceae bacterium (assembly GCA_003516865.1). GTDB lineage: Bacteria > Bacillota > Clostridia > Oscillospirales > Ruminococcaceae > CAG-115. The sequence goes on from DPBR01000013.1 coordinate 3,924, forward strand.
GTCCGCTTTCATAAGCCCCGCGATTATCTCGCAAAGTTCTTTTTGTCCGCTTCCCGCGATACCTGCGACGCCGAGAATTTCACCGCCGTAGAGGTCGAAGCTCATATTCCGCAGCAGGTCAACGCCGTCGAACGACTTCTTTGAAAGAGAATTTACCGACAGCATAGGCGTTTCGCTGAGCTTTTCTTTCGGTCGGTCGATTTCAAGCGAAACCGCGCTTCCAACCATCATTTCGGTCAGTTCCTGCGGCGTGGAGTCCTTTGTAACGGCGGTTGCGATTGATTCGCCCTTGCGAAGAACCGTCACGCGGTCGGATATCTCCATAACCTCGGCGAGCTTGTGGGTGATGATTATTATCGAGCAGCCGTGCGCTTTCATTCCGCGGAGGATTTCAAACAGCGCGCGTATTTCCTGCGGGGTAAGCACGGCGGTCGGTTCGTCAAGAATGAGCACGTCCGCGCCGCGATAGAGTATCTTCATTATCTCAACCGACTGCTTTTCGCTGACGGACATATTATAGACTTTCTTGTTCGGGTCTATTGAAATGCCGTATTTTTGGCTCAGCTCGTTTATCCGCGCGTTCATCTTCTTTTTGCTTACGAAAACGCTGTTTTTCTGACCGATAACGATATTCTCCGCGGCAGTCAGCACGTCAATCAGCTTGAAATGCTGATGAATCATACCGATTCCCGCTTTGATTGCGTCCTTGGGCGAGCGGAAAACAACGTTTTTCCCGTCAATCTCGATTTCGCCGCTGTCGGGAGTATAAATACCGCTCAGCATATTGACGAGCGTGCTTTTTCCGGAGCCGTTTTCGCCCAGAAGCGCCAAAATCTCGCCTTTTTTCACGTCAATGGATACGTTCTTGTTCGCCTGCACTTTGCCGAAGCTCTTGCAGATATTCTTCAGCCTGATATATGGTTCGGACATTTGTACCTCCCGTTTTTTGCCGGTAAAAATATTGCGTATAAAACAACTGCCTGCTTTCACAAACGGTACGCGGCTGCATACCGCTCGTGAAAACAAGCAGGGCAGGCTGTTTTCGCAGCCTGCTTCTGCTGATATTCGGTTTGATTATGCGGGGATAGTGCCAACAACGCCCTTGACGAACCAGCCCATATTCCAGATTTCGTCGTCGGTCATCTTAACGCCGTCCTCAACCTTGAGGTTGCCGTCCTGGTCGTAGAGAGGACCGGTGAACGGTTCGAGAGTGCCGTCGATAATAGCCTTCTTCGCAGCGTCAACCTTCTCCTGAGTACCCTCTGCGCAAAGCGAAGTGAGGTCGTCGAGATAAGTCATATTAGCCGCAAGACCTTCCCAATAAGCGCGGCTTGTCCAAGTTCCGTCGATTGCTCTCTGGCAGTCCTCGGTGTAGAATGTCGCCCAGTTGAAGCAAGCAGCGGTGAGGTAAGCTTCGGGAGCGGCGCTTGCGGTCGGGAAGTTATAGCCTATGCAGAACGCGCCCTTTTCCTGTGCCGCAACCTGCGGAGCGGTTGTATCCTGATGCTGTGCGATAACGTCAACGCCCTTGTTCAGAAGCTCCATTGCAGCCTGCTTCTCGATGGAGGGGTCATACCATGTATCGGTGAATACAACCTCAACCTTAGCGTCGGGATTAACGGACTGAACGCCGAGCGTAAACGCGTTGATGCCGCGGATTACCTCGGGAATACCCTTTGCCGCAACATAGCCGATATAGTTCTTCTTGGTCTTCATACCCGCAACGATGCCCGAAAGATAACGAGCCTGATAAACCTTGCCGAAATAGGTGGAAAGGTTCTCCGCTCTCTGATAGCCGGAGCAATGAGCGAACTTAACCTCGGGGTGCTCCTTAGCCATCTCAACGGTTCCTTCCATAAAGCCGAAAGAGTTGGTGTAAATGAGGTTGCAGCCCTCGTCGATGAGGGTGCGGATAGCTTCGCTGGTGTCGGAAACGGTTTCCGCAACGTCCTCAACGTAAGCGGTTTCAACGCCCATCTTCTCGATTGCAAGTCTGCCCTGATCGTGAGCCTGCGTATAGCCGCCGTCGTCAATCTTGCCGATGTAAACGAAGCCTGCTTTTACTTTGTTTTTGCCTGCGTTGCTGCCGCTGTCGGAATTATTTCCGGAACAGCCCGCAAGCAGCATTGCCGCCGCCATAAAAGCGGCGAGTAATCTCTTCTTCATTTGTTATTTCCTCCCTGTTGTTTCTGCGGTTTAACCGCGTTTTGTGTATATTTCTTCGGCTCCTCGCCGTTGAAATCAGTCGTCGTCACGGAACTTGCAGCCGTTTACGGGGTCCATTTCATCTATTATCGCAAGCGACTCAACGCGTATTCCCTGACTGCGGACAAGCTCTCCGCCCTTCTGGCAGCCCTTTTCGATAACAATGCCCGCGCCCGCAATTTTCGCTCCCGCGTGCTTCACGATGTCGATAAGTCCGAGCAGCGCGCAGCCGTTTGCAAGAAAATCGTCAATCAAAAGCACGTTATCCTCAGGCGAAAGAAAAGCCTTTTTTACGATAACATCGTATGTACGGTTGTGAGTGAAGCTCTGAACCTGCGTTGCATACACCTCGCCGTCAATATTTATGCTCTGCGTCTTTTTGGCGAACACAACGGGACAGTTGAAGTACTGCGCGGTTATGCACGCAATTCCGATACCCGAAGCCTCGATTGTGAGGATTTTATTTATGCTTTCATCGGGAAATCTCCTGCGGAACTCCTTTCCCATCTCGTTTATGAGCGCAATATCCATCTGGTGGTTGAGGAAACTGTCCACTTTAAGGACGTTTCCCTCCTTAATAGTGCCGTCTTTTCTTATTCTGTCCTTCAGAAGCTGCATTTTTCCGTCCTCCTCAGATAAGCTCTCTGCCCATAAGCACGCCCATTACGGACGCCATCATAAGTCCTCTCGTCCAGCCGCTGGAGTCGCCAAGACAGTGCAGGCCTCGAATGTTGGTGTTGAAATGCTCGTCCATTTTTATGCGGTTGCTGTAAAACTTCAGTTCGGGCGAATAAAGCAGCGTTTCGCGGCTCGCAAAGCCGGGAACGACGTTATCCACAGCCTTGATGAAGTTGATTATATTCGTCATCGTGCGATAAGGCATCGCAGCCGTGATATCGCCCGCAACAGCATCCGGAAGAGTGGGCTTTACATTGGCGAAAGAAAGCTCTTTCTGCCATGTGCGCTTTCCGTCGAGAATATCGCCGTATCGCTGAACCATAATATGACCGTTTCCGAGCATATTTGTGAGTTCGCCGACTTTTTGCGCGTACTCAATCGGCTGATTGAACGGAACGCTGAAATTATGCGAACAGAGAATTGCGAGGTTTGTGTTGTTCGACTTGAGGTCCTTGTAGGAATGACCGTTAACCACGGCGAGGTCGTTGTCGTAATTTTCCTGACTGACAAATCCGCCGGGATTTTGGCAGAACGTTCTTACCTTATTTTTAAAAGGAAGCGGATAGCCGATTAGCTTGGACTCATAGAGTACCTCGTTTACCTCCTCCATAACCTCGTTGCGAACCTCCACGCGCACGCCGATATCAACCGTGCCGGGCTGATGCGCGATGCTGTGGCTCTCGCAGGTGCGTTCAAGCCAGTCCGCGCCCTTTCTTCCCGTGGCGATAACAACGTTCGAGGCTCTTATTTCGCGGCGGTCGCAGCCGTTATTGTCGGTCACGACAACGCCCGTGCAAACGTCGTCCTCTATTATAATATCCTCGCAGCGCGTTGAGAATATAATATCAATGCCGTGTTCGAGCAGATACGTTTCAATGCGCTGATAAAGCTGATGAGCCATTTCCGTGCCGAGGTGGCGTATCGGGCAGTCAACCAGCTTCAGGTTCGCGTTAATCGCTTTTTTGCGTATTTCACGGATTTTTTCGGGATTGCTCACGCCCTCAACGTGAGGGTCCGCGCCGAATTCAAGATATATCTTATCGGTATAATCAATAGTAGCCTGAGCAAGCTCCTCGCCGATAAGCTCCGGAAGATTGCCTCCGACCTCGCAGGACAGCGACAGCTTTCCGTCCGAAAACGCGCCCGCGCCCGAAAATCCCGTGGTAATGTGGCAATACGGCTTGCAGTTCATACAAACCTTCGTTTTAGCCTTGGGGCAGGCTCTTTTTTCAACGGAAACGCCCTTTTCAATGATAAGTACCTTCTTCTTAGAGCCTTTTCGGAGCATTTCAAGCGCGGTGAAAATACCCGCAGGTCCTGCGCCGACTATTATCACATCATAATTTGCCATTTAAACAACCTCGTTACCGAATAAACCTGTTTTCCTGAATTTTACGTCCATATTATAATTTAACACAATTTCGACTCAATGTCAATATTATTTCTTTATTTTTTACCCGTTTTGGCATTTTAATCGTATTTTGCCTCAAAATCGGCACTAATTTTATGCATATATTTTCCTTTTTCGACAAAAAGGTGATTATAATTCACATTTTGTTGTCAATCTCGAAGATTTGAAATTTTCAGCGCGAGGTTATTGCAAAAAATCGAAATTTTCGCCTCAACAACAGCCAAAAAGCAGCGTTTCAAGGCTTTTTTATGGAAAATTTGTAATTTTTGAAGATTATTTCTGTCATTTTTTCAGTAATCTATTGACAATACGTCGAAAAAGTTGTATTATAGTAATATCAAAAAATGTAAGGAGAAACTTATGAAAAAGTACATTGGCAAAATCATTGCCGGCGCTTTTATTGTGGTATTCTTCATAGGATGCTGTATTCAGGCGCCCATTTCCGAGGCGGTCGGCTCGCTTTGGTCGCTGTTCCCACCCGTAATCGCAATCGGACTTGCGCTTATCACAAAAGAAGTGTATTCCTCGCTGTTTATCGGAATACTCTCCGGCGGCATAATCTTCGCAATCTCTCAAAGCAGCGGATTTGAGGGAGTTTTCACAGCAGTCGTAAAGGACGGCATTATCGCGAATATTTCGAACTCCTACAACGTCGGAATACTCGTGTTCCTCGTTGTTCTCGGAATAATCGTTGTTCTTATGAACAAGGCGGGCGGAAGCCGCGCTTACGGCGAATGGGCTGCAGCTCACATCAAAACCCGCAGAGGAGCGCAGCTTTCTACGTTCCTGCTCGGCGTAATGATTTTCGTTGACGACTACTTCAACTGCCTGACGGTCGGCTCTGTTATGCGCCCCGTTACGGACAAGCACAACGTTTCCCGCGCGAAGCTCGCGTATCTTATAGACGCGACTGCGGCGCCTATCTGCATTATAGCGCCGATTTCCTCTTGGGCGGCGGCGGTAAGCGGCACAATCGAGAGTGTAAACGGAATTAGCCTGTTCATCAGCACAATTCCATATAACCTCTACGCGCTGCTCACTATTTTAATGGTTATCTTTATGGCGACCGCCGATTCGGATTTCGGCCCGATGAAGCTTCACGAGGATAACGCGAAAAAAGGCGACCTGTTCACCACAAACAGAAAAGATTTTAACGACGACGAAGCGCCTATCCGTTCAAAAGGAAAGGTTATCGACCTCATTCTGCCGGTTATCATTCTGATAATCTTCTGCATTGCGGGTATGATTTACACCGGCGGCTTCTTCAGCGGAACGAACTTCATAGACGCTTTCGCAGGCTGCGACGCGGCTTGGGGATTGTCGCTCGGTTCTGTGGGCGCGCTTATCGTCATCATCTTCTACTTCCTGATTCGCGGCGTTCTTAAATTCACCGAGTGTATGGACTCGATTGCCGCCGGCTTTAAGCAGATGGTTCCCGCAATTCTCATTCTCACGTTCGCTTGGACGCTTAAAACTATGACGAACAGCCTTGAAGCAGGCACGTTCGTATCGGGAATTGTTGAAAGCGCGACAGCTCTTCACATTCTTCTCCCTGTTATCCTGTTCCTTGTCGCTGTCGGTCTTGCGTTTGCCACCGGCACGTCTTGGGGTACGTTCGGTATTCTTATCCCGATTGTAACGAGCGTATTCAGCGTGGAAATCGCGGCTTCGGCTTCTACAGGAGAAATCCCGCAGATGGTTATTGTATGCATCTCGGCTTGCCTTGCGGGCGCGGTTTGCGGCGACCACTGCTCGCCTATCTCGGATACGACGATTATGGCGTCGACAGGCGCGCAGTGCGACCACGTTAACCACGTTTCCACGCAGCTTCCCTACGCGCTTACGGTTGCGGCGGTTTGTGCAGTGGGATATATCATCTCCGGCTTTATTCAGAACGTATTCGTGGTTCTCGGAGCGTCGATTGTGCTTATGCTCGCGGTTATGTTCCTGATAAAGTTCCTGAACAAGCGCAAAGCAAACAAAAACGCGAAATAACAGTGCCGCGGATTATCGCTAAATAAACAGAATGAGGAAAGCAATTATCGCTTTCCTCATTTTTTATCGACGTTTTCGAGAAGCGGGGTCATACTTTTCGCGCAGATTGCGATACAGAAACAGTCGGCGTGCTATACGCATTTTCACTCAAACGTCGAAATAGTCAAGAGCCGTTCAAAAAAATTGCTCAAATTATTGAAACAACGGGAAAAATGTGATATAATAAGGGTAAACGCAAAGCGTTGGCATAGTATGCGCGGAATACTATTAATCCGCGAAATCGAACGAAATTTGAAAAGGAGAAAAAATGCGTTTTGTAATTCAGAGAGTGACAAGCTCAAAGGTGACAATCGGCGGCGAAATCAAAGGCGAGATAGGAAAAGGCTTTATGGTGCTTATAGGCGTCGCGGACGGAGATACCGCTGAAATCGCGGATAAAATGATACGCAAAATGGTTAATATGCGTATTTTTGAAGATGAAAACGGAAAGACAAATCTCGGACTTAAAGACGTCGGCGGCAGCCTTTTGCTTATTTCGCAGTTTACGCTCTATGCGGACTGCAAAAAGGGCAACAGACCTTCTTTTATTAAGGCGGGAGCGCCAGATATGGCTGAAAAGCTGTACGATTACATTATTTCCGAGTGCAAAAAGGAAATCGAGGTCGTTGAACAGGGAGAATTCGGCGCGGATATGAAGGTCGAGCTTCTCAACGACGGTCCGTTTACGATATTCCTTGACAGCGACGAGCTGACGTAAAAACCGAAAGGAGTCTATTTATTATGAATTGTTCAGTCAATGAAAATCGAACCGAAACGAATACACCGGAGCTTATTTCTTTCACATGGAGCCAATCACATTCCAATGCCAATAGTTGCTTCAGCATTTCTTTTGGTGAAGCGGAATGTGATAACCCCGCGGGGCATTATCTTAACTGCGATTTTTTGCGCGATTACAAGGACGATGAACGGGTAAACTGCTGTGATATCCCCATAGACGATGAAAAATGGAAAACGCTTGAAATGCTGCTGAATACGGTTCAGCTTCCCGCGTATTCCGCCCCCGCCCCATATCTGATGGACGCGACTGACAGTCAGATACGCATTATCCGAAAAGAAAACGGCAGCAAGGTTACCGAAAAATATAACGGCGCGTATGCACATGATTTTTTCGATTCAATAACTAAGCTTGCAATAGAAATCTCTGAGCAGAAAACCGATATTGAGAACAAAAATGTCTGATGTCGGCTAATTGAAACCCGAAAATAAAACGCCCGGCTGCGATACGGCAGCCGGGCGCTTTTTGCATATAATCAGAGCTTTTTATTACCGACATTTCGCCGATAATAATCTGTCCGAGCCGCGTCGGTCTCAGACGCGCTCGAGTATCATCGTGCCATACGCGATGGTCAGACAGCCGTTCTCATCCACCGGTATCTCGGCGAATGGGTCAACCGCCTCCCCAAGAACCTCGCCCTCGACCTTGGTATCGTAGTAAAACTTACCGTCCTTCTCTTTCCAGGTGGTCTGTTCAATCGGCGCAAAGCCGTCCGCATCAATCACGGCGCCCTGCGACTTCGCGAGTTCGATTTTATCCTCGGGAACGCGCATCAATGTATTCATTAAACCATCTTCTGTGAATTCAACCCTGCTCATGAGCATCATGATGATTTCATCGACGTTATCTCCCTCCGGCAGATTTTCCGGTGTGTAGGACACCATACCGTTGCCGGTAGGGAAGAGCAGCTCCTTGACTTTCCATTTTCCGATAAGTTCCATAAATAATACCTCCTTTTATGCCCAAGGGTCGGCTGATTTGGGTGTGCGTACTCCCGTAAGCAAATACTGCTCCCACAGGAACCACTTTCCGTCGCTTCCGCGCTGACGCAGCTTTATCGGACGAGGGTCGTCCGCGCCGCCGCAGGGAATGAAAAGCTTCATATAGCCCGCTTCTTCTGCGGAAACGTGACTGCTTTCAACCGCGATTGTATAAGGCTGGGACGGCGTGTAATTGTTGTCGGGCGTAGAACCCACAAAATAAGTGAATGGCAGGTATGTCTTTCCATCGCGGAAACGGTCGTTCAGGAACGATATCTCTTGACCGTTAAGCGGGCGCGGACCTCTCAGCCAGTTAAGCATCTCGGTTCCGATAGACTTATCCGCCGCATAAGCGCACAATGCAAGAACGGTAAGCGCCGCCGTTTCGAACGGTGTGTCAAGTCTTGCTTCGGGCAGAGCCTGAAGCTCCGCAAGACTTTCGGGCAGAGCCGCGAACGTAAACGTTTCGCGCTTGCTGACTGCGGATTGAATCGTGGAATTCACCGCCTGCTGTGCCGAATTTTTCAGTTTGTCAAAAATTCCCATAATGCTACCTCCGTTTTCATTCGATATTATTCTTCTCAGCCTACGCCGAGAACGTTCCATGAGTCGTTCAAAGCGTCATACGAATAGATAAGATTGTCGCAAACGCCATAAAGATATTCTCTTACAAACTGCTCTTCACGATTTGTGCCGAGCGTAAAAATATAGCACTCGCGCCCATCGATAATCTGCTTTTCTTCCGTGTACATAAGCGTCATTCCCTGTTTTACGCGCTCGCTCACTTCTGCGGATTCCATAAGAATTTCAGTCGCTATTTTTATGTTTTTGTCATCTTCAGCGCCATTGTCGCCGTAAATCGTGAAGTCAAGCACGCCCTCGGCAACACACAGACTGCCGTCTTTTCCCGACCGCATCGGAAATTCGTCGATATCCTCGTCGGGGCTGCTGAACAAGACCGCCGCGTTTGAATAAATCTCGCTTATGTTGCACCGCAGCAGGAAATACTCCGCGCCGCCGATTTTATAAAGAATATCGTACGTTATGACGTCATATTCCGCGTTTTCGGTCAATTCAACGGGGCAAACGACAGCGCTGCAATTCTTGTTTGTCACAACCGCGTAAAGCTCGTCTCCTCCAACGTCAATAATCGGCGCGGAGCGAAGAAAAGCGTATTTTTCCGCAGTTTTGCTGCTTTTCAGACAATCCTTGACGTCGCTTGAAGCGGGATCGACAAATCCGACGAATGCCATTCCCGCCGAATAGCCGCCCTTGTTCATTTGCTCGCAAAGCTCCTCAAGAAGCGGGTCAATCCGCTCGGGAGCGCTTTCGGGCTCTGATTTCTCGCTTGACGAAGAAGGCTCGGGAGCGCTTTCGGGCTCTGATTTCTCGCTTGACGAAGAAGACTCGGAACTGTTTGTGCTTTCTTTTGACGTTTCTGAACCGGAATTTCCGGTGCCGCTCGCAGAACGGCTTGAGTTATCCCGCTCATTAACCGCGCAGCCGCAAAGCATCACCGATATCAACAGCGCAATTACGGCGGATTTTTTTCTTAATTTCATTTGCATACCTCCACAAACTCACGCATTGAATGGCGCGAGCGCCTCGTCCGCTTTTGCGGACAATTCCGAACGGTCGCCGTAAATCGCTGCGTCAAGAGCAGTGAACGCCGAACGAGCCTTGTCGTCCGCGCTTTCGTTGCTCTTTGCGGCTGCGCTTACCGCGGATACAACGCTCTTTATCGCGTCGATTTGCCTGTTAGCGTTGTTTATTGAGTTCCCAAGCGTTTTCTGAATACCGAACAGCTTGTTGAAATATTCCGCCGCCGCCAGACATTCCGACTGATTTGAATATTTCACACGAAAATACGACATTCCGCATACGTTCGCAAAGGAGTAGTGAACGAAATATTCTTTCTGCTGCTTACCGTCCACTACCATCGTTTCGGTTTTCGTTTCGTATCCTACAAGGTCGGCAATACGATAAACGCAGGCGTGTTCGCTCTTACCAAAATTCATAAACTTGTATCGCGTTTCAACAAGCGCCATCAGTCCGATGTCGGGATACGCATACACAGGAGAAAGCGTCTTTTTCATATTCTTGTTCTTCAGATTCGGGACAAAAAGCTGCTGCCATATTTTCGTTCCCTTTTCGACCTGAGCGGCGTGCTCCTTATATTCGATAAGGTCTGCCTGTACAAGGTCGAAGTATTTCAGCGCCTTCTTGCAGCATTCCTTTCGGCAGAGATAATTGCCGTCCGCAAGCTTCTGGGATCGGAACACGTTTATTGACGCTCCGCAAATTGCGCAGGTGTTAGCCATATTCGATTCCTTCTTTTGTTTTTTCGAGTAGCAGCGGATATTTTCCTGTTTATATTCTAACACAGTTTTCCCGACTTGTCACTGTCACTTGTGACAGTAAGCAAGAAATTTACGTCTTTTCAAAAGAACATTCCCGAACCTTTCGGGGCGGGGGGACGTTATTCATCTTTCAGGGTTGTTACCATAAGTTTGTTTTCAATTGCGGTTGCAACAAGAGCTTCGCGGTTTTCAAAGCCGCCCTTTTCAACCATATCGTCAAGCGCCCAGCGAACTCCGCGCTTGGTTATCCCAATTTTGTCGGCAATTTCCTGATATGTAAGCCCGCGGATATACCAACGCAGTATGTCAAGCTGCCGCTGAGAAAACTTGTCGGACATAGTTTCTTCCATTTCAACAGCCGGCGAAGCGTTTGGGAATATATGCTCGCCGGCAAGAGTACGCTTTATGATATCCATAAGCTCAGCCGTTCCGTGGTCCTTATACCACAGGCTGTCTGCGGCTCCCTGACGCGCCTGCGAGAGTATTTCCGGGTCAACAAGCGAAGTTACGATGACGATTTTTATGTGCGGATTTTTTTCTTTAATTCGCCTTGCCGCGGCAAGTCCGGAATGTTTGCGTTGGGTCTGTACGTCCATCAATACGAGCCGAACCGTATGTCTGCAATAGTTTTCGGCTTCAAATGCGTCGCGGAATGTTCCGACGAGGTTGAAGCCGCCGTCCGCCAGAAGCCGCTCTGCCAAGTGTTTCTGTATATACAGGTCGTCCTCGACAAGTATTGTGTTAATCATAATTCGTTCTCCTTTTCCGGAAGCGTAATCAGCAGCGCAAATCGCGGAGAAAAAGCCGTGTGCATTTCGCCGCCTGCCGCTTCAATGCGGCGGCGCAAACCGGAAAGGCCGCTTCCCTCGATTATCGGACCTTCCGGCTTCTTTCCGTTGTTGGTGATGGTTATGTCATAAACGGCGCTGTTTCGCGCGGCGATACGGACATACACCTCGTTGCCGCCCGCGTGCCTTACGCAGTTTGTCACGCACTCTGCGACAGCAGCGGCAGTGAGCGCTTCGGCGGTTGAACCCGACGGCAAACCGCCTTCGGCGTGCAGCTTCACGCCAAGCTTTTCGGCGGTTTCCCGAACCTCGTCCATTGTACAGTTTAACCGCGCGCGGTCGCTTGACAGCACGCTTACCGCTTCCCGCAATGCCTCAAGCTTTCCGTCCGCGTCAGCGCCGTTTTCAATAATATCACGAATTGTCAGCAGACTTCTTCCTATGGTATCGTGAATATAGACTTTCAGCTCAAGATTTTCTTTTTCCTTAATATCGTCCGCCATACGCTCGTACATTTCCCGAAGCCTGCCGTTTACTTCGCGGAGTTCCTCGTTTATTTCGTTCTGACGAATATATCCGTGATACAATTCGGTTACGTTCTGCGCCGTAATCTGCCGCCAGCGGTCGTTTCCGTTTACGGAAACAGCCTGCGTTCTGAACTGCCACACGGTGCCGTCGGGAAAAACGCTGTAATCTTCCTTTATGAGCGTTGAGTCAAAGTCGTTTATAATTTGAAGCGAACGGTCGCTCAGCAAAAAAACCAAATTTCTCATAAGGTCGTTGCAGAGGATAATCCGTCCGAGCGGGTCTGAAAAGCAAATTCCCATCGGAAGCTTGTCGATTGCTTCCTTAATCGAAAAAGCGGACAGTTCGTTTTTGCTGCGGCGGTATTCACGCGGGAGCGCCGCCGAAAAATGTACCGCGCCAAGCAAAATCGCCGCCGCGAATATTCCCCACGGAGCGCCGAGCAGAAACGCGTCTTTTCCGTTATTGGGGTCGCCCTGCGTAACCGAAAACAGCAGTACGACAAGTATTACGGAAATAATCGCACACGGCAAGCAGCGGAACACAGTCCTTCTGCAAATTACCTGATACAGAAACAGCCCAAGTTCCAGCACTGCTTCAAGCATTATCAGAAGCGGTATGAGTGTCTGCCACAATTCGGGGAGAGCCGAAAATGCCGTCATTTCGTTCCACCGCCTTCCGGAAAAAATACAAGCTGCTGATATTCGCCGTCTTTCTCATACAGCGCGTTGTTTTTATGTGCAAGTGCGGATAAGTCGGCATTGCAGCGAATATTCAGCGAAAGACGAAGATAACCGATGTCCGCAAGACTGATATGGACGCTTTTCAAGTCGTACAGCGCATATTCAATGACCTCCTCATAAAAATCAAGCACGCTCGCGGCAATGCTCCCCTGAACCTCATTCAGCATATCGTCCATATACAAAATTCCTCTGATATCCAGAAGTTTCAGTATTTGTATCGACTCGGAAAACGCGTGTTCCAGCTCGCCCGACGATATCTTTCGTTCACGGTCGGCGAGCAGAGTCAGATGTTTGCGGCGTTTGATATAACAGCACAAGACTGCAATCTCCGCGAGCAGTTCCGACGATATTTCCGGAGAAGCTCCGCAGATTATCCGATATTCTTTCATCAGTACGGAGATACGGTCAATCTGCTTTTGCGTTGCTGAACGAAGCAGGTCGTAAAGGCGGTTCTGTTCTTCAACGGCACGGTGTTTCGCCTCGCGCTTGTATTCGTATCGCAGCAGATTGTTGCGTTCCTTCAGTTCTTCCGCAAGGCTCTCAGATTCCTCCCTCAGCTTCAACAGGGCAGATACGTCCTCAACCCACACGGCGTAACCGCCGCTTATAGGCATTGTGTGGAGCATATGCCCGTTATCCAATCTGACAGGTGATTTTGCGGCTTTTTTCATATTCGGCGATGATAAGGGTTCAGTGTTTATCGCCGCATATCGAACGTTGAATTCGTTATCGGTAATTTGCATAGATGTTCCGACCGATGAAGCGAACAGCTCCGCATAACGGCTGTTGGAATGTATATACCCGCAGGATATACAGGCTTCAAACGCCAGAATATACATAAGACTTTGGAATACGGCGACATCGCCGAAAAGATAACGCAGCCACGGAACACCGGCGTAATACAGCGCGGTATAAGCAATCGCCGCTGCAAAAGGAACAATCGGAAGCAGAAAACGGCTGCCGTGTTTCCGACATTTTATGCCCATAATTATCAGGGCTGTAACAGCGCAAACTACCTGCCATGATACCACAAGATAATATCCCCACGAGTAGCCGTGTTCTGAATCAGTCCATACGTCCGAATTTTTCGGAAAAGTAAATACAGCCTGATGTAAGTCGTTTGTCATAACCAACAGAAATAACGCCGCGGATACCGCCCACAATATCCATACCGCACGAGGCAGGCGGTAATCGTCCCGACGTCCGAGGGACAGCGCAATAAGCACCGCCAGCGTCGGCACAAACAGCATCGGAAGATAGAATAAATACCACAGATAACGCAAGATATCCGGCTGTCGGAATATAAAATACTTCGCCGTGCGTACCATAAGCCAGAACACAAGAAGCGCCGCAGCGCCGGTAAGATACTTCCGCACCTGTTTCTGAACTATTCTGTGTCTGATTGAAAAACCCCAACCGGCAAACAGACCGATATAGATGAAGCTCCGAAAATATGAAAAAAGCGTCGGATTAAACGCGCCTTTTCCTAAAAAACGAAACGTATATGCAAATGCAATCGCAAGAATAAATATTCCTGCGGCTGTATTGAATTTCTTTTTCTCATGCATATAAACCAAACCTCATTTTAATATACTCTTTTATAAGTATATCACAAAATTTGGATTACTGCAACACCGAAATAACGAAAATTTAACAGCGCCGCCGGAACAAGCCTGAAGCAATTCCGATGCAAATTAACTCATATTAACAGAAAGAGGAAAGCAAATTGTCGCTTTCCTCGTTTTTATTTCACAGATTGAGTTCAAACATTTGTATTCCGTAAATAACGTACTTTCCTAAAAAGTCCCTCTGAGAAATCGATTTTCAGACGGACAATCGCCGCAAGCTACTTTTTATAAAAGTGAAAATCGCAGCAATCCCCGCCGTAACCCAGCGTTTTTGTTCGCGTAAAGCCGATTTTTCTCAGCCCGCCGTATGTAACGTCGTCAACGTCGCAAAACAGCCGGCAAAGCTCCGCGCAGCCAAGGATGAGTTCGTGAGAGTTTTGGGCGTTATGACCGTATGATTTGTTTCATAAATCATACTAAAAATAGCAAGCGAGGAAACGAAAAAGGCGAAGCCGGTAATTGTGCGGTGATGCCTTAGTACGAAAACGTCCGTCACGCCCTCGCCCGTGAACGCGAACGCCGCGATGATAATTGCCGCGAAAATGCCGTTTGCGGCGGTCGTAAACAGCGTCATCGGCAGCATCATATTTTTTGTATATCCGAGCGTCCACTTCTCGTATTCGTCAATCGCGCCCTTAAAGCGCTTGAACGTGTAAACGGTCTGTCCGAACGTCTTTACAACGGGTATTCCGCGGACATATTCAACCGCTTCGGACGACATCGTTTCAAGCGCGTTCTGATACTGCTTCATATCAGCCGCCATTTTCGGTCCCATCATCAGCGTCCCCATAAGCGCAAACGCAATCGCCGCAGGAATAAGGCAGATAAGACCAAGCCTCCAATCGAAATACATCATCATCGCAAGCAGACCTATGGGCGTCGCGATTGAAACCGCCTTGTCGGGCAGGTTATGAGCGAGAAATGTTTCGGTAGCCGCGGTCGATTCAACGACAATTCTGCGTATTTTTCCCGTGCCTTCCGCTTCCGCATAGCCGAGCGGCAGCTTCATAATATGCTCCATCATAGCCGTACGCATATTCGCCTGAACGCGGAACGCGGATTTGTGCGAACACATCAGCGCCACGATATAAACGAACAGCGAAAGCAGCGCAAATCCCACGGCTTCCCAGCCGTATCTGCTTATATTTACCGCTTCCGAGAAATTCGGGCGAACCTCAAGAATTTCCTTGATTATCCGCCAGATATCATAAAACGGTATAAGAGCAATCCACGCGCTTATCGCCGCCAGCGCAAGCGAAATATAAGTCAGCCACTTATGCCCTCCCGCATAGTGCATAAGCACCGATAACGAACTTTTCTTCTTTTGTTTCACAACAAGACCTCCCGTTTTTGTTAGTCTGCGCTAACTATATGCGATATAAAAAGCAGTATTTCTACTGCTCAATAATCTCAAAATTTGCGCCGAGAACCTTTGCCCAGCCCGCGAAACTGAATTCCAGAACGTTTTTCATAACGCTCCGCGCTTCGTCGTAGCTCAGCCCGTGGGATACGACCTCATAAATATAATGCCAGCCCACCCTGCAAACGACGTGGATAAAAAATCCGCTCACTTTTCGTCCGTTTTCGGCAAATTGCTCGACAAACTTCTTGTAGCTGCTTTCTTCAATCTCAGCGAGCTTATCGATAAAATGCTCATACTCCGTGCCCGCCGAACGGCAGAAGATAAGCCGAAATTCATCGAAATTATCATAGATATATTTCAGCACGGCTTCCGTTCCCTCGTCGCCCATCGCGGCGGCAACGGCGGCATTTCCGCACTTTTCGGCTTCTCCGATACTGTCGAGATACATCTTCATCAGACCGTCCGCCACAGGCTTCACCACGGCGGAAAACAGCCCCGACTTATCGCCGAACCGCGTATAAATCGAGTTTGTGCTGACGCCGCTGTCGGCGGAAATTCTTCGCAGATTTGCGTTTTGGAAGCCGTATTCGAGAAATTCCTTTTTCGCGCTTTCAATAAGCGCTTCGGTTACGCCCGCGCTTTCTTTTCTCATTTCACACCGCCTTAATTAAATAACAACGTTATTATAACACAGTTATTTTAATTTGTCGATAGCATAAAAAATTTTTTCCAAACCCAAGCGCCAAAAACAGCTTTCGGCGAAAAACACACAGCGAAAGCTGTCTATGATTATTGCGCTTGCGGCTGCGGCGGGATTTGCACATCTTGCGGGCGCGAGAACCTTCTAGACGGATTTATCGCGGCGACGTTTTAAAGGAATACTCGCAAAAATAGTTTCACGTCAAGGATTGCCCGCCGATAATATCCGTTTTTCTTGTGTTCTCCGCTTTGTCTGGACTTATCGCGATGATGATAGGCGGATAACAGTGAAGCGGGATAATTCAGAACGAACGAGAATTAACGTGAAAAAAATATGCAAATTTGCGGAGTTATTTGGTCAAAATTTAACAGAAAAGCGGCGCATTTCTGACAAAATGCGCCGCTCAGTCTGTCGAAAAAATCGAATTTGCCCGCAAAGCGGGCGTTTTAAATCCGTTTTCCGCCGCTTTTTTTACTTATTCAGAAATGCGCCGAGTTTCTTGTCCTCGGAGCGAATGTGGCTCACAAGCAGGCTCACATGAGCGTTGAACTTCGCAAGGTCTGCAATGCTGATATTATCCGACATTCCCGACGTTATCTCACGAAGCGTCTGCTTGTATTTTTCGTGGAAAGCTTTGTGAGCTTCATAGCCGGGATATCCGCTCTTTTTCTGTAGCTGCTCCTCGTGCGCAAAGTGACGCTCAACATAGTCGTTCAAGAACTTCACGGTTTCGCTCATCTTGGCGCGGCCCTTACCCTCTTCGCACGCCTCAAGCAGCGAATTTACCGCATTCAGCAGCTCGCGGTGCTCGTTATCTATGGTGAGGTTTCCTGTTTCAAGGTCTTTTGTAAATTCGTATTTTTTCATCGCTTCTCATTTTCTCCTTTTCAAAATTGTTTAACGTATACTTTTCTGCATTTATTATAACACATCATCGCCAAAAATTCAAGCGGTTTTTACGGTTGTTTTAATTCACTCGCAGCATTATTTTTTTCGCAGATATGTCAGCTCTTTTTCACCGTATTCAAATCGGAAATTGCGTATGTTGACAGAAGCAGGCGGTGCGCTTCGCTCAAACAAGGTTTTTAGAGGTGACCTTAAATTGCTTGCTCCACACTTAGGACAGGTCCTCCAATCCGCGCACTCTTTGGCAAATAGCCTTCTGAGTCATTTCTAAGCTTAACTTCAAACTCCGTGCAATAAAAGCTGCGTTCTCTGTCAAGACGAGGAATATAAAATTCACGTTTTTTAAGACCAATTCCCCGCAAAACAGCCCATTTTTTCCGCACATTCGGCGCAATGTGTGGTTTTGGGATTGACAAAAGCGCGAGTTTGTGGTATAATGAGTATGTGATGGCTGTTAATCTGCCCGACAAAACGAAATTTGAAGAGGTAATCTATGGACTATACGATTAGAAATATAAGAGAAGCTGAATATAAAATATTAAGCGATTTTTTATATGAGGCAATATTTATTCCCGAAGGTGTCAAAGCACCTCCAAAAGATATTATTAATAAACCTGAACTACAGGTGTATATATCAGATTTTGGAAAGCATAGTGGAGATTACTGTCTTGTTGCAGAGTCTGACAAAAAAATAGTGGGTGCCGTATGGGTTCGGATTATGAATGATTATGGTCATGTTGATAATGAAACTCCATCTTTTGCAATATCATTATTCCCGGAATACAGAAACCATGGAATAGGAACTGCTTTGATGAAATCAATGATTGAACTACTGAAAACAGAAAAATATAAGCAAGCATCACTTGCCGTTCAAAAAACAAACTATGCAGTTAATATGTACAAGAATGTTGGATTTGAAATAATTGATGAAAACGAAGAAGAATACATTATGATATGTAAGCTTTAATTCGTCAAATTCCCGTTTATCGAGCATTTTAACACACTAAAGGAGCAGCCCGCCGCGGCTGCTCCTTTCTCGCAAAAGCGCACTTCATCTCCCCCGCTCGAACCTCCCGCGCAGCTTTTCAAGCGCCTTTTTCTCAATCCGAGAAATATAGGAGCGCGAGATACCGAGCTGTTTTGCGATTTCACGCTGGGTCATCGGTCGGCAAATCCGCCCGTTTTCATCGGCGACGCCGTATCTCTTGCAGATAATTTCACGTTCACGCTCGTCTAACTCTTCGGCGATGAACCGATACAGCTTCTCCGAGTCGATTTTCAGCTCCGCAAGCTGCTCAACATTGATATCGCTCGAAATAATATCCTCAATTGTGAGCGCATTTCCCTCCGCGTCGCTTTCGATAGGCTCGCTGATGTAGAGTTCGGTTTGCTTGTGCTTCATCTTGCGGAAGTGCATTTTAATCTGGTTATCTATGCACCTCGAAGCGTAAGTTGAAAACCTGTTATTCTGCGAGCAGTCGAATGTTTCCGCGGCGCGGATAAGCCCGATTGTACCGATTGAAACGAGGTCGTCGGGGTCCTTACAGTCGGGATATTTTTTGTTGACGATATAAGCGACAAGCCGCAGGTTGTGTACAATAAGCTTGTCGCGCGCCTCTGAATCGCCTTCCGCGACCTTTTTAAGGCACTCGGCTTCTTCTTTTCGTGAAAGCTGCTTCGGGAAATTATTCCTGCCCTCGAAATGCAGTCCGAAAAACAGCAAATTCTGAAGCGCCAGTTTAATCAGCAAAAGTCCCATAACACACCTCTCAAACGTTTTTTACCATTCTATTTCGGTGCGCTTGGGCAATATTCGACAGCGCGCAAAAAAACGCCGTTTTTCCGTCATATCCGAGCGATTTTGTCCATATATTATACAAAAAATCGGACAAAGGAGCAAGCTATGAAACGTAACAAAGTCTATGACCTGTTGATTTTTGTGCTGTCGGCGGAGCTTACGGGCGTTTTGTCGAGCCTGATTTCGGGCGGCGGAAGGACGCTTTACTCAACGTTTGAGAAACCGCCGCTCTCGCCGCCCGGCTGGGTTTTTCCCGTTGTGTGGACGATACTCTACGCGCTTATGGGAATTTCCGCGTTTCTAATCTACCACTCGGACGGCGAGCCTGTACGGGTGAAATCCGCGCTGAGAACCTACGTTTTGCAGCTTATCGTAAACTTCTCGTGGAGCATATTTTTCTTCAGATTTGAAGCGCTGTGGGCGTCCGTTGCAGTTATCGCGATACTGATAATCCTCGTTATCGCGATGATAGTAAAATTCGCGAAAATCCGCCCCGCAGCCGCGCTGATAAACATACCCTATCTCGTCTGGCTGCTTTTCGCGGCTTACCTTAACATCGCCACGGCAATTCTGAATTAACGAAAAAACGCGGTCTGTCTTTCGGCAAACCGCGCTATTTTCATCGATAATTCACATTAAAGATTAACCTTGGGAAGTCCCGCAAAGCCCTTTGCAAGGTCCTCGTCTGTGGGAATATAATCGGTCATTTTGCCGTCGTTAAACGCCTGATAAGCGTACATATCGAAGTAACCCGTTCCGGTAAGCCCGAAGAAAATGTTCTTTTCCTCGCCCGTTTCCTTGCACTTGAGCGCCTCGTCGATGGCAACCTTGATTGCGTGGCTGCTTTCGGGCGCGGGGAGAATGCCCTCGACTCTCGCGAACCTCTCCGCTGCGGCAAAAACGGCAGTCTGCTCAACGGAAACAGCTTCCATATACTTATCGTGATAAAGCTGCGACAAAATCGAGCTCATTCCGTGATAACGCAGACCTCCCGCGTGATTTGGCGACGGAATAAAGCCGCTTCCGAGCGTATACATTTTCGCAAGCGGGCAAACCATTCCCGTATCGCAGTAATCGTAAACGTACTTTCCGCGCGTAAGGCTGGGGCAGGACGCGGGTTCAACCGCGATAATCCTGTAATCATTCTCGCCGCGAAGCATTTCTCCGACAAACGGCGAAATAAGACCGCCAAGATTTGAGCCGCCGCCCGCGCAGCCGATGATGATATCGGGCTTCACGCCGATTTTCTCGAACGCCGCCTTCGATTCAAGACCGATAATCGTCTGATGCAGCAAAACCTGCGACAAAACCGAACCGAGAACGTATCTGTAACCCTCTGTCGAAACCGCGGTTTCAACGGCTTCCGAAATCGCGCAGCCAAGGCTTCCCGTAGTTCCGGGGTGCTCGGCGAGGATTTTTCTGCCGACATTCGTAAGCTCGGACGGCGAGGGAGTAACCGAAGCGCCGTAAGTTCTCATAACCTCTCTGCGGAACGGTTTCTGCTCATACGAGCATTTAACCATAAATACCTTGCAGTCAAGCCCGAAATACGCGCACGCCATCGAAAGCGCAGTTCCCCACTGACCCGCGCCGGTTTCGGTCGTAACGCCCTTCAGACCCTGTTTTTTCGCGTAATAAGCCTGAGCGATGGCGCTGTTGAGCTTGTGGCTGCCGGAAGTGTTGTTGCCCTCGAATTTATAGTAAATATGCGCGGGAGTGCCGAGCTTTTTTTCAAGGCAATACGCTCTCACAAGCGGCGACGGACGATACATTTTATAAAATTCGCGTATTTCGTCGGGAATATCGAAAAACGGCGTTGTGTCGTCTATTTCCTGTTTAACAAGCTCGTCGCAGAACACAACGGAAAGTTCTTCCGCGGTCATAGGCTTGAGAGTATGCGGATTGAGAAGCGGCGCGGGCTTGTTTTTCATATCCGCTCTTACGTTATACCACTGCTTGGGGAGTTCGGACTCCTCAAGATATGTTTTATAGGGAATTTTTTCGTTCATAAACATTTTCCTTTCGGTGCATTTATTTATCATATTAATTATAAGCGCTTCCTGCAAGTTTGTCAATATAAAAATTCAAAAAATTTCACAATTCAGCGATTTATTCAATAAAAATCTCCCAGTAAAACCGCCTGTCCGAAATCGGGAAATCATCTAGAACTCCATGCTCCGGGTCGTAGAAAACGCCGTCCGCAAACAGCGACCAGTGCCAACAGCGCGGCGTTTCAAGGCTCAAAAGCGCGATTTTCGGCAAATCCGCCCTTGTAAAAGCCTGTCTGCGTTCACGCGAAAACCGAACGCCGTTTGTTTCAAGGACAAGCTGCATTTCGCGGAGGGTTGTTTCGCGGTCGTTTTGCAGGAAATTGCAGATTTCTTCGGGCTTTTTTCCGAGAAGCATCGCCAAAACAGCCTGCCCGCACTGCAAATCGGTAGGCTCGTGAATATATTCGACAGTCATAAAAACCTCGCCTTTTTCACTATGATAACACATTCGCCGCCGTTTGTCAATCGCGTTTGCAAAACCGCTTGAAATTGCCGTGAAAATATGTTACAATTAGTTTATTGACAAGGGGTGAAAATATGTACAAAATCTTTATTGCCGAGGACGATGAAACCATAGCGCAGGCGGTGAAAAAGCACCTTGAAAGCTGGGGATTTGAGGTAAAAACAGCGGGCAATTTCCGCGAAATTCTGTCGGAATACGAGGATTTTTCGCCGCATCTCACGCTTCTTGATATCGGGCTTCCGTTTCACAACGGATTTTTTTGGTGCGAACGGATAAGAAAAATCTCGAAAGCGCCGATTGTCTTTTTATCGTCGGCTTCCGACAATATGAACATTGTTCTTGCGATGAATATGGGCGGCGATGATTTTATCGCGAAACCGTTTGATTTATCGGTGCTTATGGCTAAAATAAACGCGCTTCTGCGGCGGTGCTACGACTTTGCCGCGCCGAGCGAAACAATCGAATACAACGGCGCCGTGCTTAATATTCCCGAAGCGGCGCTTGTGTATTCGGGCGAGAAAATCGAGCTTACAAAAAACGAATTTCGCATACTTCTCACGCTTATGCAGAACCGCGGAAAGGTCGTGAGCCGCGACGAGCTTATGAAGCGGCTCTGGGAAACGGATTGTTTCATCGACGACAACACGCTCACCGTGAATATTTCGCGTCTGCGCAGGAAAATCGAAGCGCACGGAATGACGAATTTCATCTCAACAAAAGCCGGTCTCGGCTATATCGTGGAGTAAAAAATGCTTTTTGAGTACATAAAATCGAAAATAGCAGCGCTTATTGTCTGGGCGCTTTGCAGCGCGGTTTTCGCGATAATATCGCACGGATTTTCGCTTCCTGCGGCGGCGGTTATCTACACCGCGTCAATCTCGCTGTTCTTTATACTCGTCTATTTTGCCGTGGATTTCTGCTCGTTTATGAGAAAAATAAAGCTTCTGCGGCACTGTGCCGAGGAAATTACGCTCACGGCGGAAAATCTTCCCGAAGCGAAAAACGCGGTTGAAAAAGAATACGCGAAAATGATTGAAACGCTTTTCTGCGAAAAATCGGAAATTCTGAATGAAAGCACGAAAAAAATCTCGGATTTGTCCGATTATTACACAATCTGGGCGCATCAGATAAAAACGCCGATTGCGGCGGCGCGGCTTGTTTTGCAGAGCGGGATTGACGAGGCTGAGCTTTCCGAGCAGCTTCGGCGAATTGAGGAATATGTGCAGATGGCGATGTGCTATGTGCGGCTTTCGTCCGAAAGCACGGATTTTGTTTTCGAGGAGATAAACGCGGACGAGCTTATACGCAGCGAAGTCAGGAAATATTCAACGCAGTTTATCCGCAAAAAGCTGTCGCTCGAACTGAAAAACACGGAAAAAATCATCGTATCCGACAAGAAATGGCTCGGATTTATAGTCGGGCAGGTGCTGTCGAACGCGGTTAAATACACAAATTCCGGCGGCGTTTCAATCTACTTTGAAGAACCTCTTACGCTCTGCGTTAAGGATACGGGAATAGGGATTTCTCCCGAAGATTTGCCGAGAATATTCGAGAAAGGCTACACGGGGCTTAACGGCAGAATTGACGACAAAGCGAGCGGTATCGGGCTTTATCTCTGCGATACGATTTGCCGCAGGCTCGGTCACAAAATCACGGCTCAAAGCGATAAAACCGGCACTCTGATAAAGATTGATTTGCAAAGGACAGAAATAAAATTCGACTAAACTTACAAAAACGTAAGGCAAATGTAAGGCAAATCAATGGCGAAAATCGTATCGTTCGGGTATAATTGTAAAAAAAGGAGGAATTTTTATGGCTATACTCGAAGTACATAACGTAAAAAAGGTCTACACACAGCGCCTTGGGAGCGTTCGCGTAACGGCGCTGTCAAACGTATCGTTCACGGTGGAAAAAGGCGAATATATCGCGATTATGGGCGAAAGCGGCTCAGGAAAGACAACGCTTCTGAACATTCTCGCGGCGCTTGACAAGCCGACTTCCGGAAACGTGCTGCTTGACGGGACTGACATTACCGCAATCAAGGAGAAATTCATCGCGAAATTCCGCCGCGACAACCTCGGTTTTGTGTTTCAGGAGTTCAATCTTCTCGATAATTTCACCGTCCGCGACAATATCCTGCTTCCGCTCGTGCTTATGGGACTGCCGCAGGCGGAAATGTTCAAAAGGCTCGCTTCAACCGCGAAAAATCTCGGAATAACCGACCTTCTCGGCAAGTATCCTTACGAGATTTCGGGCGGTCAGAAGCAGCGAACGGCGGCGGCGCGGGCGATGATAACCGAGCCGAAAATCCTGCTTGCGGACGAGCC
>DPBR01000013.1:27873-44408 GCA_003516865.1 Oscillospiraceae bacterium
ACGAGCCGACGGGCGCGCTTGACAGCAAGTCGTCCGACGAGCTTCTGTCGCTTTTCGCGGACTTCAACAAGCAGGGTCAGACCATTCTTATGGTTACGCACTCCGTCAAGGCTGCAAGCCGCGCGAACCGCGTTCTTTTCATCAAGGACGGTCAGATTTACCACCAGATTTACCGCGGCGACAGCACCGACGAGGTGATGTACAAAAAAATCTCCGACACGCTCACGGTAATCGCGGCGGGAGGTGAGGCGGTGTGAATATTTCGCTTTACCCGCGTCTTGCGCTGTCCGGCATAAAGAAGAATTTCAGGTTTTACCTGCCTTTTCTGCTTGCCTGCACGGGAATGATGACGGTATTCTACATAACCGCGTTTCTCGCGCAGAGCGATTTTGTCCGCGCGCAGCGCGGCGGCGAGATGATAAGCGTTGTGCTGAGGCTCGGCTGGATTATACTCACGGTTTTTTCGGCGGTTCTGCTGTTCTATACAAATTCGTTTCTCATAAAGCGCAGAAAAAAGGAGTTCGGTCTTTACAATATCCTCGGAATGAGCAAGAACGACATCACGAAGGTTCTCGTTTTCGAGGACGCTTTTATTCTCCTCATAACGCTTCTCGCGGGAATTTCGCTCGGCGTTCTGTTCTCGAAGCTTGTTGAAATTCTGCTTATCAATATGCTCGGCGGAAATAACACACTCACGTTCTACATTGATTGGAAAGTAATCCGCGATGAAGCGACAATTTACTTTGCGCTATTTGGATTTATCCTCGTAAAAGGCAATTATCAGGTATCGCGAATGAGCGCAATCAACCTTTTCAACTCGAAAAGAGCCGGCGAAAAGCCGCCGCGCTCAAACGCCGCCGCAGCGATAATCGGCGCGGTTTTGCTTATCGCGGGATACGTTCTTGCGAATATCGTAAAAAATCCCGTTTACGCAATTCTGGCGTTCTTCGGCGCAGTCGTGCTTGTTATCGTGGGAACGTATCTTTTGTTCATTTCGGGAAGCGTTTTTTTCTGCAAATTACTGCAAAAGAACAAAAAATACTACTATAAAACGAACCATTTCATCTCAACCTCGCAGATGGCTTTCCGAATGAAAAGAAACGGCGCGGGACTTGCTTCAATCTGTATTCTCGCGACAATGGCGCTGTTTACGATTTCATCGACTTCGGGGCTTTATTTCGGCAGCAGCAGTATCATAAGAAAATTGTTCCCGCGCGATTTGTCGGTTATCGTGACGACGGAGGACGAAAGCCTTGCGGACGCGTTTGAAAAGGCGCTTTACGACAATTCCCGAGAAAAAGGCGTTGAACCGAGCGATTTCGTGCGCTATCGCTATCTAATCTCCGACAGCTATTTTATGACATTTTATAAGGACAAGAAGCTTTTCACGCCCGCTCAGCTTGACGCGATGAGCGATGATGAAATAAACAATCTCAGCGCGACAACCCCGCAGACGTATTTCTATTACATTCCGATATCCGACTATAACAGAGTTATGGGCGAAAATCTCACGGTAAACCGCGGCGAGGCGCTTGTTCTGAAGCTGAAAAGCGAGCCGAAAAACGCGACCTACGACTTAATTCCGATTAAGGGAGAGCTTAAAATCACCGAGTCCACATCGGCAAACGGCGATGTTATCACGTCAGAATACCGCGAAACCGACTATCTGAAAGGCGTTGGAACGGTCGATGATTTCGTTGTCACAGACGGCAGCCACACGGACGAGCTGTCTAACTCGGATATTTACGACAATATGAACACAGTCCGCAATCGCTACGCGTTCATAAACGACGAGGATTTCGAGGAGCAGTACAAGCTTTATCTTGAGGACAGCCTCAAATATATCCGCACTTCCGAAGCCAGAATTATTCACTCCGAAAGCGAGCTTGAAGCGGGAGAAACGTTCGAGTATTACTACGAGCCGCAAATGTATTATTATATCGGCGCAAACCTGAACTGCGGCGATGAAAAAATGAGCGAAATCGAGGGTCTGGTTAATGGCACGGACGACGATTACCCGACTTATCGCGCCGAATTTGACGGAAAAAGCCATATCTGCGAAAGCAGATACGTTTCCGAGGGCGTCTGGGCAAGACGCGCAGAATTAATCGCGCTTTACGGCGGTCTTTTCTTCCTCGGAATAATGTTCTTCATCGTTTTTGTAATGTCGGCGGTTATGATTATGTACTACAAGCAGGTTACGGAGGGCTTCGAGGACAGAGAGGGCTTTGAAATCCTGCAAAAGGTCGGAATGACAAAAAGCGAAATCCGCTCCTCGGTCAATTCGCAGGTGCTTACGCTGTTCTTCGCGCCGCTTGTCGCCGCGGGAGTGCATATGGCGTTCGCGTTCCCGATGATAACGAAAATTCTCTCGATTTTCGGAATTGCGGACATCGCTTATCTTTTGATTGTCACGCTTATCTGCTTCGCGTTTTACTCCGCGGTTTACGTTCTCGTTTACATTCTCACATCGAAAAGCTACTATAAAATCGTAAGCTGACAAAAATTCTCCGCACGGTTGAGAAAGCCGCGCGGAGTTTTTTTTACATTGCGAGAAAAGCCTTGTGCAGGCGCATATCTTCGGTAAGTTCGGGGTGAAACGCAAGCCCGAGCTGATTTTTACAGCGAACCGCGGTGATTTTTCCGTCCGTTTCGTTCAGCACTTCTACATTATCCGACAAAACCCGCTTTACATAAGGCGCGCGGATAAACCGCATAGGAAAATCTCCCGTATCGCCGATATTTCCGACGGCGGAAAAGCTTCCGAGCTGCCTGCCGTAGGCGTTTCGGCAGACCTCGACGGGAAGCGTTCCGAAAACGCTCTCCTCGCCGCCCGAAATCGCTTCGGCAAGCACGATAAGTCCCGCGCACGTTCCGAGAACGGGCATTCCCTTGTCGATAAGCGCTTTCAGCGGCTCGTACATTTCAAGCTCGTGAAGCAGCTTTCGCTGAGTTGTGCTTTCGCCGCCGGGGAGAATAAGCCTGTCGATATCGGGCGTGATATCGTTGACATTCCGCAGAAAACGATACTTTTCGCCGAGATTGTCAAGGCAGTGCGCGTGCTCGGCGAACGCGCCCTGAAGTGCGAGTATTCCTACCATTATTTTCCTCTTTCAGCCATAAGCAAAGCGATTTCCTGCTCGTTAATCCCGACCATAGCCTCGCCGAGATTTTCCGAAAGCTTTGCGAGAATATCGGGCTTGTCGTAATTCGTGACAGCCTTTACGATAGCCTGAGCGCGCTTTTCGGGGTCGCCGGACTTGAATATACCCGAACCGACAAATACGCCCTCTGCGCCGAGCTGCATCATAAGCGCAGCGTCTGCGGGCGTCGCGACACCGCCTGCCGCGAAATTTACAACGGGCAGCTTTTTATTGTCGTGAACGTATTTCACAAGGTCGTATGACACCTGAAGCCGCTTCGCTTCCTCGAAAAGCTCGTCCTCGCGGCGAGAAGAAAGCTGCGCGATTTCGCTCTGAATCATTCTCATATGTCTTACAGCCTGAATAACGTCACCCGTGCCGGGTTCGCCCTTCGTGCGTATCATAGAAGCGCCCTCGGATATTCTGCGGAGCGCTTCGCCGAGGTTTTTCGCGCCGCATACGAACGGCACTTTGAACTCGTTCTTGTTGATATGATAAACGTCGTCTGCGGGCGACAGAACCTCGCTCTCGTCGATGTAATCAATCTCAATTGCTTCGAGAATCTGCGCCTCGGCGAAATGCCCTATTCTGCACTTTGCCATTACGGGAATACTCACGGCGTTCTGAATACCCTTAATCATCGCGGGGTCGCTCATTCTCGAAACGCCGCCCGCAGCGCGTATATCCGCGGGTATTCTTTCAAGCGCCATAACCGCGCACGCGCCCGCCGCTTCCGCAATTTTCGCCTGTTCGGGCGTTGTCACGTCCATAATAACGCCGCCCTTGAGCATCTGGGCAAGCTCCTTGTTAAGCTGATAACGATTTTCGCTCATTTTTTTTCCTCCGTTTTGTATTGACTTTTTTTGATAATCATAGTATAATCAAAATATGGTTATATTTCAATGTCCAAAATAAACTTTTTCGATAAGGTCAGAAAGGCGAATTTTATGATTACCTACGAGCTTGACAAGTCAATTTCCGAACCTCTCTATGTTCAGATATACGAAAAAATAAAGCGGGATATCGAGTCCGGAGCGATAAAATCCGATGAAAAGCTCCCTTCCAAAAGAAATTTCGCGCAAAATCTCGGCGTTAGCGTTATCACGGTCGAAAACGCATATAACCAACTCATTGCCGAGGGATATATAAGGTCAGTTCCGCAAAAGGGCTTTTTCGCCGAGAAGCTGAACGCGAATTTATTTGCCGAAAAGAAGATTGAAAGCGAAAAAACCGCTCCCGCGGCGAGAGCGATTGATGAAGAAAACAAGCTTTTTCCGTTCGCCGTCTGGGCGAAGCTTATGCGCGACGAACTTTCGGAAAATCAGGGAAATCTTCTGAAAAAGCCGCCGTTCGAGGGCGTTTTCGAGCTTCGCGCGGCAATTTCGCGCCATCTGAAGCAATTCCGCAACATAACGGCTTCTCCCGAACAAATTATAATCGGCGCAGGCTCGGAGTATCTTTATATGCTGATGTACATTCTTTTCGGAAACGACAGGGTTTTTGCCGTGGAAGAGCCGGGTTATTCAAAAATAACGGAAATTTACGCGAATTACGGGCTGAAATATGAGCGAATACCCGTGCTTTCGGACGGCGTTGACGCGGATTATCTGAAGCGCGAGAACGTCAATATCCTCCACATTTCGCCCTCGCACCACTTCCCCACGGGCGTTATCACATCGGTCGGAAAGCGCTATTCCCTGCTTGAATGGGCAAGCGGCTCGGAGGACAGGTTTATCATCGAGGACGATTACGACAGCGAATTTCGTCTTGCGGGAAAGCCCATTCCGTCGCTTTACAGCATCGACGTTATGGACAAGGTTATCTATATGAACACTTTCAGCAAAAGCCTTGCCTCGACAATCAGAATAAGCTATATGGTTCTCCCGCAGAAATTCCTGCAAAAATACAAGGAAAAGCTGAGTTTTTGCTCCTGCCCCGTTTCAACGTTCGAGCAGTACGCGCTCGCGCGGTTCATTGACGAGGGGTTCTTTGAAAAGCACATCAACCGAATGCGCGTTCACTATAAAAAGTGCAGAAGCGAACTGTTTGAGCGAATGAAAAATTGCGATTTGTTCAAAAACTCGGTTGTTTCCGGCGAGGATTCGGGACTTCACTGCGTTGTGAAATTTGATACGGATATGAGCGACGAGGAACTTCTCGCAAAGGTTACAGCGCGGGGCTTCAGAGCCGTGATGATGAAGGATTTCTACCACGGCGGAAACGTTCAAGACTGTCATATGCTGATTTTCGGATACTGATTAAGCGTATTTTGATAAGACAATAAAAAGAGCTGTCGCCCATAACGGTAACAGCTCTTGTCATATTCAAATGAGCGCAGCACTTGCGCGGAACGGCTCAGCCGACGATTTGAAAAAATCTTTATTTGAACTCGTAGTGTAATTTCAGAGGGTAGCAAATCCTCTACATATATAATAACACATTCTTCCTAGAATGTCAAGAGCTTTTTCAAAATTATCGCAATAATATTTTTCGGCGCTTGTGCATTTTGCACGTATTTTTAGCCAAATTTTATCGTCATTTTGCACAATTTTACAAAACCCCCTTGATAAATCCGAGTATATATTGTATAATAAGGACAAGCCGATGTGTCCTGCAAAGTCTACTCGGCGGATACAAGGACTTTGAGTTTGAGAAAGGATTTGAAAAATATGGCAAACAGATTTGTACTTAACGAAACGTCTTATCACGGCGCGGGCGCTATCGAAAATATCGCCGTTGAGGCAAAGAACAGAGCGTTCAAAAAGGCGTTTGTATGCTCCGACCCCGACCTTATCAAGTTCGGCGTAACAAAGAAGGTTCTTGATGTTCTTGAAAAAGACGGTCTTGCTTATGAGGTTTACGACAATATCAAGCCCAACCCCACGATTGAGAACGTTCAGACGGGCGTTGAAGCTTTCAAGAAAAGCGGCGCCGACTATATAATCGCAATAGGCGGCGGTTCTTCGATGGATACCGCAAAAGCTATCGGTATTATCATCAACAACCCCGAATTTGCGGACGTTCGCTCGCTGGAGGGCGTCGCTCCTACAAGGAAGCCCTGCGTTCCGATTATCGCCGTTCCCACAACCGCAGGAACAGCCGCGGAGGTTACGATAAACTACGTTATAACCGATGTTGAAAAGAACCGCAAAATGGTTTGCGTTGACCCGCACGATATACCGGTTGTGGCGATTGTAGACCCGGATATGATGTCCACGATGCCGAAGGGGCTTACCGCCGCTACGGGTATGGACGCGCTTACGCACGCTATCGAGGGTTATATCACAAAGGCGGCGTGGGAACTTTCGGATATGTTCCACCTGAAGGCTATCGAGATTATCGCGCGTTCGCTCCGCGGCGCAGTTGCAAACACTCCCGACGGGCGCGAGGGAATGGCTCTCGGACAGTATATTGCCGGAATGGGCTTCTCGAACGTTGGTCTTGGAATAGTCCACTCTATGGCTCACCCGCTCGGCGCTCTGTACGACACGCCTCACGGTGTTGCAAACGCGATTATACTCCCGACCGTTATGGAGTACAACGCGCCCTGCACGGGCGAGAAGTACCGCGATATTGCGAAGGCAATGGGCGTTGAGGGAACGGAAAAGATGTCGCAGGATGAGTACAGAAAGGCTGCAATCGACGCGGTTAAGAAGCTCTCCGAGGACGTTGGCATTCCCGCAGACCTCAAGGATATCGTAAAACCCGAAGATATTCCTTTCCTCGCGCAGTCCGCATATGATGACGCTTGCCGTCCCGGAAACCCGCGCGATACCTCTGTCGAAGAAATCGCAGAGCTTTACAAGAGCCTGCTGTAATCGAAAAGGCTCGGCGAACCCATAAATAAACATCTCCCCTTTTATCGGACAATGCGGTAAATCATACCCAAAAGTCCGATAAAAGGGGAGTTTTTTTGCTTAAAAGGCGTTTAAGCTCTGCACCTTATCCTCATATTTTGCAGGTTGCGGGTTTTTCGGGAAAACGGCATTGACAGCGGCGAAAAATTTGGTATAATATATATAAACAAGAAAAAAACGGAGGGAAAAATGAAGCTTATTGAACGAACGAACAGCTCCCCCGAGGACGACAAAGTTATACTTGAATATTTTGAATTTACGCAGGAGTTCTCGGATATCAAGAATTTTATCGAAGATAACGGACAGCTTTTCGCCGTGTTTGACAAGGAAAAGAATATGATGAAGCTGAAAATCAAGGATATTCTTTACTTTGAAGCGGTCGGAGAGTATGTTTTCGCGTATACGGAAAAAGGCGTTTTCGAGGTGAAAATGCGGCTGTATCAGGTCGAGGAAGCGCTTGAGCGGCACAAAATCCTGCGCGCTTCAAAGTCCTTTCTGATAAACCTTTACCGCATTTCAGCGGTTACGCCCGCGCTTAACGGAAGGCTTATCGCGACAATGGACAACGGCGAAAAGGTGATGATTTCGCGGCAATACGCCAAAATCATCGCGGAACAGTTCGTAAAAGGTCTTGTCTGAAAGGAGCGCCATGAAAAAAGGAGAAATTTTAAAGTCAATCGCGCTGAATTATCTCATAATCGTCGCTGAAACAACGCTCTCGGTCGCGGTTATCGGAAGCATTTTCGCGGGAGATATTGCGATAAATTACAGCTATTTCTACATTCCGATTGTTCTCGGCGTGTTTTATATGCTGCCGTGCCTGCCCATTTACCTGAAAGAAAATATGACCGTAAAGCAGGTTATGATACAAAGATTTGTCGAGCTAATCATAATCGAAGCCGCAACGCTTTTCGCCGCGTATCTTCTTATCGGGGCAAAACTCGGCGCGGGCGGTTATATCGCGGTCGGTGTTTCCGTGTTGATTTTCGATATCGCGACTTATGCGCTGCAATGGGTGTTTGAAAAGAATGAAGCGGATAAAATTAACAAAATAATCTCGGAAATGAGAAATAAAAGCGAAAAATAAGGAGGAAATATGGCGACAACCAAGGAATATCTTAATTTTATTCTCGGTCAGCTTTCGGGGCTTGAGGATATCACCTATCGTCAGATGATGGGCGAGTATATTATTTATTACAAGGGGAAAATCGCGGCTGAAATATGCGATAACCGCTTTCTTGTAAAACCCGTGAAATCCGCCGTCGAGCGCGTTGAGAACGCTGTTTTCGAGCCGCCTTACGAGGGCGCGAAGCCGATGCTGCTTATCGATAACGTAGACGACAAAGACTATCTCGCGGAGCTTTTTGAAGCGATTTACGACGAGCTTCCCGCGCCAAAACCCAAGAAGAAAAAACAAATTTAGGAGTAATTACTATGAACAAACTTATTGCATACTGCGGTCTTGACTGTGAAAAATGCGACGCGAGAAAGGCTACTCTCGCGAACGACAACGCTCTGCGTGAAAAGGTAGCCGCGCTCTGGACGGAGCTTAACAAAGTGACGATAACGCCCGAAATGATAAACTGCGAGGGCTGCCGGATTAACGGCGCGAAAACGCCGTTCTGCGACGGTTTATGCGCGATAAGGCAGTGCGCGCTGAAAAAAGGCGCTGAAACCTGCGGAAAATGTCCCGATATGAGAAACTGCGAAACGGTCGGCGCAATCATCTCGAATAACCCCGAAGCGCTTGAAAATCTTACAAAGCTTTGATATAATAACGTTTACATACCGCAAAAGCACTTGAAAAATCGCCGATAATATTGTATAATGAAAAGTACAAATTTTGGAACAAGGAGAAAAATATGGAACTTCTGAAGCAAAACGAAGAACAGGCGAATATCGTCGCCGCGCGGGTTATGCGAATAACCTCTGCGGTATTCACGCTGGTATACATACTAAACTTGGTCGGAATATTCAAAGTGAAAAACGTGGTTATGACAATCACATTCATCATAGGGACGTTAATCCTCTGGCTGCCGACGCTGCTTGTCAACGGAATGAAGCTGAAACGCCCGTCGCTGAAATATATAATAGTAGGTTCGTCGGCAATTCTGGTGACGCTTCTTTCGGTCACTTTGACATATCACGTTGTCGCGCTTTATGTGTTCGCGATAGCGTTGGCGGCGCTTTATTTCTCGCGCAGACTGACGATTTTCGCGGCGGTTCTTACGATAGTCGGAACAACGGCGGGTCAGCTCATCGCGTTTTTTATGCAAACAACGCCCGATTCAAACCTCGATACGCTCAAAAGAGCGGTGATTTACGGAATAGCGCCGCGAGTGCTTATCCTCGTTGCGCTGACGGCGCTGTTTTCGCTTCTGAGCCGCCGCACCGCTTCTATGATAGGAAGCCTTATGAGCGCGGAACAGCAGAAAATTATGCGCGAGAAATCGCTTATGGTGTCGCAGAAGCTGCTTGAAACGGTAACGGAGCTTGACGGGATTTCCTCGTCCTCAGCGAACGCAAACCGCAGTATCGCCGAAGAATCCGCCGAAGTTATGCGCGGAAGCGACCGGAACACGGCGAAAATCACAAGCGTCGAGGAGAGTATACGCGCAATTTCCGATAATCTCTCAAAGCTCGCGGAAATGAGCGGACAGATTGCCGCGCTCGCCGCCGACAGCGAAAAAATTTCCGGTGAAAACGACAAGCTGATTACAAACGCATACGGCTCGATGAACGAGGTTTGCAAAAGCACGGACGAAAGCTGCGAAATTATCCGGAACCTTTCCGAGCAGTCAAATCAGATTATCGGCATAGCGAAGGTAATCACGGACATCTCGATGCAGACGAACATTCTCGCAATAAACGCGTCAATCGAGGCTGCGCGCGCGGGTCAGTACGGAAAGGGATTTGCGGTTGTCGCGGGCGAAATCGGGACGCTTTCGGGCAAAACCAAAACCGCCGCGGCTAAAATCGGCTCTATAATCGAGAATATCACGGGCGATATCGCAAAGACGGTTGTTTCGATGAAGAAAAATACCGAGCTTACGCGCGAAAGTATGGATTATATGGAGAAAATCAAGCAGTCCGCCGAGCTTATAAGCTCGTCAAGCAGCGGAATTTCCGCGAATATCACGCAGATAAACACGATAATCGGCGAAGCTGCGGAAAGCGGCGAGAGCGTATCCGAGAATATCACGGAGGTCAGCGGCACAATCCGCGAAAATTCCGCGGCAATTCACCACGTTGCGGCGGCAATCGAGGAAAACAGCGCAGGCACGGAAACGCTCGGCGCGATGGTAAAAGATATCTCGCAGATGGCGGCAGAGCTTGAAACGCTCACGAAATAAGACTGAAATATCACAAAGTCCCCCGAATTTCGGGGGATTTTTTTGTGAGCGATTTTGAATAATTTCGGCTTTTTCGGAGAACAATTGTAAGATAGTATTGCAATAAAGTAAGTCTTTTTGTGAAAAATGCACAACAAAAGCGCTTGCGATTTGTCAACGGCTACCAAAATTGAGCGTTTTTGAATTATTTTGAACGAAATCGCTTGACTTTTTATGACCGATGTGGTAATATAAAGTCAAGAAAAGTCAAAACAAATCAAAAGAGGATTGATAAAATGCTGACAGAAGAAAGATATTCAATAATAACGGAAACGGTAAATCGCGAAAAAAGCGTTGGGATAAATGCGCTGTGCGAGCTGCTCGGAGCGTCGGTATCGACGGTTCGGCGCGACCTGAACGCTCTCGATGAAATGGGCAAAATCGTGAAAGTACACGGCGGCGCGGTTGCGGTAAACGATGAAACAACGCAGCTTGAGCCGTTCGAGCGCAACGTCGAGGAGAAATCGACTTTGTTTACCGAGGAAAAAGCGGCGATTGCGGCGTTCGCTTCGCAGATGATTGAAAACGGCGACTTCGTTTTCATTGACGCGGGAACGACGACCGCGAAGCTTATTGAGCTTCTCCCGAAGCGCGACGCGACCTTTGTCACAAACGCGTTCACAAACGCGAAAATGCTTGCGCGAAGAGGATTTCGGGTGTTTTTGCCGGGCGGCGAAATCAAACCCACAACCGAAGCGATAATCGGCTCGGAGTGCCTGATGTCGCTCAAAAAATACAATTTCACGAAATGTTTTCTCGGCGCGAACGGAATTTCGATTAAAGCGGGCGTTACGACTCCCGATATCAACGAAGCGAGAATTAAAGAAGCGGTCATTCAAAACAGTTCAAAATCGTTCATTCTCGCCGACCACTCAAAATTTGATAAAGTCGCGTCCGTGACGTTCGCGCAGATTTTCAAGGTTCAGATAATCACGGACAGAATTCCCGACAAAAAGTACGCGGAATTTAAGACGATAAAGGAGGTTTTGTAAATGGTTTACACGGTGACGTTCAACCCTGCGGTTGATTATATCGTTCACACAGACGAGCTTAAGGTCGGAATGACAAACCGCTCCGAGCGTGAAGAAATCTACTTTGGCGGCAAGGGAATAAACGTTTCGCTAGTGCTGCGGGAGCTTGGGATAAAGTCGAAAGCGCTCGGATTTGTTGCGGGATTTACGGGCGCGGCGATTGAAAAAGCGCTCTCCGAAAGCGGCGTTGACGCGGATTTCGTTCATCTTGACAACGGCTTTTCGCGAATTAACGTCAAGATAAAATCCTCCGCGGAAACCGAACTTAACGGAAGCGGTCCCGATATCCCCGAAA
Source organism: Oscillospiraceae bacterium (assembly GCA_003516865.1). Classification (GTDB taxonomy): domain Bacteria; phylum Bacillota; class Clostridia; order Oscillospirales; family Ruminococcaceae; genus CAG-115. The sequence continues at coordinate 39,592 of DPBR01000013.1, forward strand.
AAGCGCTTCTGGAATTGTTTGAGAAGCTTGACGAGATAAAGGACGGCGACACAATCGTGCTTGCGGGAAGTATTCCGGCGGATTTGCCCGAAGATATCTACGAGAGGATACTCAAACGGCTTCGCAGCAAAAAAATACGCGCGGTTGTTGACGCAACGAAGGATTTGCTGCTGAATGTGCTGAAATATGAGCCTTTTCTCATCAAGCCGAATAATCACGAGCTTGAGGAAATGTTCGGCGTGGAGCTTCAAAGCGTTGACGATATCATAATTTACGCGAAAAAACTCAGGGAAATGGGCGCGCAAAACGTGCTTGTTTCTATGGCGGGAAACGGCGCCGTGCTGCTTGACGAGAACGGCGAAACGCACATCTGCGGCGTATGTCGGGGAACGGTAAAGAACTCGGTTGGCGCGGGCGACAGTATGGTTGCGGGATTTATCGCGGGCTGCGAAAAAAGCTATGAATACGCGCTGAAGCTCGGAACGGCTTCGGGCGGCGCGACGGCGTTTTCGGACGGTCTTGCACGAAAAGAAAAAATATTTGAGCTGATTAAGCAGCTTGACGAATAACGCAAAGGAGGACGGAATTATGAGAATTACGGATTTATTGAACAAGGAGAGTATTCTTCTCGGCGCAGAGCCGAAAAGCAAGTCAGACGCGATTGAGATGCTTGTGGATTTGCAGTTCAGAAGCGGCAGAATAACCAACCGCGAGGAGTACAAAAAAGGTATTCTCTCGCGCGAGGAGCACGGTTCAACGGCGGTCGGCGACGGAATTGCAATTCCCCACGCGAAAAACGCCGCGGTAAAGGAGCCGTCGCTTGCGGCGATGACCGTTCCTGCGGGAGTCGACTACGAGTCGCTCGACGGAGAGCCGTCAAATCTGCTGTTCATGATAGCCGCGCCCGCTGACGGCGGCGACGTTCATATAGACGTTTTGTCAAGGCTTATGACGCTGCTTATGGACGAGGATTTTCACGCGAATTTGCTTGCCGCAAAGACAACGGACGAGTTTCTCGATAGAATAAACGACGCGGAAAAACAGAAATTCCCCGACGAGCCTGTCCGCGAGAAAAAAACGGGTTACAGAGTGCTTGCGGTAACGGCTTGTCCAACGGGAATAGCTCACACTTATATGGCTGCCGAAGCGCTTGAAAAAGCGGGAAAAAAGCTCGGAATTACGATTAAGGTTGAAACGAACGGTTCGGGCGGCGCGAAAAACGTTCTCACGGACGAGGATATCGCGAACTGCGAGGGAATTATAGTCGCGGCGGATAAATCGGTTGAAATGGCGCGTTTTGACGGGAAAAAGGTTATCGCGACAAAGGTTTCCGACGGAATTAAAATTCCCGAGGATCTTATAAACCGCATAATAAAAGGCGACGCTCCCGTTTATCACCACAGCGGCGAAACCGCGAAATCCGCCGGAACAGGCAAAGAAAGCTTCGGCAGAAAGCTATACAAGCACCTGATGAACGGCGTTTCAAATATGCTTCCGTTTACGGTTGCGGGCGGCATTTTCATTGCGATTGCGTTCCTGATTGATACGATAGCTGGCGCGCCGCAGAACAACAGTTTCGGAACATTCACCCCCGCTGCGGCGTTTTTCAAGACAATCGGCGGCTTTGCGTTCAACTTTATGATACCGGTGCTTGCGGGATATATCGGCAAGTCAATCGCCGACAGACCGGGATTTTTGGTAGGACTTGTGGGCGGTTATCTTGCAACGACAGGCTCAACGTTCGCAAACGTTGCCGAAGGAGTACCCTCCGGATTTCTCGGAGCGCTGCTCGCGGGCTTCGTCGGCGGCTTCCTGATGCTGGGACTTGAAAAGCTCTGCGACAAGCTTCCAAAAGCGCTTAACGGCATAAAGCCCGTGCTGATTTACCCGCTTGTCGGACTTGGGGTAATCGCGGTGATAATGTGCGCGATAAACCCGATTATGGGCGCGCTGAACGAGGGTCTGGCAAAGCTTCTTGCGGGAATGGGAAGCTCAAGCAAAATTCTTCTCGGCTGCGTACTGGGAGCGATGATGTCGATTGATATGGGCGGTCCGTTCAATAAAGCGGCGTATGTATTCGGCACGGCTGCGATTGCTTCCGGAAATTATGATATTATGGCGGCTGTTATGATAGGCGGAATGGTGCCGCCGATTGCGATTGCGCTCTCGACAACGTTCTTCAAGAACAAATGGAGCGAGGACGAGCGCAAAAACGGTCTTGTAAACTATATTATGGGACTTAGCTTCATCACAGAGGGCGCAATCCCCTATGCCGCTTCAGACCCGCTGAGAGTAATCCCCTCGTGCGCGGTCGGCGCGGCGGTTGCGGGAGGACTTTCAATGGCGTTCAATTGCACGCTTATGGCTCCTCACGGCGGTATCTTCGTATTTGCGGTTGTCGGAAACTGGCCGATGTATCTGGTAGCGCTTGCGGCAGGCTCGATTGTCGGAATGTTTATGCTGGCGCTTCTCAAAAAGAACAAAAACTCAAAATCCAAAACAAATTAATTTGAAAGGAGAATTATTATGGTAACGAAAACAGTAAAAGTAGTAAACGCGCAGGGAATGCATATGCGTCCCGCAGGAGAGCTTGCAAAGGAAATGAAGAAGTTCGCGGACTGCACCGTAACGCTGAAATGCGGCGAAAAAACCGCAAAGGCAAGCGCCGTAATGCAGATTATGGCTGCGGGAATAAAGTGCGGTTCCGAGGTCGAAATCATTGCCGAGGGCGAAAACGAGCAGGCGGCTCTCGACAAGGCTGTCGAGATGTTTGAAAGCGGCTTCGGCGAGTAAATCGGCAGGAAATGCGGCAAACCGCGAAAAATCCGCTGCAAATCACTGCAAAAACGGCGAAATCGCGCGGATTTGAACTGCAAATCACTGCAAAACGCGGGGCTGCCGCTCATAGAATTATGAGTTGAGCGAACCGCGCTCGCCGTGACAATTTGACGAAAAAAGCGGCTTCGGCGAGTAAATCGGCAGGAAAAAGCTGCAAAATGCGAGAAATCGGCTGCAAATTGCTGTAAAAACGGCGAAATCGCGCGGGTTTGAACTGCAAATCACTGCAAAACGCGGGGCTGCCGCAGACGGAGGTAGGATTATGACTGAATTTAAGGGAAAAGGCGTTTACGGCGCTGTTGCGCTCGGAAAAATTTCGGTTTTCACGCGCGCCGAGGTTTCCGTCAGGCGCGAACACACGGACGACTGCGACGGCGAAAAAAAGCGTATCGAAACAGCAAAGAAAAAAGCGCTCGAACAGCTCGCTGAAATTCACGACAAGGCGCTGCGCGAGGTCGGCGAAACGAACGCTCAGATTTTTGAAATCCATATGATGATGCTGGACGACGAGGATTACAACGAGTCAATCGAGAGCATAATCGACTCGCAGAAGGTTAACGCGGAATACGCGGTCGCCGTGACCTCGGACAACTTCGCGGCGATGTTCGCGGCAATGGACGACGCGTATATGCAGGCGCGCGCCGCAGACGTCCGCGATATCTCCAACAGGCTTATCGCAAATCTTTCGGATAACGGCGGCGAAAGCTCTCTGAACAGCGAAAAAGTTATAATCTGCGCGGACGACCTCGCGCCGAGCGAAACCGTTTCTCTCGACAAGGAGCGCGTTCTCGCGTTCGTCACAGCGCACGGCTCGTCAAATTCGCACACGGCAATTCTTGCGCGTAATATGAATATCCCCGCGATAATCGGCGTCGGCGACGACTTCCTCAAGGCGGTTAAGGACGGAATGACCGCGGGAGTCGATGGGTTTACGGGTGAGTTTTTCCTTGAACCCGACGAGAAAACAATCGAGCGTCTTGAACAAAAACAGCGTGAGGATAAAGAGAAAAAACGGCTTCTTCAGGAGCTTAAAGGCAAGGAAAACATCACGCTTGACGGCAAAAAAATCAATATTTTTGCGAATATCGGAAGTATCGAGAACATCGGCGCGGTTCTCCTGAACGACGCGGACGGAATCGGGCTTTTCAGAAGCGAGTTTCTCTACCTTGAAAACACCGACTATCCCACCGAGGAACAGCAGTTTACCGCGTATAAAAAGGCTCTTGAGGGTATGGCGGGAAAAAAGGTTATCATCAGAACGCTCGATATCGGCGCGGACAAAAAAGCCGATTATTTCGGGCTTGACAAGGAAGAAAATCCCGCGCTCGGCTATCGTGCGATACGCATTTGTCTGACCCGTCCCGATATCTTCAAAACGCAGCTCAGAGCGCTTTACAGAGCCTCTGTTTACGGTAATCTCGGCATTATGTTCCCGATGATAACAAGCGTTTCCGAGGTTGAAAGAATACTCAAAATCTGCGAGGAGGTTCGCGGCGAACTCAAAAACGACGGAATTGCGTTCTCCGAGAACGTTGAACTCGGAATTATGATTGAAACTCCCGCAGCCGCGATAATAAGCGACAAACTCGCCCCGCTCGTTGACTTTTTCAGCGTCGGAACAAACGACCTCACGCAATATACCCTCGCCTGCGACAGGCAAAATCCCAACATCGAGGATTTCTGCGACACGCATCACGAAGCCATTCTGCGGCTTATCGAAATGTCCGCTCGGAACGCCCACAAAAACGGCGCTTGGATAGGCATCTGCGGCGAACTTGCCGCAGATACCTCGCTTACCGAAACATTCCTCAGAATGGAAATCGACGAGCTTTCGGTTTCGCCGGGATTTGTGCTGAAGGTGAGAGAAAAAGTCAGAAGTCTTGATTTATCGAAATAAAATAAAGGTCACCTCTAAAAACCTTGTTTGAGTGAAAATGCGTATAGCGCGCTGCCTGCTTCAGGCACCAAGCGAAATTTTT
>DPBR01000069.1 GCA_003516865.1 Oscillospiraceae bacterium
AATTGTGCGGTGTTGCCCTAAACTTAAATATGCAACTGCACCCCATGAGGACACTTTCACAATATGAGTATTTTTAACTTCATCAACCTCCAATTCTGTTATTGTAACCCAATGCCTTTCAAAGAAACCTTTGACGGGCTGAATTATCAGCCCGTCTTGTTTTATTCGGCTTATCTGTGGCGACCGCCGCCGCCTCCGTGACCGCTGCTGTGACCGCCTCCGCCGCCTCCGCCCGACGACGACGAACTGCTTATCTTCACGCTTGTCGTGTATTCGCGGATAAACGAGTCTATCGCGCGTTTTTGCTGTATGCTCCTCTTGTCAATGTAATTGTTCGCGCTAAGCGGCTTTTTCTTCGTGTACTTCGATTTTGTCGCGTTTGCCGCAATCAGCGAAATTATAATCGCCACGACCATCGCCATAAACAGCTCGGCTATATGCTCCGAAACGAACGAAAGCAATTTTCCGCCGAAAGTGCTGTACGCTTCAAGCGCGCGGCAGTACTCAACGCACGCCTGATAATACTGCGCGGAACTCAACCCCTTGTAGACATTTTTCATCGGCGTGCCGACGGAAGTCGCCGAGGTATTGTCAAGACCCTCGTAAATTCTCGGAAAAATGCTGTTCTCAATAAGGCTCGTTGAAAAGCACGATTTAGCCGCGCCCGCCGTCGAGATTTCGTCCGTTGCGTTTGCGTATTCGGGCTTGTCGTGAGAGTTTACCATCACAAGCATAACCGAATCCGAGCCGTAGCCGAAGTTCGTGTCAAGCCTGTAATCCGAATAATACTGATGCGTCCTTCCATCAAGGTCCGCCGTTATGCAATAACCCACGTTAAGCTTGATTTTATCGGCGGTCTTTTGCATTATCTGAACAAGCGAGGCTTTCTCGTCTTTTGTCAGGCAGTTGTCGAAGTCCTCGACGATAACCCTGTATTCTCCCGCAGCAGACGCCGTTACCGTCATAAGCGCCGAAAAAAGCGCAAGCACGGCGAAAACTATCACGGGAAGCAATTTTTTACATTTTTTCATATTTTACCTCCCGTTATTCACCGAAAAACAAAGCCAGAAGTATAAACGACAAAACAAGCGAAACGAGGAATATTCCCGCGCCGAAAAGAAACAGCTTCAGGCGGCTTACGGGCAGCGTTCCGAACGTCGTTCCCGTCTGACCGTTTATCGCAAAGCCATAGTCCTTGCCCTTGTATGTATAATTCAGAAACCACACCGGCAAAAGCGCGTAAGCGTATTCCTGCGTGAGATAGCCGATTGTCGTGTTTACGCCCTCAAGCGCCGTGTAACCCGAAGCCATACTCCGAAGCTCCGCTTCAGACGCTTCACGGATACGCTGGTCTATTCTCTGCGCCGCTTCTTCCTTCGCAACGTCGTACTTTTCCGCCGCGCAGCCCGACAAATACGACATATTGAACGGCTTTATCCCCGTGTAAACGAACGGCTCGATGCTCTCCATAAGACTGTCGTCAATCCTCTTTGAGCCGTCGCACGGAACTCTTATAAACGTCATCTCGGCTTCGCGCTCAACGTGATAAACCTTTGTGTGAGTATAGCGCCTGTCGCCTGTGCGCCACGTTTTGATAATCTTTCCCGTCGCCGTAAGCGAGCCGTCTACGCGCCCGCTCTTCAGCCAGTAGGGAACGTAAAGCGCGGAAATGTTGCTTATCTGCGCGCTGCTTCTGAAATCGTTCGGAAGCAGGAATTTTCCTTTCGTATACGAACGGAATTTGCGTTCCGCGTCCTCGCGGGTATTCGCGAACGGGATTATAAGGTCGGGTTTGTACTCGCCCGAAAGTCTGCCGGACAAAATAACGGGAGTATGGCAGAAATGGCATCTCGTTGACGCCGTAAGCGTATCGCAGATAACGCCCGCGCCGCAGTTCGGGCAGCTGTAAAGCGCGCTCTGACCCGAAAACTCCTCGGTGACCTTCTGGTCCTCGGTGAGTTCGGGTTCGTTCGTTTCATCGAGGTTAACCGCTTGGTCGCGCTCCTCGAAAATCTTCTTCATTTCTTCTTCGGTAAACTCGCCGTCGCAGAAAAAGCATTTGAATTTACCCGAAGCGTTGTCGTATTCAAGCGCCGCGTTGCAGTTCGGACACTGATACGATAAAGTATGTACCTTATCCATTTTCTTTCCTTTCGCAAATAATTTTACTCATAACCTTTCCTATGCTGTCGTTTATGACAAGCTCGGCATTATTCGCATTTATCTCGCTTTTGTTTATCACAGCGAGGTGCTTTCCCTTAAAATAGCGCACAAGCCCAGCCGCAGGGTAAACGACAAGCGAAGTTCCGCCGATTATCAGCGTATCCGCCGCCGAAATCTCCGAAACCGCGCGCTCGATGTCCTCGGTTTTGAGGCTCTCCTCGTACAGCACGACGTCCGGCTTTATCGTTCCTCCGCAGCTGCATTTCGGAACGCCCGCGCTTTCGGTTATCGCGGAAAGCGGGTAAAATTTCCCGCATTTCGTGCAGTAATTGCGGTGAACGCTGCCGTGAAGCTCGATTACGTTCTTGCTTCCCGCCATTTGGTGAAGCCCGTCGATATTCTGCGTCACAACCGCCGATAATTTCCCGCATTTTTCAAGCTCCGCGAGCTTTTTGTGCGCGTCGTTCGGCTTCGCGTCGGGGAAAATCATCTTGTCGCGGTAAAAACGGTAAAATTCTTCGGGATAACGCACAAAAAAGCTGTGCGAAATTATCGTTTCGGGCGGATAATCATACTTCTGATTATAAAGCCCGTCGACGCTTCTGAAATCGGGTATCCCGCTCTCCGTGGACACTCCCGCGCCGCCGAAAAACACGATTTTTTCGCTGTCATCGATTATTTCCTGCAAGCCGTTCATCTAAACAATCCTCCCGTCCGAAATCCGCACAAGCCGCTGCGCCTTCTTCGCGGTTTTTTCGTTGTGAGTAATCATCACAATCGTCTTTCCCGCGCGGTTAAGCGCCGCGAGAATACCGAGAATTTCCTCGCCAGAAGCGCTGTCGAGGTTCCCGCAGGGTTCGTCCGCGAGAATAATCTCCGGGTCTGCCGCAATCGCCCGCGCAATCGCAACGCGCTGCTGCTGTCCGCCCGAAAGCTCAGCGGGTCTGTGAAGCGACCTCTCCGAAAGCTTCACGCTCTCAAGAGCCGCAAGCGCCGCTTCCTCGCGCTTCTGCTTCGGTATTTTGCGGTATGCGAGCGGCAGCTCCACGTTTTCGAGCGCCGTAAGCCCCGCAATCAGATTAAAGCTCTGGAAAATGAAGCCGATTTTCCTGCTTCGGATATCCGAAAGCGCCCTGTCCGACAGCGCGGACGTGTCCTCGCCGCAGAGAAAGCAGCTTCCCGACGTCGGCAGGTCAAGACAGCCGAGAATGTTCATCAGCGTGGATTTTCCCGAACCCGAACTCCCCACAACCGTCACATACTCGCCGTCCGCGATATCGAGCGAAACGCCGTCAAGCGCGCGGACTTCGTTCCCGCCGACCGTGTAAATTTTCCTCAAATCAACCGCTTTTATCGCCATAATCGTTCCTCCAAAACAGCTTTTCCGTCTTATTTTGGAAGAAAACGCGCCGATTATTCGGTTTTTTGAGCGTTAATGTTATCGATAATATAAGAATATTCGGGGAAGTCCCGATTTATCCTCGCGCGGCACTTTTCAACGAAATCTTCCCAAAGCGCGGGATTGTCGCGCATCGCCTGCTTCGCGCCCCAGAGATGTGTAAAATCGCTCTGCGGGAAATGCAGGCTGTCCTTGTCGAGCAGCGTTTTCACGGGCGTTTTCGTGTACTCCGCGCACATCGCCGCCATTCGCTGCTCCGCGAAAACCATATATTTCAGGTAATCGCCGCAGTCAATCGCGGACTTCATAAACGAAATCGCCTGCGAGGTGTAAAACCGCTTGAAATCATTGTCGGGGACATAGAAAAACGCTGTGTTAAGCGGCAAAACCGCCTCGTCGAAATCCGGCAGCACAAGCCCGTTTTTCACGGCGAAAAAGCCGAGCGGCGGGTAAATTTCATCGGAAACGTCCTCTCTGTGAGCGGCGATAATTTCGCTTCCGAACGAAAGCGTTCTCCACACGATGAAATCCGTGTCAATCATCACGCACGGCGCGTTCATCTCGCGCAGCGCGAGCAGCTTTCCTCCCGCCCAGAACATCGCGGGATTTATCCCCTCGAGGTCGTCCGCGACGTTAACGCGAACCTCGTCCCAGAGCGGCAAAAATCCGATTTTTTCGTAATACTCCGCGAACGCGTTGTCGCAGCAGAGCGTGATTTTCCCGTTGAACCTTCTCCAGGCAAGCGCCGAAAGCGCCGTGCAGCAAAGGTCGAAATCCTCGGCGGAAACCTCGTTTTTTCCCTTTGCGCGCGCGGGCGCGAAAGAAGCGATATGAAACGCGTCCATTAAAATCTGCCCGTTCTGATTTTTCTGATTATGAAGAACGCAAGCCCCGCAAGTCCTATCACAACGCCGCCTATTCCAAATCCTATCATTACGCCGGAATTGTCGTTCTTCCAGCTTCTGATAACAAACGGCGCTACAATTGAGTCAACCTCCGACTCGCTTACTTCAAAGTTGTACGCGACAACCTCGCGGAAAAATTTCAGATATTCGCCTTTCAGCGCCTGAACCTTGCCGACAAAGTGAATTTTTGTTTTAAGCTGCTCGCCGTTTATATAATAATCGTCCGCTTCGTCCGACATCTTGTCAAGAACGCGAAGCTCCGCGCTGTCCCGCGAACAGAGCGCCGCGAACATATATTTCTGGTCGTAAAACGACGTTTCAAGCGGGAAAATGTAGTAGTGGTCGGTCACCTTTTTGTCGTGCTCAATTCCCATCGTAGACTTCGATTCCTCGGTGTACGCGAACTCGTCCCAGACCTCGTAAATATCGCCCTCGACATAGCGTCCATCGTAAAAATCGCTTGCTCTCATTTCTTCGATATTCATTCGCGGTTTGTTTATTTCAATATTATCCTTAATCCCGATAATGAGAAAAGCAATTCCGCCGATAAAAAGAACCGCCGCTATAATCATAATTCTAACCGTTCTTGACATAATCCACCTCGTAAAGTCAAATATTGTGTATTCCGTAGCCAAATTGATTCAGCGGACAGCCGTAAAGGCTTATCAGCATTATCCTGTCGTATTCATCGAGATTTGCGAGAAAATCGGGCAGTTTTCTTCCGATAAACGAGCCGTTTTTCACCTCTCCGAACAAATCAAACGAAAACGAGCCAAAGCTCCCCATTCCGAACGAACCGAACCCGAAAGACCCGAACGAACCGTATTTTTTCAGCAGAGCAAGCCACGCCGCGTAACCCGAACCAAACGTGAAGCTTCCCTTTGAGAACGAGCCGAAAAGCCTTTCCCACTCCCATTCCCACTCGTAAAAGCCGCTCCCGAAAGCGAACGAGCCGCGCCAAAAGCTTCCGCCGAGCGCGCCGCTTTTCCAAAACGAGCCGAACGCGCCGCTTCCCACACCGAAAGAGCCGTTTTTCAGCGCCGATAACGCACCCGCCGAGCCGATTTTCCCGCGAAACGAGCATTGCCCGCCTCCCGATACCGCCCCCGAAGCGCCCTTGTCCGCGCCTCCGAGAGTTTTATATCCGACGGATTTCCCGTCAAAAACCGCCGCGATTTTGCCGATAATATCGGGGTCGTCGGGCGAAAGACGCTCAAGCTTATCGGCGTAATCCGCGCCGCCGTGTTCACGAAGCCACTCGACGAGACTTCCCGCCGCAAAATAACCAAACAGCGACGCCGCGTCAAAATTTTCACGGATTTCTTTTGCGGAATAAACTTTCCGCCGATTAAGCCATAAGGCGCAGTCCATCGCCGTTCTCCTTCCGGTATTTTATTTGCCGAAGCCAACCGAAGGCTGTACTTTCCACTTTATACCTGTATAGTATTATATCATAAATGTAGAAAATTTTCAACACATTTTGCAATATTTCTTAGCGTTTTTACAAATAATTAACTTGAAATATTTAGTAAAAACAGTTATAATAATAAGTGATTGATATAAATTTCAAGGAAGGAACAAAATTATGAGAAGAACGAAGATTGTCTGCACTATGGGTCCCGCAACCGAAAACGACGAGATTCTGCGCCAGCTTATGGAGAGCGGAATGAACGTTGCGCGCCAGAATTTCTCCCACGGCTCTCAGGAAGGTCACAAAATCACGCACGACCGCGTTGTAAGGCTCGCGAAAGAGCTTGGAAAGCCGATTGCCACGCTTCTTGACACGAAAGGTCCGGAAGTAAGGCTCAAAAAGTTCCGCGACGACAAAAAGGTCGAAATCAAGGCGGGAAATACGTTTATACTCACAACTTCCGAGGTTGAGGGCGATGAAAACCGCGTTTCCATAACCTACAAAAACCTCCCCAACGATATCGAAATCGGCACGCGTATCCTTATCGACGACGGAAACGTTTCCGTGCGCTGCGCCGATATCAAGCACAGCGACGACGGAACCGCCGATATTATCTGCACGGTAATCAACGGCGGCGTTCTCTCGAACAACAAGGGAGTGAATATCCCCGGAGTAAAGCTCACAATGCCTTACCTCAGCGAGGTCGATATCTCGGATATCCGCTTCGGCTGCCGCGAAAGCTTCGATTATATTGCCGCTTCTTTCGTAACCTGCGCGGACGATATCCTCGAAATCCGCAAAATCCTCTCCGAGGAAAACCGCCCCGATATCCGCATTATCGCGAAAATCGAGAACGAGGAGGGCGTTAAGAATATCGATGAAATTTTGCGCGTTGCGGACGGAATTATGGTTGCGCGCGGCGATATGGGCGTTGAAATTCCGTTCGAGGAAATTCCGCAGCTCCAGAAAATGCTGATTAAAAAGGGCTTCAGCGCAAGCAAACAGGTTATCACCGCAACGCAGATGCTCGAAAGTATGATTCACAATCCGCGTCCGACAAGAGCGGAAACAACGGACGTTGCAAACGCGATTTACGACGGAACGAGCGCGATTATGCTCTCGGGCGAAACCGCCGCGGGCGAACACCCCGTCGAGGCGGTAAAAACAATGGCGCTGATTGCCGAAACAACGGAAAAGGCTATCGACTACAAAAAACGCTTCCACAAACAGGAAGCGCACGACGGCACGAACGTTTCCGCGGCGATTTCTCACGCAACGGTAAGCGCGGCTATGGACCTCGGCGCCGCGGCTATCGTCACCGTGACGAAATCAGGCACGACCGCGCGTATGATTTCGCGTTATCGCCCCGAATCTCCGATTATTTCCTGCACGACAAGCGAGGTTATCTGCCGCCAAATGGCGCTTTCTTGGGGCGTTATCCCGCTTATGTGCGAGGAAACGATGACGAACACGGACGACCTTATTCATCTTGCAGTTGAAAAGGCGGTTGAAGCAGGTCTGCTCAAAAACGGCGACCTCGCTGTTATCACGGCGGGCGTTCCGCTCGGCGTTTCCGGCACGACAAACCTCATGAAAGTGCATATCGTCGGCGACGTCCTCGTTTCGGGAACGGGCGTAAACAAAGGCTTGACAACAGCCACAGTCTGCGTTGCCGCAACGGACGAAGAAGCCATTGAGCGCTTCGCCGCAGGTCAAATTCTCGTTATGCCCAAAACCTCGAACGCGGTTCTCCCCCTCCTCAAAACCGCCGCAGGCATCATCACCGAGGACGGCGGCGCCGATTCTCACGCCGCTATCGTCGGAATGACTCTCGATATCCCCGTTATCGTAGGCGCGAAAAACGCCGCCGCTGTCCTCAAAAGCGGTATCGCCGTCACTATGGACGCGGAAAAAGGTCTTGTTATGGCGGGCAAACATAACGGATAAACCCGATTCAGTGGACGGCTTCGCCTTCAGTCGGTCGCACTCCGCGCTCCGGTGCCTCCGGTCGGTCGCTTCGCTCCAGTCGCTCC
>DPBR01000068.1:0-1807 GCA_003516865.1 Oscillospiraceae bacterium
TAATTATGCGGTGTAGCCCTAATTGAAATCCCGATTGGACCAAGGTCTTTTCGGGATTTGTTTTTTGCGCTGAATAAACCTCCGTGCAATGTCCATAATAAAATTACCTGAATTTGTAAAGAGGTGTTAATTATGGAAAATCACGGTGCGCCGCCTTATTCCGCGGGCGTTGCCGAAACGCTCGGAAACGCTGCGGCAATTGCGGGACAGATGGGTCATAAGTACGTCGGAAGCGAGCATTTGCTCTGCGCTCTCGCCAAAAACGCGGAAAGCGCGGCGGGATTTGCGCTGGCAAGAGAGGGCGTTGGATTTCGCGGGCTTGTTCTGGCGCTAAAAGAGCGGTTTGGAGCGGGAACGCCGACGGTGCTGACGGATAAAGATTTCTCGCCGCGTCTGAAAAAGCTGGTTGCGAGCGCGCGGGGGATTGCGATTTCACGCGGCGATTGTTCCGTTGAGAACGAACATCTGATGCTTGCGCTGCTTAACGACAAAGCCTGCACGGCTTATTCGATGCTGCCCGCAGGCTCTGCGGCGAGAATTTACGCGGGCGTGTGCGCGAAAAAATACGAGCCGCCTCGCTTTTCCGAAATACCGCCGAAGCCCGACTCCAAGCCAAAAAAGACCGCCGAGAAGAACGAGCCGGTTCAGCTTGCAAAATATGCGGTTGAGCTGACTTCGCTTGCGCGGGAGGGACGTCTTGACCCTGTTATCGGCAGAGAAACGGAAATCGAGCGTATGGTGCAGATACTTTTACGGCGAAACAAGAACAATCCCTGTCTTATCGGTGAGGCGGGAGTCGGAAAAACCGCCGTTGTCGAGGGATTTGCGCAGCGCGTCGCCGCGGAAAACGTTCCTGCGGAGCTTTGCGGAAAGCGTATTTACTCGGTCGATATCGCGGCAATATTAAGCGGCGCGAAATACCGCGGCGATTTTGAGGAGCGATTCAAAAACCTGTTGGAAGAACTGGTCCGGGACGGCAGTGCCATCCTGTTCGTGGACGAATTCCATACCATTGTAGGTGCCGGTGCAGCGGAAGGTGCCATTGATGCAGCCAGCATTTTAAAGCCGGTGCTGGCACGCGGAGAGCTGCAGATGATCGGTGCCACTACCACCGAGGAATTCCGCACCCATATCCAGAAGGATGCTGCATTGGAACGCCGTTTCGGCAAGGTGCAGGTGGAGGAGCCTACGCCTGCACAGGCCGTCGATATCCTCAGCGGTCTGGCCCCGCGCTACGAACGCTATCACAACGTAAAGCTTCCGCAGGAGACCCTGCAGGCGGCAGTGGAACTCTCGGTACGGTATCTGCCGGGGCGTTTTCTGCCGGATAAGGCCATCGACCTTGTGGATGAAGCCTGCGCNNCGCGGCGATTTTGAGGAGCGGCTTAAGGGCGTGCTTGACGAGGCTTCTTCAAACCCCGATATAATCCTCTTTATAGATGAAATTCATATGATTGTCGGGACGGGCGCGGCAGAGGGCGCGATTGACGCGGCAAGCGTTCTGAAGCCGCTTTTGGCGCGCGGTAAAATCAGCCTTATCGGCGCTACGACAACAAAGGAATACCGCCGTTATATTGAAAAAGACAGCGCTCTCGAACGGCGTTTTCAGCCGATTAACGTCGAACAGCCCGACGAAGCTCGGACGATAGGTATTCTGAACGGCTTAAGACCGCGCCTTGAGGACTATCACAAGGCGTTTATCACGGACAAGGCTATTCTGGCTGCGGTGACGCTCTCAGAGCGCTATATGAACGACAGACGGCTGCCCGACAAGGCGATAGATTTGCTTGACGAGGCGGCTGCGGCG
>DPBR01000068.1:2008-2381 GCA_003516865.1 Oscillospiraceae bacterium
CTTGACGAGGCGGCTGCGGCGGCGAGAGCGACCAGAATATCCGACAGAAACGCGCTTTTCCGCAGCGTAAAGGAGCGTTTTCGCGGCGACAGGGTTATTGTCGATGAGGAGAATATCGCAAAAGCCGTTTCCGTGATTACGGGAATACCCGTGCGGCGGCTCTCCGAGAACGAAAGCGAGCGCCTCGGCAGACTTGAGGACAGGCTCTGTGAGCGGGTTATCGGGCAGGATAACGCGGTTTCGCTTGTCGCAAACGCGGTTCGGCGCGGAAGAGCGGGGCTTCGCGACCCAAAACGCCCGATTTGCTCGTTTTTGTTCCTCGGACAGACGGGCGTTGGCAAGACGGAACTCTGCCGTGCGGCGGCGGAAGCGG
>DPBR01000068.1:2598-14530 GCA_003516865.1 Oscillospiraceae bacterium
CGCCTCCGGGATATGTAGGATATGATGAAGCCGGTCAGTTGACCGAAAAGGTAAGAAGAAAGCCGTATTCGGTTGTTCTGTTCGACGAGGTTGAGAAAGCGCACCCCGAAGTGCTGAACGTGCTTTTGCAGATACTGGAGGACGGTAAGCTTACGGGTTCGGACGGCAGAAGCGCCGATTTCAAAAGCACGATTATCATTATGACGGGAAATATCGGCGCCGAGGAGCTTTCGGGCAGAAGCGTCGGCTTCGGGAAAACCGCGAAAGGCGCTCCCGATGTTATGAAAGCGCTCAGAAGAACGTTTCGCCCGGAACTGCTCAACCGAATTGATAATGTCGTTGTTTTTGAGCGGATTACGCAGGAAAATATGGAGAAGATTTGCCGCAAAATGCTGAAAAACATCGCTGAAAGAGCGCTCTTGCGGGGAATTGAGCTTTCGTTTGACGACAATGCCGTAAAAAAGCTCTGCGAAAGCGCTCTTGACGAGGAAATGGGCGCAAGACCGCTGCGAAGGAAGATAACATCTCAAATTGAGGATATGCTTGGAGGAAGAATTATTTCGGGCGAGCTTCCGGATAACTCAAAAGCCGAGGTTTATGCAGCCGAAAACGGCTTTGAAGTGAGGATTTTAGCGGGAAGCAGGCGCTAACGCACGTTTTCCGCCTGACTAAGCATATTTTCGGCGAAAATCGCGTAGCCGCGCTGCGGGTTGTTTACGAGAACGTGCGTGACCGCGCCCGCAAAGCGCCCGTCCTGAATTATCGGCGAACCGCTCATTCCGCGGACTATCCCGCCCGTTTCGCTTAAAAGCGCTTCGTCCGTTATGCGGATAACCATTCCTTTCGAGCCGTCAAGCCCGAAAAGATTTATACGCTCGATTTCAATGTCGTATTCTCGCGGTTCTTCGCCGTTTATCGTGGTGAGAACAGTCGCTTTTCCCGCGTGAACTTCGTGTCGGAACGCCGCTTCGTACTCCTTTCCCTCGACGGGATAATCAAGCGTCCCGAATACCCCCAACGGCGTATTCTGCGCGAGTTCGCCGATTATCTCCTCGGAGTGGATTTCCCCGCATAATTCGCCCGCGCTGCCCTCTTTCGAGCAAACGACGTCGAATATCTCGGCGCGGGTTATCTCGCCGCTTTTAAGCGGGATTTCATCGCCCGTCGAAGCGTCGTTTACCGCGTGACCAAGACCGCCGAAAACGCCCGTTTCCTTATCATAGAAGGTGAGCGTGCCTATTCCCGCGGCGCTGTCGCGGACGTAAAGCCCGACTTTCAGCTTTCCGCCGTGATTTTCGGGCGTGAGCGCAACGCTTATCGTCCCGCCGCCGCGTTCAAGAATAATATTTGTTTTATCTGAAACTCCCTGAACGGCTTCGGCAAATTCCGCGTTTGTGCAGACTCTTTTTCCGTTTACCCTAGTGATGACGTCGCCCGTTCTGATACCCGCTTCCGCTGCGGGAGAATGGTCTGCCGCGGATATCACAAGGACGCCGTTCGCGCGTACCTTTATCCCGAACGGAGTGCCGCAGAGCGTGACCGTGGGACGTTCTTTTTCCACGGCGGAAGCGGGTTTTATCGGTATTCCGCCGAGATAATAGCACAGTCCGCCGTTTGTTTGCCTGAGCGACGCCGCAGAAAAACCGCCGCCTTCAAATCCGCCCGCCGGAACGCTTATATTGCACGGAAGAACGGCGTATATGCAGCTTATTGCACCCGTCAGGCAGGCAAGAACCGCCGCCGCTGTTCCGATGATGAATTTTGATAATGTTTTGTTCATAAAATAAATGTGCCTTTCTGTCGCCGATATGCGGCTTTGTCCGGAAAACGTCCGGCTGTATTATATTTCACCGCCGGAGAGCCGTTATTAAAGGAAATAAAAAGCGGATAAAACAGGTCGTTTGCGTATTTCCCGCAAAGCGCCGAGAAAAGCCGACAGGAAAAATATCTCTTGACTTTTCGGGAAAAAAGTTGTATAATATAATGTATGTATTTTACAAGTGAGGGAAATCTTATTTATTTGGAATATTGAGGAAATATCCTCTTTTTATATGAACAATCCGTTTATATTCTGGCTTTTTTAACGCGGAAAATTAACGCTCATTTTACCCATTTTTCTTTCCGTTTTTCTGTATTTTTCTGCGTGGATTGCTAACTTACATATTTACTCAAAAAAAATAAGCTGCGAAATTATAATAAAATGGGGATTTCTGCGCTTTTTTAAGAAAGGAATTTTATGGGATTATTGTCGAATAAAAAATTATTAACGGAAACGGAAAATATCGCTCCGAAGCAGAATAAGCAGGAGCGCGCGAAAAAAGCCGTTCCCGTGAAAAGACCCGTGCTTTCGGATAACCGTCAGCCGGCTGAAAGAGCGCGCCGCCAGAACGCGGTTATGCCGCAGAAAAGAACCGTTCCCGCAAGAGAACCGGTGCTCGGCAGAAACAGACAGCCCGCTCCCGTTCAGAGAAAGCCCGTTCGGTCCGCGCCCGTCAGATTTATCGCGCTCGGAGGCTTGAACGAAATCGGCAAAAACCTCTATGTTTACGAGTGCTGCAACGATATGTTCATCGTTGACTGCGGACTTGCTTTTCCCGATGAGGAAATGCTCGGCGTAGACCTCGTTGTGCCCGATTTTACCTACCTTGAAAAGAATAAGGACCGTTTCCGCGGTATCGTAATCACTCACGGTCACGAGGATCACATCGGCGCTCTGCCTTATCTTCTAAAGAAAATCAACGTCCCGATTTACGGAACGCGCCTTACGCTCGGTCTTGTCGAGGGTAAGCTCAAGGAACACGGTCTGCTGTCGCAGGCTTCGCTCAATGTCGTTGAACCGCGCCATAACGTCAGAATGGGCTGTATGTCGGTTGAATTTATCCGCGTTAACCACTCCATTCCCGACTCCTGCGCGCTCGCTATTCACACGCCCGCCGGAGTTATCGTTCACACGGGCGACTTCAAGGTTGACTATACGCCTATCGAGGGCGGGATAATCGACCTCGCGCGCTTCGGCGAACTCGGAAACAGAGGCGTTCTCGCGCTTATGAGCGAAAGCACAAACGTTGAGCGTCCCGGCTACACAAAGAGCGAAAGAAGCGTCGGAGAGAGCTTCCGCGGGCTGTTCAACAAGGCGGAGGGAAAACGCATCATCATCGCTACTTTTTCCAGCAATATCCACAGAATACAGCAGATTATCGACGAAGCCGTGCGCCGCGGAAGAAAAGTCGCGGTTTCGGGCAGAAGTATGACGAACGTAATCGCAAAGGCGGTTGAACTGAACTACATCAAAGTACCCGAAAATACGCTTATCGATATCGACGATATACACAAATACGACCCGTCGGAGCTTGTTATCGCGACAACGGGAAGCCAAGGCGAGCCGCTTTCCGCGCTTTCGAGAATGTCGAGCGGCGACCACAGGCAGGTTTCCATTAACCCGAACGATTTTATCATCATCTCCGCAAACCCCATTCCCGGCAACGAAAAGCTTGTCACAAAGGTTGTGAACGAGCTTATGAAGCAGGGCGCAGAGGTTATTTACGAGAGTATGTACGAGGTTCACGTTTCGGGTCACGCGTGTCAGGAAGAGCTTAAAATGATGATTTCGCTCACCAAGCCCAAGTTCTTCGTTCCTATCCACGGCGAGTACAAGCACCTAAAAAAGCACGAAAAACTCGCTATGGGAATGGGTATCCCCGAAGAAAATATCTTCGTAAGCGACCTCGGCGAAGTCCTCGAAACGGACGGAGTTGAGATGAAGGCGACGGGTACCGTTCCCGCGGGAATGATGCTGGTTGACGGATTCGGCGTGGGCGACGTCGGAAGCGTGGTTCTGCGCGACAGAAAACATCTCTCCGAGGACGGAGTTATCGTAATCGCGGCGACAATCGAGCGCGAATCCGGAAAGGTTGTTTCCGGTCCCGAAATCGTATCGCGCGGGTTTGTTTACGTCCGTGAGAGCGAGGAGCTTCTCGACGGCGCAAAGGAGCTTATGAAGCAGGTTCTTACGGAACTTTCGAGCAGAAACGTGCGCGAATGGGGCAATATCAAGTCGGCGATGCGCGACGAGCTTTCGGACTACTTCTACCGCGAAACCAAGCGCAGCCCGATGATTCTTCCCATAATACTGGAGCTTTGATTTCATGACTGAAAGAGCGGTGGGATAATGCGGAATTTCTATAAAAGCAACATTCTTCTCGGAGCGGTTTGCGCGCTCATTATAATGCTGATTGCGGTGGACGTGTACGTTTTCCGCAGCGAGCCGCTTTTGTTCTGGATTATGCTTCCGGTTATGCTCGGAATATCGGCGCTGGCGCTCGGAAAGCTGCTTCAAATAAGGCAGAGCGAATACTGGTATTTCGACCAGCTCAGCCGCGAAATCAGAGGCACGGACAGCCTCTCGCTTATCGGGTTTCCGCTTCCTATCGCGGTTGTTGACAGCGGGAGAAGCATAATCTGGAGCAACGACGGCTTTAACGAGGTGTTCTTCCTCCCGAACGAGGACAACAGCTCCATTGACCCCGTGACCGATATGCCGCTTGAACTTTTCGGCTCGGACGGCAGAGAAATCCGCTATGGCGACAGATGGTTCAGGGTGTATTCCGTGCCGCACGAGTTCGCCGTAGACGAGAAAATCCGCAAAAGACTTATTTTCTCAAAGGACAGCGGAAGCGTCCTCAAGGATTCAATCACTATGCTGATTTTCCGCGAGATAACCGACTATAAAAAGCTCAGAAACGACTTTGAAAACGGCAAGCCCGTGGTTATGATTGTTATGGTCGATAACTACGAGGAGCTTCTTTCGGGCGCTAAAGAGAGCGAACGCGCTTATGTCACAATTCAGGTTGACAGGCTGATTGAGGAGTATTTCGCCGAGAAAAAGGCGGTTCTGAAGAAAATCACGGGCGATAAATTCCTGATTGTTCTCGAAAGGCGCTATCTCAACGAGATGATTGACGAGAAAATGTCGCTCATAAACAAGGCGCACGAGATTATCGTCCGCAACAGAGCGGCGGTTACGCTTTCAATCGGCGTCGGAGATACCGCGGCTACGCTTGCGGAGGGCGAGCGCTTCGCCTCGGAAATGCTCGACAAGGCGCTCGAGCGCGGCGGCGACCAAGCTCTCGTCAAGACCGCGAACGGCTTCACGGCGTTCGGAGCGATTTCGCCCGGAAAAGAGAGAACCGGTAAGGTTAAAATCCGCCTTGCAGCCGAGAATATTAAAAATCTTATCAGCACAGCCGATACCGTGTACATAATGGGACACAGCTTCGGCGATTTCGACAGCGTTGGTTCGGCTATCGGTCTTACCTGCGCCATAAGACGAATGGGTATTCCCGCGTATGCGGTTGCGCGGTTTCACGACCCGACAAAAACAAACGCAAAACAGCTTATCGACAGGTTTTCGCAGTATGATACGCCGGTTGTAATCGAGCCCGCCGAGGCGGAGCAGTGGATAACCTCGAAGTCCGTGCTGATTATCGTTGATACGCATATTCTCAAAAAGCTTGAGGATAAGTCGCTTTACGAGCTTTCGCCCAAGAGCAGGGTTGTTATTATCGACCACCATCGCCTTTCCGCCGGCGCGATAACCGAAGCCGCCGTTAAATGCCACGAAAGCAATGCTTCCTCTGCCGCGGAGCTTGTAACCGAGCTTATTCAGTATTTCAGCAGCGAAACGCTTCTCACGCCGCTTGAAGCGGAGGCGCTTCTCGCGGGAATTACGCTCGATACGAAGGATTTCGTTATGCGTTCGGGCGTTTCCACGTTCGAGGCGGCGGCTTATCTCAAAAAAATCGGCGCGGATACGATTTCCGTTAAAAAGCTGTTCGATACGTCGATTGAGAGCAAGCTGAAAAAAGCCGAGATTATCTCCTCGGCGAAAATATACCGCTCGCGGTGCGCGATTGCGATTGTAGACCACGATTATCCGGGAATAAGAGTGCTTTGCTCGCAGGCGGCGGACGAAATGCTCTATATCAGGAACGTCGACGCTTCGTTTACCGTTTATCCTATCGAAAACGGCTGGAGCATAAGCGCGCGTTCTCTCGGAAAAATCAACGTTCAGGTTATAATGGAAAATATGGGAAATAAGGTGGACGACGGCGGCGGTCATCAGTCTATGGCGGGAGCGCAGCTCTATGATATCTCGCTTGAAGATGTTGAGGAGAAGCTTCACAGAGCCATCGACGACTATCTGTCGGATTCAAACAAGTAAAGGAGTGCAGAAAAATGAAAGTTATTTTGCTTCAGGACGTTCAGGGAACGGGTAAAAAGGGCGAAATCAAAGAAGTTAAAGAGGGTTATGCGCGCAATTTCCTCATAAAGAAAGGACTTGCGCAGGAAGCTAACGCGAAAAATCTCAACCTGCTTCAGGGTCAGAAGGACAGCGCTCAGCATAAAATCGATGTTGACACCGCGAACGCAAAGGCGATTGCCGAGGCGCTTGAGGGAAAGACGGTTTCGGTTAAGGCAAAGGCGGGGCAGAACGGCAGACTTTTCGGCACGGTTACTTCAAAAGAGGTTTCCGCGGCAATCAAAAAGTCGCTTAACCTTGACGTTGACAAGAAAAAAATCAATATCCCCATGAAAATCGAGGGATTTGGCACGTTTTCGGCTGACGCAAGGCTTTATGCGGGCGTTTCGGCGAAGTTTACCGTTTCTGTCGAGGAAGAATAATGGCTGATTACGACCTTTCTGGGATTAATCTCCCGTACAATCCCGACGCGGAACAGTCGGTTCTCGGCTGTATACTGCTTGACGGCGGAGCGCTTGGCGAGGTTGTCGGCACGCTTCACCCGGAACATTTCTACGCCCAGCTTAACCGCGATATCTTCGCGGTTCTCACGCAGATGTATATGACGAACGAGCGGATTGACATTGTTACCGTGCTTGACGCTTGTATGCGGCAGGGCGTTTTCGATACTCAGGACGACGCTAAAAAGTACCTTGCGCTCGTTATGGAAGCCGTTCCGAGCGTATCTTCAATTGCGAAATACGCGGGAATTGTCACCGAGAAATACCTGCTCAGAAGCCTGATTATGGCTTCAAAGGAGATTATAGACGCGGCTTCTGCGGGCGCGGAAAACGCGAACGATATCGTCGATTTTGCGGAACAGCGTATTTACGATATCAGAGCGGGCGTCGAGAACAAAAGCCTTACGCATATCAGCGGGATTGTTTTCGACCGCGTTAAAGCGCTTAACGAGCTTGTTAAGGTTACCGCGGCAAACGGCGGTCAGCCCGTTATGTCGGGGCTTCCGACGGGATTTATGGAGCTTGACAGGCGCATTTTCGGGCTTAACCGCTCGGATTTGCTTATTCTCGCGGCGCGTCCCGGTATGGGAAAAACCTCGTTTGCAATGAATATTGCGGTGAATGTCGGTAAAAAATACCGCGACAAGCAAATTTGCGTGTTCAGCCTTGAAATGTCAAAGGAGCAGATTGTTTCCAGAATGATAAACTCCGAGGCACTTTTGCCGTCCGAAGCTATGAAAACGGGCAAGGTCGCCGCAGACAAGTGGAAGCAGATTATGGAAAGCGCGGATATGCTTTCGCAGCTTCCGATTTACATTGACGACACGCCCGGCTGCAACGTTTCCACGATAAAATCAAAGCTGCGCAGAATGAAGAACCTCGGCGCTGTCGTAATCGACTATCTCCAGCTTATGACCGCCGTAAGCAATTTCCACGGAAACCGCGTCGCGGAAATCTCGGAAATCACGCGGCAGCTTAAAGTGCTTGCAAAGGAGCTGAACGTTCCCGTAATCGCGCTTTCGCAGCTCGCCCGCGGTCCCGAACAGCGTCCCGACAAGCGCCCGCTGCTGTCCGACCTGAGAGATTCGGGTTCAATCGAGCAGGACGCGGATATCGTTATGTTCCTTTACAGAAACGCTTATTACGATAAAACCGACCCTAATCAGAACGTTTGCGAGTGCATTGTCGCGAAAAACCGTCACGGCGAAACAGGAACGGCGTATCTCGGCTGGCAGGGCGAATATACACGCTTTACAAACGTCGAGGTTAAGTACGATAACAACGGATAAGGCTATGAGTGAATTTGTCGAAAAGGTGAGAGCGGCGCTTCGGGGATTTTCCGCGATGAAAACCGCGAAAACGGTCGTTTGCGGGCTTTCGGGCGGCGCGGACAGCGTAAGTCTGCTTCTTGCGCTGAAAGAGCTGTCGGGCGAACTCGGTTTTACGGCGGCTGCGTGTCACCTTAACCACGGGCTTCGCGGCGATGAAAGCGACAATGACGAGCGGTTCTGCGCGGAACTGTGCGGAAAGCTCGGAATACCGCTCTGCAAAAAGCGCGAGAGCGTTCGCGATTACGCTGAAAAGCACGAGAGCCTTGAAGAAACCGCTCGGAAAGTGCGGTATGATTTCTTTGAGGAAGCGCTCGCGGTTTTCGGCGAAAACTCGGTTCTCGCGACCGCTCACAACGCGAACGACAACGCGGAAACCGTCCTGCTGAACCTAATCCGCGGTACTGGGCTTCGCGGGCTTTGCGGGATTCCGCCCGAACGCGGTCGGATAATCCGCCCGCTTCTCGATATTCCGCGCGTGGAAATAGAGCTGTTTCTCGGCGAAAACGCACAGGATTACGTTACCGATAAAACGAATTTCTCCGTTCTTTACACGAGAAATAAGGTTCGCGCGAAAATTTTGCCGGAAATTCTCGAAATTAATCCTTCGTTTTTGAGCGCAATCGCGCGAATGTCAAAAAATCTCCGCGCCGACGAGGATTTCTTCGATGAAGCGGCGGAGAAAATTCTCGAAGAAAGCAAAAGCGGCAGGGGCTATTCCGCCGAAAAAATCGACGCCTGCCCCGAACCCATAAAAACGCGCGCCATCAAGAAAATTCTGTCGGGAGGCGGCGTCGAGCCGTCCGCGCTCAGGATAAAAACGGCGGTTTCACTGCTGAAAAAGCGCTCGGCGCGTTACAACACAAGCAAAAATCGCTTCTTCACAATCAGAAAGGGCGTTTGCTTTATGGAAGAAATTGAACAGCGCTTTGGCGGTTTTAACGAGAAAAAAGACTGATTGTTGAAAAATATTGTCACGGTCTGTTGATTTTTCATTAAATATTCAGAAAAATTATTTGCATTTTATATAAAAGTATGATATAATATCTAAGTGTATGAAACGGAAATTCAGGATTTGCCGTAAATCGGCGTCTTATTCAAAATAATTATCGGTTTATCCGGAAAGGCGGTCTAAATGAAGAAAAATAGGTTATCGGGCGTTGTCATCTACTTCCTGATAATAATCCTGCTTATCGTGGGAGTCGTATCGGTTCTTAATCTCGCGGGAGGAAGCTCGCGCGGTACTACAAAGCGGTATTCGGAGGTTATCGAGGAATTTGACAACCTCAATGTTTCGGCGTATGAGCTTGACCTCGGAAGCGGCGCGCTCAGATATCAGCTTAAGAGCGAGGGCGACAGCGGTAAGGTTTATCTTTACAGCGTTCCGAACGTCAATATTTTCATAAACGATATCAACAGCGGCTACACGAAAGAGGGAAAAATCGCGAATTATCGCCTGCGCTATAACGAGGCGAACCCCGAAAGCCCTCTCGCGGAGAACTATATCCCCATTTCGGATAATTCATTCTTGATGAATTTGCTTCCGTACCTGTTTTTGGTACTGGTTATGGTGATTTTCACCGTTGTTATTTTCCGTCAGTCCGCAGGCGGCGGAAAGATGAACTCCTTCTCCCGCGCAAACGTTCGTCAGCAGACGGGCAAGAAGGTTACGTTTGAGGACGTTGCGGGCGCGGACGAGGAAAAGCAGGAGCTTGTCGAAATTGTAGATTATCTCAAAAACCCGAATAAATACCGCGAAATCGGAGCGAGAGTTCCCAAGGGCGTTCTTCTTGTAGGCCCTCCCGGAACAGGTAAAACGCTGCTTGCAAAGGCTGTCGCGGGTGAAGCGAACGCTCCGTTTTTCTCGATTTCCGGTTCGGATTTCGTCGAGATGTACGTCGGCGTCGGCGCTTCGAGAGTGCGCGACCTGTTCGACCAGGCGAAAAAGCACACGCCCTCGATTATCTTCATCGATGAAATCGACGCGGTTGGACGTCAGCGCGGCGCGGGTCTCGGCGGCGGTCACGATGAGCGTGAACAGACGCTTAACCAGCTCCTCGTCGAGATGGACGGTTTTACCGAGAATGAGAATATCATAGTTATGGCGGCGACAAACCGCCGCGATATCCTCGACCCTGCGCTTCTCCGTCCCGGACGCTTCGACAGGCAGGTTGTCGTAAGCTATCCCGATATCAAGGGCAGGGAAGAAATACTCAAAGTTCACACCAGAAACAAGAATATCGGTCCGGACGTCGACCTCAAGACTATCGCTGCGACAACGGCGGGCTTTACGGGAGCAGACCTCGAAAATCTCGTAAACGAAGCGGCTCTGCTTGCGGCAAGACAGAACAAAAAGGCTGTCACAAAGTCGGATATCGAGGAAGCGACAATCAAGGTTGTTGCGGGTCCCGAAAAGAAGAGCCACGTTGTTTCACCGGAAGAAAAGAAGCTTACCGCTTATCACGAGGCGGGTCACGCTATCACAACCTATTTCTGCCCGTCGCAGGATAAGGTTCATCAGGTTTCGATTATTCCGCGCGGCTCTGCGGGCGGATTTACAATGCACCTCCCCGAAAAGGACAGAAGCTTCGTTTCCAAGACCTATATGGAGGAAGAAATCGTTGTTCTGCTCGGTGGACGCGCGGCTGAAAAGCTCATTCTCGACGATATCTCAACGGGCGCTTCAAACGATATCGAACGTGCAACGGGCGTTGCGAGGGATATGGTAATGCGCTATGGCTTCTCCGAGAAGCTCGGTCCTATCCTTTACGGCAACGAAAGTCACGAGGTTTTCCTCGGCAGAGATTATTCTCAGGGGAGAAATTACTCCGAGAATGTCGCTTCCGAAATTGACGCGGAAATCCGCGAGCTTATCGAAACAGGCTACGAAAAGGCTAAGGATATCATCACAACTCACGGCGATATGCTCGAAAAGTGCGCGCAGTATCTGCTTAAGCACGAGAAAATCGACGGCGCGGATTTCTACAAGCTGATGGCGGGTGAAATCAACATCGACGGCGATAAAATCGACATTTCGGCGGGAAGCGAACCTTCCGTTGACCTCGAAAAGACCGAGGAAAACGCTTCCGAAAGCGATAACGGCGAAAACAACGAACAGTCTGAGGAATAACAACAATCCGCTCCGCGAAAAAGCGGGGCGGAATTTTTCGGAGAAGAATATGATTGAGTATATAGACGAAGCGCCGACTCTTGACGAATACAAGGAAATGCGGCGCGCTGTGAATTTTATGGTGCTGTCTGACAGAATTGCAAGCAACGCGCTTAACAACGCTTTTCACATCACCACCGCTCGCGATAACGGCAGGGCAATCGGTATGATTAGAGTGCTCAGCGACGGAAGCTACGCGAATTTCATCACGGACGTTATGGTTATCCCCGAATATCAGCACCGCGGCATCGGCAAGGAAATGATGTGCAGAACCATTGATTTTATGTACGGCACGCTTGAAAAGGGTGAAACAATCGTACTTTATCTTATGTCCGCGACAGGCAGAGAGCCGTTTTACAAGCAATTCGGCTTCCGCGAACGTCCGAACGAGGTCTGGGGCGCGGGAATGAGCCAGTGGATTACCAAAAAGTAATGTTAAGACAATGCTAAAAACAGGCGTTTTCTCAAAAAGCGCTTGTTTTTTTTGCACATATATGTTATAATAAAGGCGATATCGTATAATTATTTACATTTAATCACTCAGCAGATTTTTTGTCGAAATGAACAAAACGAACGAAATACCGTATGTTTTTTGAGAAAGTTTTGGATATTCCGGCGGAAAAGATGCAAGTGAGTGAATGAAAAGGCGAAGCTGTTAAGGCAACACCGCACAATT
>DPBR01000068.1:14838-27058 GCA_003516865.1 Oscillospiraceae bacterium
ATAATTATGCGGTGTAGCCTTAATTGTACGGTATTGACTAGATGTAAAATAATGTTTTATCGAAAAAGGAGTGAGATTATGAGCGCAGACCCGGGTGTTTGCCGAAGTATCAGCAGGCCGCTTTTCGCGCTTGTAATCGCGGAAACTCGCCTGCACGAATAATCCAAAAGGAGTGCTTGTATGGTAAAATATTACAGAAGTATCGAAGGAAAAGTGCGCGAGCTTGAATATCGCGAGGAAGGCTGCTGGATTTCGGTTATTAACCCTACCGAAACCGAAATTTCCGATATCGAAGAGGATTTGAATATCGACCGTGATTACATCAGAGCCGCGCTCGACGAGGAGGAAACGTCCCGTATCGAGAGCGACGACGGCGTTACGCTGATTGTCGTTGACTATCCGGTGTCCGAGCAGGATAACGACCCCGACAAAACGCTTCTCTATTCGACAACGCCTATGGCTATAATTATTACAGACAGGAACGTTATCACCGTAAGCGCAAAGGAAAACGTCGTTATCGACGAGATTGCAAAGGGCGTTGTAAAAGGTATTCACACGAACCTCAAAACCCGCTTTGTTTTTTCAATTTTGCTCAGAATTGCCGCAAGATATCTGCAATACCTCAAGCAGATTGACAAAATCTCGAACTATGTCGAGGGAAAAATGTACCTTTCGATGAAAAATAAAGGGCTTATTCAGCTCCTCGGACTTGAAAAATCGCTCGTTTATTTCTCAACGTCGCTCAAAGCGAACGAGGGCGTTCTCGAAAAGCTTATGCGCGGACGCTTTTTGAAGCTCTACGAGGACGACCAGGATTTGCTTGACGATGTAATTATCGAGGTTAAGCAGGCAATCGAGATGACGGGAATTTACTCGAACATTCTGAACGGCACAATGGATACTTTCGCTTCAATTATATCGAATAACCTGAATATCGTTATGAAGCGAATGACCACAATTACCATAATAATCGCCGTTCCGACTATCGTTTTCAGCTTCTACGGAATGAATCTGAACGAAAACGCAGGCGGTCTGCCGATGGCGAACGTGTGGTTTCCCATTGCGATTAGCGCGGTTTTGTCGGTTTTGGTTGGTTTGTTTATAAACTTTATACAGAAATTTAAATAATATTCACGGCTAAGGAAAGCTATTGATGAAAACGAATGAAAAAAAGTTGTTTTTTACAGCCTTAAACAAGGTGAGGAGCCAGTTCCACTAAATGGTAAAGGCGACTTGGAGTCATTAAGAAGATGGCTTCGTGATAAACATGGTGTTGATGTGCCAATATGGAAGATAAAAGAACAATACGGCATTTAATAGGTGTTAAATTATGAAACTGAAATTATTCATTACAATGCTGATAACTTTTTCTCTGAATATAAATAACATTTCGTGGAATTTTGGTTACACTCAAATCGGCGATAAGCCGTTTGACGGGGAAATGCTCTACGGTCATCACGAAAATTACGGCAAAATCGGCGATTATTCAATCCATAGCAGCAAAACTGTAATCGGTGAAAATAACGAGTACATTTTCGCGATGATTTTTCCGCGTTATAACGACCTGAAAGATGAGGGATTTACGCGCAGCGGCTTGTACAAAAACGATGGAAAGAATACGCCTGTTTATTATCTGCCGGAAGTGGACGGTTGTTATGCGCAGATAAGCCGCAATGGGCAGGACGTTTGGCTTATCCGGAAGGAGTGGCTGCCGTGGAGTTTTGGAGTTGAACCGGGCGATATAGATATGTCGCTTCCGCTGTTTCGTTATTATAAATGCGGCGAGCTTCAGTACACCGTGTGCCTGTCCGATGTTTTTACCGAGGATATGCTGTTGAGAAACGGCCAGTCGTTTGAGGGGATAAGGTGGCATTATGACTATAATTTTGACGGAAATAAAAAATTAGCGTTCAAATACGAGGATTTTGCCCTTGAAGATAATTCGGTTTATATAACATTTTACGTTGACCGATATACGGGAAAAGTTACCGACGACCAACCCGACGGAAATTTCAATCCTTATATCGTTTTTTCGGCAATCGGATGCGGAGTGGTTATAGCGGGTGTTATTGCGGCTATTTGCTTGCGAAAGAGGAAGAAGCCAAACAATCCCGTTTGACTTACAAAAGAATGTGCCGGATAAAATTATCATACTTCGACGGTTCCTTGATATTTGTCGCATCAATGGATTCGATTTTTCGTAGGTCATTTGTTTCAATTTTTCCTTAGCCGGGTAACAGTAGAGAGGGGTTAACTTATGAAAAAAACTGTAATTATAACTATTGTTGGAATAACAATTTTACTTATATCTATTTTTCTGATTGTATGGTTACCAAAAAGCGATTTGGAGAAGTATATAATTATGCACAACGCAAATTATAGTGAAAAATGGAAATTCAATCACGCAAATGTTGATAACGAAAATCAAACAATATCTATACGATTTGATAAGAAAAGCGGTGCATGGAATGAAAACTTCGACAATATCTATGAAATATACAAATGGCTCAACGTCAAAGTTTATGAAACCGACAATTTAAAAGGTTATTTATTTAACTTAGACTTTATTGGTATCGGAGAATACTTTTCAATTCGTAATATATCTTCAGACTTAAATGAATTGGAAATATGGTGCAATACAGTTGTCGAACTTGATAAGATATCCGACAAATTCTCGAAAGCTACAAAATTATATTTATTTCCGGCATATTATAAGGATATAACAGAAATTGAGGGATTCGACAACCTCCAATATATTTGTTTCAGTCAGGCTATAACAGATGATGAAATTGCGACAATACAATCGTATTTCCCCGATTGTAAATTCGAATGCAATTACTCAATGTGACAGCAACGAAGGGTTAAGGAAGTCGTGAAATAGGTATGATTACTCCGTCTGAACCAAAATATGGAGCACTGTGACGGATTTTAATTTAACGTATGGTTAATGAGTGAAAGGGGGGATTTTATGAAACCAGACACAAAAAGGAATATAATCATTATAACTGTTAATACACTGGTAATGATAGGCTTTTTTTTGATAAAATTTGTTTTATTACCACGTATTCCTAATATACAATTGACAAGCAGCTCTAGTATAACTTCTTTTCTAAATTGGGTGGTAATCCCCCTAATTTTTATAATCGGATTAGCTCTGGAACAACAACGTGTGCTTTTTTGGATAATTCCCGATTTTGTTTACTGCGCATTGAGCTTTGCGATTTCGGAAAAAGTTCATGATTATGGTATAGGGGTGGTTGGATTTTTTACTACTGCTCATTATTCACGCGACGCTGCTCTAATTGATAGGCTTTTAACTTTTGCGTTATTATTAATCATGCAGTTTGCTGTTAAATTGCTAATCAAACTAATAAAAAAGGTTGGTGGAAAATCAAAATCTTAAGTGAGTTATTCATCATATAAGCAAGGAAACCGAGCCCACCATTGGCATATAGCAAGATAATTGAACAGGAATAATGAGACCTTATAAAAAATATATTGTTTCGGTGATTGTTAAATTCGGAGTAGGAGGCTCGATTTTCATTCATGAGATCGAATAAGCTAGTTTTTTCTACAGTAGTAGTGTCTGTTATTTCGATTTTATTTTCGGGCTGTATATTCAGTTGCGAAAAGCAGAAAAAGCGAAATATGAAAGCGCTCTCTATTCAAGCGGTAATTTAAAGGAATTTTCTTTAACGTTTTTGGGTGACGGCAGCGAATTTATTGAATATTCTATAGAATTCTGCAATTTGTTCAGTGCGGCAATAGCGGATGATAAATACAGCACTTATCGGTTGAGTGGCGAATATATCTTGAGGGTAAAAAATTCAGATATATTTTTGAACTGTTGGTATACCAAAAGTTCAAGTTCTTTAACCGCATCAACTAACGTGCCAAACAATTGCACAATATTTGAAACCCTAAAAGGGATAAGAAAACTGACTGTTGTCACGAAAAAATTTACGGAAGAAGAGAAGGAATATGCAAAATCATTTCAAGATAAGTGTTCGTTTGAACTTGTGTTTTCCGACAAAATTCCGTGGTGATGATTGCCGACTATAGAATTACCTTGCAAATATAACGAGCGCAGAAATAAGAATCCGTTATTATAGCCATATGATTTAAGCGGCTGATACCTTTCGGATCATCAGCCGCATTTTTCTTATGACTTTTTCGCCAAAGCAGTGGCTAACTTGTGCGAAATATCGGTAATGTCAAGTATTTTTCGCAAATTTCCCTATAGAATTTTTAGCAGCAAGTAAAGAATGTCATTATTCAGAAGCGTAATCCATACATTTCATGCAAAGATAACGTTTAGAACCCCAGTCTTTTCCTGCAACATATCTTAGCCTCGCACACACTAACATCAAGGCTGAATTGCCGTCTGGGAAGGCTCCGACTACTCTTGTTCGGTGCCGAATCTCACGGTTCATTCGTTCTATGACGTTGTTAGTGCGTATCTTCAGCCAGTGCTGAGACGGGAAATCCATGTATGTCAGCGTTTCTTCAATACCATCCTCAACCTTTTTGGCGGCTTCTTTCAGCTTCATTGCTCGAAGCTGCTCTACCACATCTCGTGACTTTTTGCGCGCGGCTTCCTTGCTTTCCTGGGCGTGTATTGCTTTCAGCATTCGCGTCACTTCACGCATTCTGTTTCGCGGAGTTGCCGAGAAAACGTTTCGGTAAAAATGTACTGTGCATCGCTGGTATTTGGCTTCGGGGAAAACCTCGTTTACCGACTCGCACATACCCAAACACTTATCTCCAACAATCATTTTGCCTCCTTTTAAGCCGCGTTCTTTCAGCCAGACAAGGAAGTTTGTCCAGCTTTCCTTGTCCTCTTTCAGACCCTCGGCTGCGCCTATGACCTCGCGATAACCGTCGCTGTTAACCCCGATTGCTACCAGAATGCTGACGTTTTCGAACTCGCCGCCCCAGTTGCGCTTAAGGTAAATTCCGTCAACGTAGACATACGGATACTCGCCTTTAAGCTCTCTATTACGCCATTCCTCGATATGAACGTAAGCCTTTTTATTCAGCTCGCTGATAGTTGACGCCGACACCTTGCTTCCCCAAAGCGCCTCGCTTATATCCTCGACCCGGCTCACCGACACTCCGGCAAGGTACATTTCGATGAGCGCTTCCTCAACGGAGCTTTCGCGTCTGCGGTAACGCTCAATTATTGCCGTTTCAAAGGTTACGCCTTTCAGCTTCGGCATATTCAGCACTACCTCCCCGGAGGTAGTGCTGAGCTTGCGGCTGTAATGTCCGCTGCGGTAGCCCTGACGGGCTTCGTTGCGCTCATAACGCGCTGCTCCTGTAAGTTCCTCTGCTTCCTTATCCAGGAGCTCATTCAGCGTTTCCTCAACGCTTTTCCTTACCAGCTCCTTCAATTCTCCCTTGACAGCTTCCTCATTTAGCTGTATAATGTTCTTAGACATATTCCTTTCTCCTTTCGAATGTTTGCTTGCTACTTTCATTCTACCAGGATTTTTGGAATATGTCTATTCCTTTTTGCGAAATATATTATACCTTATCGCAGCTCGGTCAGCAAATGCAGAAGATAACCATAAACGTTGAGGTGATTAAGCTTTGCCGACTCGATGACCGAGTACCACATCATACTTGCGTCTGCACCCTTGTTGGTGTCGGAGAACAACCAGTTCTTCCTGCCCATGACAACCGGCTTAACAGCACGCTCGGCACGGTTGTTTGTGAGTTCCAGCCTGCCGTCAAGCAGGAACGTTTCAAGTTCTCTGCGGTTGTTCAACGAGTAATTCACAGCCTTGTCGAGATTAGAGCCGCCTATCGCCGAAATATTACCGAGAAGCTCCCAGTAACGCTCCAGAAGCGGCTTTAAGCGTTCAAGGCGCTGTTCGTAAACTTTATCTTTGGGCAGACCTTCAAGGCGCTTGTCATCGGCGAAAATCTGTTCCACCGGTTCAAGATCCTGCGCCGCTTTTGAATTTTTGTCCTCAATTCCTTTGGGCAGACACTCCACCCTGTTATTTATGCATCTGCATCCATAAAAACCTTTGAACCTGTTGCTCCTTTTTGTCCTTGATATTTACCATTGTACGGATTCCAAGCAGTATCATCCATTTGCGCAAATACTAACTGCCCAACTCTACGACCGCTTTGCAGCTCAATAGCACAACGATTCGCATTAAACAATTCTAATGTTATCTCGCCTTTAAATCCAGGATCAACCCAACCTGCATTCTGAATAAAAAGTCCCATTCTTCCTAATGAACTTCTTCCTTCAACAAATGCGGTCAAATTATTGGGTAACTCAAAATATTCCATTGTAGTAGCCAGAACAAATTGCCCTGGCAATATTAAATAGCTATCTGATATTATAGTTTTATATTTGATTTTTTTATCTAATGTAATAATTCTTGAGTCTATATCGTCAACCACACTGAAAGTGTTTCCTAATCTAACATCTACACTTGCGGGCTGCACTTGCTCTTTGTTTAATGGACTAATAACCAAAGAATTTTCTTTAAGCATTTTTAAAATTGTTTTATCGGATAAAATCATTTAAGCACCTCGTGTGAGCAATTGATTATAATCATATTTATTATACACCAATACAATACATTTGTCAAGTGAAAATTGCAATATAACCAAAACCTACACGCCCCCCACCCCCGGTAAGAAGCCGTTGCTTGTAACTGTTTTGTAATCTTTGTCTTATAGCGACATCACATAATCAAGATACTTGGCAGGATCAAGCGAGATAATGAACTGCTTCCTGCGAATAAGGTATGTTTGGCTTATACATATCTACACGCTTTAGCATACTCAGACACCACTTGCGGATGATGTTCTTGTTTTCGGCTGCTCAATGGAAAGCCCCTGCATAAGCCAAACAAACTGCTCGTGAGTCAGCAGCTTTGCCTCCGCGCCGTTCCTCGGCCACTGAAAACTGCCGTTATCCAACCGCTTGTACATCAGCAAAAATCCGTCGCTCTCCCACAGCAGAGCCTTCATTCTGTCCCGCCGTTTTCCACAGAACAGAAACAGGCTGCCCGAGCAGGGTTCCAAGCCGAAATCCTGCTGAATAATCGCTGCCAGACCGTCGATTGACCGCCGCATATCCGTGTATCCGCAGACCATGTACACCTGCTCGAATTTTGCTTCTTTCAGCATGATGACAGCCCTTTCAGAAGTGCCGTCAACAGGTCTGGTGATATATCTTGCGGCAGTTCTGCGGTTATTCCGCGCCCGCTTATTCGGATTGTTCCTGTGTTGGCGGGAGAGGTGTGCGTTTCTTCAACGCACGCGCTTACCGGAACTATCTCCTGTTTTGGTTCAAGTGCCGCTTCGCGCATCTGTCTGAGTCTGTTGTGAAAGGTCGTTCTGGCTATTCCGTTTTCCTCGCACCACGCTTTGATTGTCTTTCCGCTCTCAAGATACTCTCGGTACATCTCTGCCCACGCCTCTAGTCTTACCCGCTTTTTTGCTTCACTTATCCTGCTCAGTTCTATCAACTCCCATCTCGTTCAACGAAGTCCCGGGACTTTCTGGGACTTCGTTGCACTTTATGGTTATTGTAGCACTTTTCGGGTTATTTGTATAGCCGCGGGATTAGTTGGCGGATACGGATGATGTGCTGAAATAAATTCTCAGCTTTGAATAAAATTAGAAATGAGCTACTGCACATAATGCAATAGCTCATTTTCGTATATTCCAAATCAACCTAATTGTTCTACAAATCTTGCAAATGCTTCTTTTCCTTGTTTATCTCTCTTAAATACTCCGGCATCTTCAAGTATCTGTTCAAAAACTCTGCCGACTTCATAACGAATAATATCCATTGCATTATCAGCGTTAAAATCAGAATATTTTTTTAGAATTTCACTTGCCCAAATTGCATGAGATGCAATTTTATCATCTGTAGCAATCTCTTTGCCGGACAGCATTGCATCTTTTAAAAGTGTCAGTTCATCTGCTAAACGCGCCGGAAGAACAGCAAGTCCCATCACTTCAATCAATCCGATGTTTTCTTTTTTGATATGATGTAAGGTAGGATTCGGATGGAACACACCTAACGGTCTTTCTTTCGTTGTAATATTGTTTCTCAATACCAAGTCGCATTCAAATCCAGAAGAAGTTGCTCTTGCAATTGGAGTAATTGTATTATGCAGAATTCCGTCTGTTTCTGCAAAAATTCCAACCACTTCATCTGTATATGTTCTCCATTTTGATAAAATATCAGCGCATGCAGCTGCCAAAGCCGTCCTGTTTTTTGAAGAAAGACGTATCACAGACATCGGCCATTTTACAATGCCGGCACTAACATTCATATAATTTTTCAAAAGAAATGTTCTTTCAATCGGTGCTTTTGCCATTGCAAAATTATAATTGCCGCCTTGAAAGTGTTCATGCGTTAGAATTGAACCGCCTACAATAGGAAGGTCTGCATTTGAACCGATAAAATAGTGTGGAAATTGCTCAACAAAATCAAACAGTTTATTGAATACCTGTGCATTGATTGTCATAGGAATATGCTGTTTATTAAAGACGATGCAGTGTTCATTATAATATCCATAAGGAGAATACTGCATGAACCAATCTTGGCTGTTGATATTCAACTTTACCGGACGAAGATTTTGTCTTGCAGGGTGTGTCTGGTGACCTGCGAATCCCATATTTTCAACACAAAGCTGACATTGAGGATAGGCTGATTTTTTTTGCAATTTAGCAGCAGCAATATCACGAGGATCTTTCTCTGGCTTAGAACGGTTTATAGTAATGTCAAGTGTTCCATATTCTGATTCATATGTCCACTTTAAATCTTTCGCAATTCTTTCAGCACGAACATAGTTCAGGCTTTTACTAAAAGCATAGTACCATTCTGTAGCTGCTGATGGCGAATCAGAATATTTTCTTTGAAATGTGGCATTAACTTCTCTCGGCATAGGTGTGAAAACACCCATAACTCTTGTATCGAATAGATCACGTTGTACAGAAGTGTCTTCAATGATTCCTGCCTTTACTGCATAGTCGATCAGGGGTTCAAGAAGTTCTTCAATATTTCCCGTGAGTGGTTCTTTATCATTCCAGTCAGTCAGTTTTAGTATATCCATGAGCTGATTTCTGACAACGAAAATATCATCATTTGTAATCAAATCAGCTTCTATTGCATGACGGATTAATCCGTTTATTGCCCTGTATATCATGATAACACCTCTTTTCAAAAACCATCCGGATGATTCTTATGCCAATTCCATGCGTCAGATATAATTTCTTCAAGGCTATCGTGTACAGGATTCCAGCCAAGAATTTTTCTTGCCTTTTCACTGGAAGCCACCAGTCGTGCAGGATCTCCGGCACGCTTTGGCGTTTCAATTGCCGGAATCGGGTGCCCTGTCACTTTTCTTGCTTTATCAATTACTTCTTTTACGGAATAGCCGACACCATTTCCAAGATTGAAAATATTGCTTTCGTTTCCGTTTTTTAAGTACTTTACAGCGAGAATATGTGCCTGAGCCAAATCGGTAACATGGATGTAGTCTCTGATACAAGTTCCATCAGGAGTATCATAATCTGTTCCATAGATGGAGATACTTTCTCTCTTTCCATTTGGGACTTGAAGAATCAAAGGAATCAGATGACTTTCCGGATTATGAGCCTCGCCGATTTTACCTGATTTGTCTGCTCCGCAAGCATTGAAATAGCGGAGAGAAACGTATCTTAGACCATGAGCTTTTGAAGTCCAATAGAACATCTTCTCCATAGCAAGTTTGGTTTCACCATATGGATTGGTTGGCTGTGTTCTGTCTGTTTCAAGAATCGGAATATTTTCCGGTTCACCATAGGTGGCAGCGGTTGAGGAAAATACAATTTTATCAATATGGTGTTCAACCATGGAATCCAAAAGAATTTTTGTTCCGCAGAGATTATTGTCGTAATACTTTAGTGGATTGACAACGCTTTCTCCAACAAGAGAATATGCTGCAAAGTGAATCACTGCATCTATCTGTTCGTTTTCAAAAATATTATCAAGAAACGCCTTGTCATGCAAATCACCCAGATAAAATTTCGCATCTTTCGGAACAGCTTTGATGTGTCCGGTTGCAAGATTGTCTGCAATAATAACGCTTTCTCCGGCGCGAATCAACTCTAAAGCTGTGTGAGAACCGATATATCCTGCACCGCCTAAAACAAGTATACTCATTATTTTTTCCTCCTATTATTTGATTTCAATACCGCCAAACGGTCTGATTGTCATAATGTAGCACGAATTTTGTCCAAATATTCTGTCCATTTCCGATCTATATGCATTGACAAGATCATTTGGTACAAATGCCTGAACAGTCCCTGCGAAACCACCTCCGTGAACTCTTACAGCACCATTGCCTTTTAATATTCGTTTCCCCGCCATAATTGCAAGTGGAATACCTTGTTCCGTTGGCTTTCTGCATGAGTATAAATTTTGCAGATAGTTCATGGAGGAATCTCCCGATTCGTTTACAAGCGTGAGAAAATCCTCAAATCTGTTGTTTTTGAGAGCTTCCATTTCTGCCTTTGCACGATAATTGTCGCCAAAAAAGTGAATTGCACGCAAGACAGCTCTGTCAGAAATCTTCTTTTTAATATCAGGGAGATTATCCCAAAATTGATTTTCATCAACTTCACGAAGAACATTTTTGCCGAAATATTCTGCAACTTCGTCCATTTCTGTACGAACGGCTACATAATCATCTGTCAAATCAGAATGATCTCCTTTGGTGTCTGTGATGATCAATGCATAGCCGGTTTTTGAAAGGTCAAAATCAATTTTTTGGATACTTGGATTTTGAATGTTTTGAAAATCAAGAAAAACAAATCCACCAACGGAGCAAACCATCTGATCCATCAATCCGCTTTTCTTGCCAAAATAAAAGTTTTCTGCATATTGTCCGATTTTTGCGATTTCTACTGCACCAATCTGATTGTTATTGTAATAGCTGTCAATTGCCGTTGCAATCAATGTTTCAAATGCAGCAGAAGAAGAAATACCGCTTCCGGCAAGTACATTTGAAGTTGTATACATATCAAATCCGGAAATTTCTACACCTAAATCCTTAAAGCGAGCTGCAATCCCTCTGACAATTTCAGAAGAACCTTTTTCACCGATATGAACATCCAAATCGTCCAGTGAAACTGCAAATTCATCGTATCCCTCTGATTTAATTCTGATGATGTTTTCGTCATGAAATGCTGCAACACCGATAACATCTAAGTCAACTGCTCCTGCAATGACACAGCCATGTTGATGATCGGTATGATTACCGCCGATTTCTGTCCTACCCGGAGCAGAATAAACGTGTATATCATTTCTATTCGGATACAGTGCTGTGAATTTCTCCACAGCACTTATATATCGTGATTTCTGACTTTCTATATCCTGTGGCTTATAAATATTTGCGAAGATATTATCAAATCCACCACAAGTAACATTGTCTTGAAAATCCTGTATTTTCATTGCTTTCCTTTCTTCTTACGATCTTAAGGGCATAATTACAAATTCCAATTTCATCGGCTGATCTGCATGAATTCTGTACTCCTCATGCACCGGTGCACCCCAGGAATCATCGCCGCCGACACCCATTTGCTTTGCAGCGATTCTGACCCATGTGTAACAAATGTTCGGAAGCTCGTCCAGATGCATTGCGTTTTCGAGTTCATAGGCACTGTATGGCAGTACACTCATTTCAAACGGAGCAGATGCCTTTTGGAACGTCAAACCATGCTGCATATCATCATGGATTGAGAGCGTTCTTACACCGGTACGGTTGCCGCATTCCTGCGGATTGAGATAACCGGAAAGATTTTCTTTTGCTGTAGATTTCCACAATCCCAGTCTTGCCCCTTTGCATCGGTCACTGTAATTTTCATCAGGACCGAGTCCGTAATACCGGAAATTGCAAAGCTGTTTTTTCATCTTGAAGTCCAATGCAAGAACCGGCATATCTGACATTCCGCTTACTCCTGCATAATTTACACTTACGCCCAGCTTTCCGTCAAAGTGTGCGGTATAGGTTACAGTAAACTCAAAAGTCGGAACACAGGCAGCCTGATATGTGAATGTGATTTTCAAGGCATCTTCCTGTTCCAGCCATGAAACGGTTTTATACTTTGCAAATTTGCCTGCGGCATACCACTGTGCAAGATTGTACGGCTCGGAAGCACCGGTGTCATTGTCCGTCATTGCTCTCCAGAAGCTGAC
>DPBR01000041.1:0-587 GCA_003516865.1 Oscillospiraceae bacterium
AAAATGTGCTATAATAAATTATATTCACAATTTATTGTGGTTATTTATTATTTTGAAAAGAGAGTGCTTCAGATGATACAGATTATCAAGAAGGATAATACGCGCGAGGATTTTAATGTGCGGAAAGTTGTAAACGCTGTTAATAAATCTGCAACGCGAGTTATGTACAAGTTTACGCCGGACGAGCTGAATTATATCTGTAAGTTCGTGACTGACAAGGCGCAGGAATTCGGTTCGGACGAAATTCCGATTGCGAAAATGCACAATATCGTTGAGGGCGCTCTCGAAGCCACAAATCCCGCCGTTGCCAAGAGCTACAAGGATTACCGCAACTACAAGCAGGATTTCGTGCATATGCTCGACGAGGTTTATGTGAAATCTCAGTCGATTATGTACATCGGCGATAAGGAAAACTCGAATTCCGACTCCGCGCTCGTTTCAACAAAGCGCTCTCTTATCTTCAACGAGCTTAACAAGGAGCTTTACAAGAAATTCTTTATGACCGCCGAGGAGCTTCAGGCTTGCCGCGATGGGTATATTTACGTTCACGATATGAGCGCGAGGCGCGATACGATGAACTGCTGCCT
>DPBR01000041.1:820-1082 GCA_003516865.1 Oscillospiraceae bacterium
GGAAATCTCTGGTATAACGAGCCGAAAACGCTTGCTGTTGCGTTTGACGTTATCGGCGACGTGACGCTTGCGGCGGCTTCTCAGCAATACGGCGGATTTACGGTTGCGAGCGTGGACGAGCTTCTCGAACCGTATGCCGAGAAAACCTACAAAAAGCAGTATGAGCGCTATCTCAGCCTTGGTTTGTCCGAGGAAATCGCCGACAGAGAGGCGATGAAGGACGTTGAGGTTGACTTCAGACAGGGCTTTCAGGGCTGGGAAT
>DPBR01000041.1:1319-1587 GCA_003516865.1 Oscillospiraceae bacterium
CAGGGCTGGGAATACAAGTTCAATTCCGTTTCTTCAAGCCGCGGAGATTACCCGTTTATCACAATGACGTGCGGCGTCGGGAGAGGTAAATTCGCGAAAATGGCGAGTATTTTAATGCTCGAAGTGAGGAAGAACGGTCAGGGCAAAAAGACCTGCAAAAAGCCCGTTCTTTTCCCGAAAATCGTCTTTTTGTATGATGAAAAGCTGCACGGCGAGGGCGGCGAGCTTGAGGACGTGTTCGAGGCGGGAATTGCCTGCTCGCAGAAAC
>DPBR01000041.1:1777-2434 GCA_003516865.1 Oscillospiraceae bacterium
GGAATTGCCTGCTCGCAGAAAGCGATGTATCCCGATTGGCTTTCGCTCACGGGGGACGGTTACGTTGCGGAAATGTACAAGAAATACGGCAGGATTATAAGTCCTATGGGCTGCCGCGCGTTCTTGTCGCCATGGTATGAACGCGGGGGAATAAAGCCCGCCGATGAGAACGACAAGCCGATTTTTGTCGGCAGGTTCAATATCGGCGCGGTTTCGCTGCATTTGCCGATGATTTACGCGAAAGCGCAGCAGGAAAGCCGCGACTTTTTTGAGGTTCTCGACTACTATCTGAACCTTATCCGCAGAATACACTGCCGCACATACGAGTATCTCGGCGAGATGAAAGCTTCGACAAACCCGCTTGCATACTGCGAGGGCGGCTTCCTCGGCGGACATCTCGGCATTCACGATAAAATCAAGCCGCTTCTCTGCTCGGCGACTGCTTCTTTCGGCATAACCGCGCTGAACGAGCTTGAACAGCTTGCCGATAAGAAATCAATCGCCGAGGACGGTGATTTCGCGATAAAAACAATGGAATTTATCAACAAGCGTATCGGTGAGTTCAAGGAAGAGGACGGTCATCTTTACGCGATTTACGGAACTCCCGCCGAAAATCTCTGCGGTTTGCAAATCCAGCAGTTCCGCAAGAAATACGGC
>DPBR01000041.1:2563-10045 GCA_003516865.1 Oscillospiraceae bacterium
TATGCGATCTACGGCACACCGGCAGAGAGCCTGTGCGGACTTCAGGTCGAGCAGTTCCGCAAGAAATACGGCATTGTCGAGAACGTTTCCGACAGGGAATATGTTTCAAATTCGTTCCACTGCCACGTTTCGGAGGACATTACTCCTATCCGCAAGCAGGACAGGGAGGAGCGCTTCTGGAACTTGTTCAACGGCGGAAAAATTCAATATGTGCGCTATCCTATCGACTACAACAAGGGCGCTGTGAAATCGCTTGTCAGAAGGGCTATGCAAAAGGGATTTTACGAAGGCGTGAACCTTTCGCTTGCTTATTGCGACGATTGCGGCTATCAGCAGCTTGAAATGGACGTCTGCCCGAAATGCGGCTCGAAGAACCTGACCAAAATTGACCGAATGAACGGATATCTGAGCTATTCGAGGGTTAAGGGCGATACGAGGCTTAATGCGGCGAAAATGGCTGAAATTGCCGACAGAAAGAGTATGTGATTATGCGGTATCATAATATTACAACCGATGATATGCTCAACGGCGACGGGCTGAGAACCGTACTTTGGGTTGCGGGGTGCAGTCATCGCTGCGAGGGCTGCCACAATCCGATAACGTGGGATATCGACGGCGGTCTGCCCTTTGACGAGAACGCCGAAAACGAGCTTTTCGAGAAGCTGAAGCCCGATTATATCAGCGGGATTACGTTCAGCGGCGGCGACCCGCTTCACCCGAAAAACCGCGATGAAATCACGCGTCTTGCGAAAAAAACGCGAGCGCTTTTCCCGAAAAAGACCGTCTGGCTTTATACGGGATATTCATTTGACGAGATAAAGGAACTTGAGGTAATGCAGTATCTTGACGTTCTAGTTGACGGCGAGTTCAAAAAGGAGCTGCACGACGATAAGCTTCACTGGAAGGGAAGCGCAAATCAGCGCGTTATAGAAGTTCCCGAAACGCTCAAAGTTGGAAGAATTGTGCTTTTTGATGATTAATTGCTCAAAAATGTATTGACATTTTTTTTAAATGTGATATAATATAAGAGTGATTTTGCACAGTTGGGGTTGAAAGGGGATTGAACAA
Source organism: Oscillospiraceae bacterium (assembly GCA_003516865.1). Lineage (GTDB taxonomy): Bacteria > Bacillota > Clostridia > Oscillospirales > Ruminococcaceae > CAG-115. The sequence continues at coordinate 3,632 of DPBR01000041.1, forward strand.
AAATGCCTGAAGAAAAGAAAAAGCACGACGCCGACAGAAGAGTTGTGCGTACAAAAAAAGCTATTAAAACGGCGCATCTGAGCCTTATGGAAGAAAAGGATATTTCCGATATAACCATAAGCGAGCTTACGAGAAAAGCGGGTATTAACCGCCGCACGTTTTACACGCATTACCGCAGCGTAAGCGAGATAATCGACGAGATTGAGAGCGATATGGTTTCGCTTCTGGGAGAAATTGTACTCAAAGTCGATGTGAACGATATCCGCCGGAGCATATCGAATATTTTCCTTGAGCTTAACGAGATGATTTCCGTTGATTTCGACTATTATTTTCACCGCGTGAGAATGGATATGCGCGGAGTGTTTATGACGCGGCTTAAAAAGATTTCGAGAGAACTTGCGGAGAGATTTCTGGAAGAAAACGCAAACTTAAAGCGTGAAACAGTGGAAACGATGGCGGAGTTTATTATAGGCGGGTTTTTCAACGTTTTTGTCGAGTGGAGAAGCCGCGGAGATATGTCCGCAGAAGAAGCTGCAAGGCTTGCGGGACTTATGGTTGAGGGCTGTGCAAACAGCGTTAAATAACGAAAAGCGGGTGATAAATCGCCCGCTTTGCTTTATAAATCCTGAAGGTCGGCTTCGGGAATATCGTTTTCAAGATTGTCGCGCGCGAGGTCTGTGTCAATGACGGGATAAACGTTTGAAATCGGCTTTTCCGTGCCTTCGGTAAGCGGCTTTGCGGCGCTTTCGGGAAGAACGGCGTTATGCCAGACTTTTTGCGCGGGCGGTTTGGTTCCCGCAATAATGGGGTTTGCGCGCTGCTTTGTGGTTTTTGCCTTGCCTTGAAGTTCGGGAACAGGCGTTCCGTCCTTTTGACCGTGAGTGTAATGACGCTTCATATCCTTTTTAGCCAAGAAAATCACCTCGGTGTTATTTTTTCGGAAAAAAACCGATTTATTCGCGAAAGCCCTTGAAATTAGACGGATAATATTGTATAATATCCTTATGTATGTAAAAGAAATTTACTCGTAAAAGGAGAAAAATATGCAGGTTGGAAAAATTATCGTCGGGCAGTCCGGAGGGCCGACTTCGGTTATAAATTCAAGTCTTGCCGGTGTGTTCAAGACGGCGAAAGATTTGGGTTGTCCCACAGTTTACGGTATGCGTAACGGAATAGAGGGACTTTTGCAGGAGAGAATAGTCGATTTGTCCGAACATATCAGAAGCGGGATTGACATTGAGCTTCTAAAGCGCACACCGTCGTCGTACCTCGGAACTTGCCGCTATAAAATGCCCGATTTTAACAAGGACGACGAGCCATACAGGAAGATTTTTTCCATTCTCAAAAAGATGGATATAAAGCATTTTCTGTACATAGGCGGAAACGATTCTATGGATACGATTGACAAGCTGTCGGCGTATTCAAAGGCGATAAACAGCGATATCACTTTCGTCGGTATTCCCAAAACGATTGACAACGATCTTGTGATGACCGACCACACGCCCGGCTATGGAAGCGCGGCGAAGTATATTGCGGCGGCGGTTAAGGAGCTTATCTGCGACGCCAAAATTTACGAGCTTGAATCGGTGAATATTGTCGAGATTATGGGACGCGACGCGGGTTGGCTTACCTGCGCGGCGGCGCTCTCGCGTTCGGAGGACTGCGAGGGACCCGATATAATCTGCCTGCCGGAAACGGTTTTTGACTTTGACGGATTTATGAACAAAATAGCAGAAATACGCAAACAGAAAAAGGTAATCACAATTGCGGTTTCCGAGGGAATTAAGACCGCTGACGGAAAATACGTCTGCGAGGAAACAAATCATTCGCTCACACAGGACGTTTTCGGTCACAAAATGCTCGGCGGCACGGCGCTTTATCTCTCCGACCTGATAGCGAGGGAGCTTGGCGTTAAATCGAGAGGAATTGTGTTCTCAACGCTTCAGAGATGCGCTTCGCACCTTGTTTCGCGGCGCGATATCACCGAGGCGTACACGGCGGGCGCAGAGGGCGTCAAGCGTTCGTTTGGCGGCGAAACGGGAACGATGATAACCTTTGAGAGAATTTCAGACGACCCCTATCTGCTCAAGACAGGCTCGTGCTCGGCTTCAGCTGTTGCGAACGCAGAAAAGAAAGTTCCGCTTGACTGGATAACAAACGATAATTATTACGTTTCCGAGAACTTTTTCACCTATGCGCGGCCGCTTATTATCGGAGAACTTACGCCGTTTATGGTTGACGGACTTCCGCGCCACCTGTCGATAGACTGATTTTACAGAAAATCAAATCCCGAATGAGCCTTTTGGTTAATTCGGGAATTTGTTTGCGGAAAAATACTTGAAATTGTGAACAGATTGTGATATAATATAAGGGAATTAAGAGTCAAAAGAGGTTTTGATATGATTTCCGCAGCGCTTGCTGTTCTTGAAACCGAGGAACAGCGAAATGAGTTATCCGATGTGTATCAGCAAAACGAGAACAGGTTTTTTTCAATCGCTTTTTCAAAGCTTCACAATAAACAAGACGCAGAAGAGGCTATTCAGGAAGCCTTTCTTGCAATCGCCAACAGTCCCGAATGTTTTTTTGAGTTACCTTTAGAAAAAAGAGCGTCGTACGTTAGCGTAATAGTAAGAAACCACTCCATAAAAATATGGAATATGAGGAATAAAATCGAGGAAAACGAGATTGAACTGAAGGGTGATATTCCCGATAAGAACATTTCGTTTGAAGATAATATGTGCGCTGAATGTTCCTGTGAAGAAATATACCGGTTTATCGATACTCTTTCTGAAACGGCAAAAACGGCTTTATATTTTAGGTTATCACTTAATATGAGTTATGAGGATATAGGAAATGAACTGGGAATAACGGAGGAGGCGGCTAAAAAACGAATTGTAAGAGCGGCCGGTAAGATAATGGAATTTATGGAGAGGAAAGGTAAATGAACGGGTGTTTTACGATTGAAGAACTGATTTCCGGATATTACGAGAGGGAGTTTTCGCAGGTCGAGAGCGCTTCTCCGCCGCATTTTTCCCGCAGGCATAAGCGCAGAATGAAAGAGATTTTATCCGTTAAAGCGGAAAATGAAGCGGGCGGTAAGACTTATGCGGGAAAAGTGTTCCGAAAGCCGATGAGCATAAGAAAACGGATTATAATTGCCGCGGTTATTGTGATATTTATGGCAATTTTGACGGGCGCAGTCAGCGCGTTTGTTTCGGGAAATTTTGGCGCTACGATTTCCGGCGACAGCGTTTATATTACCGTTAATCTTGACGATAGCTGTCCGAGAGTAATAGAAAACGTCTATTATCTTGCGGATTTGCCGGGAGGTTACACCGAAAAGCGGAAAGTTCAGGGAGGAAAGTACAACAGAAACATTTCTTACTATGACGACGAGTATAATATGATTTCGCTTAGTCAGTTTACAAGAGAAAACTTTATTATGCGCTTTACCGTTGCGAAGGATATGATTGAAAAGACGAGCGTAAACGGTTCTGACGCGCTTTGCGCTGACTTAAATTCAAGCACTTGGCCACATTCGTTTGTTATCTGGGCAAACGACGGGTACATATTCGTCTTAATCGGGGAGAATATTCCGAGCGGTGAAATTGTGGAAATCGCCGAAGAATGTGTGCAAAGATGGGAATAAAAACAGCCGACGGTGGAAAGCCGTCGGCGTTTTTGCGTTTTAAAGCGGCGCGGGTTATTTCGCTTCGGGGAAAATCGCGGTTTCCTCTCCCGCAGAGCGCTTTGCGATAAGGTCTGCAAGCGTTTTTTGCATAATGTCCATATCAACCGGCTTTGTTAAGTGAGCGTTCATTCCTGCCTGAACAGTGCGAATGATATCTTCCGAGAAATAGTTTGCCGTGAGCGCGATAATAAGCACCCATTTTGCGTCGTCACGGTCGATTTCGCGGATTTTCACGGTGGTTTCGCAGCCGTCCATTTCAGGCATCTGCATATCCATTATTATAGCGTCGATACCAAACAGTTCCGAGTTCTCAAATTCAGAGATTGCGTCCTTTCCGTTCGATACGGCTTTAACGTTTGCGCCGTGTTCCGCAAACAAATCAACCATAAGCTCGCGGTTAAGCTCGTTATCATCGACTACAAGGATATTCAGACCCTTAACGCTGTCGGAGGTATCGGTTTTGCGCTTGATAAAATCGGATTCTTCGGCAGCCGCAAACGGCAGGGTTACGATTACGTTCGTGCCTTTGCCGAGTTTGCTGTTTATTTGAATCGTTCCGCCTTTCTGTGAAACAAGGCTTTTTACGATTGCGAGTCCCAGTCCACCGCCTGAGCCGGAGCGGTCGCGGAAATTTGCGTCGCGGTAATACGGCAGGAATATATCGGGAAGCCGTTCTTCGGCGATGCCTATTCCGGTATCCTCAATCGTGAAAACGTAATTATCGCTGTCAGCGCCTGCCTGACGCATAGAAACGGTTATGCTGTCGTTTTTGTTTGTAAACTGAAGCGCGTTTGAGATTAGGTTGTTGAGAATTTGCGAGAGCTTAAGCGTATCTCCGAGAACCAGCGTTGTTTTAACGTCAATGTTTATTGTGAAGCGCTTTCCTTCGCGCAGCGCCTGCTCCTTGAACGGCTGAACGATATTTCCGAATTCCTCGCAGAGATTGAATTCCTTCCTCTCGATAGGCATAAGCCCGTCCTCAATACGCGAAATCCGAAGAATATTGTTTATAAGCTTGAGCATATCGGTTCCCGCATATTCAATTTTCTGCTGATAATCAAGGCGTTTTTCCGGAGTGCAGTCGGGTCGCATCGCAAGTTCGTTCATTCCGAGAATGATATTGAGCGGAGTTCGCATTTCGTGGCTCATTTTCGAGAAAAAGCGTTTTTGCGATTTTTCGCTTTCATCTGCTGCGGCAAGCGCCGATTCAAGCAGTTTTGTGTGACGAAGCTGCTGTTGTTTTTCATTGTCAATCTGTCTGAACGCGATAACGGCTTCCTCATTCGGATTTGAGTCGTCGAGAATTAGCCCAATATTAATCCACTGGTTTACTCCGTCAACATTTCTTACAAAATCGCCGCCAAAGTCCCTCACGTTCTCTGAAACAAGCTTTTTGATATGCTCAAGAGAAAACGCTTTCGCCATTTTGCTTCCTGTTTTCTCGTCAATGGCGTGTTCAAAGGCGTTGAGCATATCGTTGTATTTCCCGCTTTTGGGGATAACGTGTTGGATATCTTCCGAGCCTTTTATCATATCGTAGGTTTCGTCTTTCAGATTTATACGATAAATCGCGTAATAAGTGTTGCAAAGCGCGCTGATTGTTGTGTCCGTTTTAACTACACGTCGTCCGAGTGCTCTGTCGTGGAATGTGATAATGCAAATTACCGCAAAAATTATAATAAATGCGATAGAATACATCAGAATTATGTCGTCCAAGTCACTGAAAAGAGTTGAGTGCGGGATTGTCATAACGCAGACGCTTCCGTTGCTTGTTTTGCTGTAATACAGTCCGCAGGAAACGTTGTTCAGGTCTTTAATTCTCTCGCCGATATTTGCTTCGCTGAGGTTTAACGCTCTGTTGAAAAGCTCTTTCTCATACGAGGCGACAACGCTTTCATCTTCGCTGAACGGCGTTCTGCTGTACAAAAGCTCGCCGTTCTCGCTGAACAGGTAGTAAGAACTGAGCGCCGGCAAATTAATATCATTGTGAGTTCTGTCATAATCCTGTCTGCGCAGATTAACAAACACGGCGTTTCCGTTTTCGGGATTTGCCCGAGCGGCAACGCTTAAAATTCTTTCTCCATTTGACGTGGTATTAACATCGGCGAATACAATTTCTCCGTTTGCGTTTAATGCGTTCTGATACCATTCTGCGCTGCGGAAATCGAATTTTTCCGTTTCGGGATAATTCTGAAGCGACAAAAGCTTTCCTCTGTAAATCGCGTAGAAATCAATACTTGAGTCGTTGAGAGAAGACGACGCGCTTTGCATAAAATGCCTGATTTGTTGTTCCGCTTCCGGAAAGCCGCAGCTGTCGCTTTCAAGCTTATCGATATAGTTAAGCCCCATACTTATAATCGTTTTGTAAGCGGCGATATCGCGTTCTTCGTCCGCCGCGTAGCTTTTTATAAACTCAACGCCCATGTTTCTCGCGCTTTTCAAAAGCGCGGCATAAGTGCTTATTAAGCCGGAAACAACGATGAAAATTGCAATCGCAAGCGTTATAAACGTGCGTAAATTGTTGTTATGAAGCCTTCTTCTGGTAATATTGTTAATTCCGTTCATTGTTTTCCCATTCAATAATCAAATTTGGTTAAAGCGAACTTTGATTTCGTCCAATTGTAATTATATCACACATTGTGCCTAATGTCAAATAAATTAAGTGATAATTATCTGAAAAATAAGCAGTATTTGGTTATTTTTAAGGCAACACCGCATAATCG
>DPBR01000080.1:0-5117 GCA_003516865.1 Oscillospiraceae bacterium
GAGTTACCGGTGATGGAAACGTCAACGCCCTCTTTCCACATAATCGCAACGCCCTCTGTTACGTCGTTCGCACCGTAGCAGTTAACCTTTGCGCGCAGACCGTCGGAATAGGACTTGCGGAATATTTCCTTAACTTCGCCGGTGTAGTAATTCATTTCGGTTTCAACGTATGTAAAGCCGTTGATACGAGCGATAATCTGAGCTGCGTCCTTTCCAAGACCGTTCAGTATAACGCGAAGCGGTTCCTTGCGAACCTTGTTTGCCTTCTCGGCGATACCGATTGCGCCCTCAGCGGCAGCGAAGCTCTCGTGACCTGCGAGGAAGCAGAAGCACTTTGTATCTTCTTCGAGGAGCATCTTGCCGAGGTTTCCGTGGCCAAGACCAACTTTTCTCTGGTCGGCAACGGAGCCGGGAATGCAGAACGCCTGAAGTCCCTCGCCGATTGCAGCGGCAGCGTCCGCGGCTCTTGTGCAGTTCTTCTTGATTGCGATAGCGCAGCCTACCGTATAAGCCCACTTTGCGTTCTCAAAGCAGATAGGCTGAATGCCCTCGGTGATTTTGTAGGGGTCAAGACCCTTTTCCTTGCATATATCGGCACATTCTTCGATAGAATTGATACCATACTGCTTCAAAACATCGAGAATTTGCTTTTCGCGTCTTTCGTAAGATTCAAATAAAGCCATTCTAAGTTACCTCCTTACTGCTTTCTCGGGTCGATGACCTTAACGGCGTCAGCAACTCTTCCGTACTGACCCTGAGCCTTTTCGTATGCGTCCTTGACGTCCATACCGCCCTTGATGAAGTCCATCATCTTGCCGAAGTTGATAAACTTGTAGCCGATGATTTCGTTGTCCTCGTTGAGGGCAAGTCCGGTAACATATCCGTCGGTCATTTCGAGGTAACGCGGGCCTTTCTTGAGCGTGCCGTACATTGTACCAATCTGAGAACGAAGTCCCTTGCCGAGGTCCTCAAGACCTGCGCCGATTGTAAGTCCGTCCTCGGAGAACGCGGACTGCGAACGTCCGTATACTATCTGGAGGAAAAGCTCTCTCATTGCGGTGTTGATTGCGTCGCAAACGAGGTCGGTGTTGAGGGCTTCAAGAATGGTTCTTCCGGGGAGAATTTCTGCCGCCATAGCCGCAGAGTGGGTCATTCCGGAACATCCGATTGTTTCAACAAGAGCCTCCTGAATTACTCCGCCCTTTACGTTGAGGGACAGCTTGCAGGTGCCCTGCTGGGGAGCGCACCAACCGATGCCGTGAGTAAATCCGTTGATGTCCGAAATCTCCTTAGCCTTTACCCATTTAGCTTCTTCGGGGATAGGCGCAGCGCCGTGAGCAACGCCCTGAGCTACGGGGCACATTGCTTCGACTTCATTTGAATAAGTCATTGATTTTTCTCCTTTTTTCCAATATTTAGCAGCTTCTCTGCCATACACCTATATTATACAATATTCCGACCGATTTTTCAAGTACCATAGTACAAAAAAGTCGTCCGATGTTATGTAAATTTGGAAGTAACCATTATTTGTCAAGTCTTATAAATCCGATGACAGTTTCGTTGTATTCTCGTTCTCTGCCGTCAACGGTGCGTATGCGCGGGTCGTCGGGGAACTCGGATACGCCGACGTTTCCCTCAATTGTCCTGAGAACCGTTCCGTCGTAATCCTCCGCGACAATTCCGATATGGCTCCAGTTGTAGATATCGTTCTCCTCGTTCCAGAGGAAGCAAACGAGGTCGCCTCTTTTCGGCGTAAATTCCTCGCTTGTCGTCATAACAACGCGGTTTTGTCCCTTTTTTCTCAATCCGTATTGAACAAGGCTGTCGAAATTCTCCTCGCGTATGCAGTAAAAATGCGCGTAATTCTTGTTGAGAAGCTGAATTGCGAGGTCGCAGGGATTATATTTCGGGCTTATTCTGTATCCGTTCTCGATAAGCAAATCGGAAATTACTTCCGCGCACCATTCTCCTGTATAACCGAGGTCCGCGCCCGTTTTCCCGTACTTTTGCTCAAGACCCTTGATGATTTTTCCCGAAGCGAAATTGTAGCTTAAATCCGAATTAATCGGATAATCCCAGACAACGCCCGTTGAGGAGCGCAGCTCATAGGGTATTTTGCCGTCGCCGATATCCGAGGAAGACGAAATAATGGGCGCGGCGATTTCGTCGTTGGGAACATCATCTGTGCTTATCAACGAGTTTTCGTTGTCGGGCAAATCGTTTTCAGAACCCGACGTCGCGCCGTCCGCTGACGAGGGCGAAAAACGCTCTGAAATTACGGAGCTTTTCGGCGCTTCGGAAGAACTGCTCTGCTGCGTGCCGAAAGTCGGAGTCGACTCGTTCTTTTCGGATTCCGAACAGCCCGAAAGCATAACCGCGGCAAGAACAGCGGCTATAATCGCTTTTTTTCTCATAATAAACCTCCGTTAACGTTCGTCAAGCCTGATAAACCCGATAACCGTGTCGTCGTAAAATCTTTCGCGCGCTTCAATTGCGTGATAAAGCGGGTCCCTGCCTGCGCCGATATTTCCTTCGATGGTTCTTATGTACGTTCCGTCATAGTCCTCGGCAACCATTCCGATGTGGCTCCAGTTGTATTCTTCGGCTTCTTCCGTCCATAGATAGCAGATGAAATCGCCGCGTTTCGGGACAAATTCCTCGCGCGTTGTGTTTATAACGCGGTCGGTGTTCTGAAGTCCCCATTCTACAAGACTGTCGTAATTCTCCTGCCTCAGACAGTAAAAATGCGCGTAACCGTCGTTGAGCAGTTCAATCGTGAGGTCGCATGGATTGTACTGATAGTAAATATCATATCCCGCCTCGGAAATGAGCTGCGAGAGAATGATTGCACACCATTCTCCCTCATATCCGAAATCCTCGCCCGTTCTTCCGTAATTCCGCTCAAGTCCCTTTATAACCTCGCTTGAAGCGAAATCATAGGAAAGCTCCTTATCAAACGGATATTCCCAGACAATTCCGAGCGATGTAAGACCATAGGGATATTTTTCATCATAAGTCGTGGGTATACTCTCGGTTGACGTGCTTTCCGTGCTTGACTGCGCAGAGGAAGAACTCTCCGTTGCGGAAGCGGGTTCGTTTGAGGACGAGCTTGAGCTCTCTTCGCTTGACGAGCTTTCCTCGCTGCTTTCAACGCTGATAACGGACGGGTTTGACGGAAGTTCTGTGTTCGTCTTGCAGCCGCAGAGCAGAATTGCCGCAAAAATCAGAGCGGCGACGCATTTCTTCATAATAACTCCTTATACAATGTAATTCAACAATAACGATTATAACACATATTGTCGCTTTTGTCAATAAAAAATGCGGCTCTGAAGAACCGCATTTTATGATATTACGATGAATTTTGTGTGAAAATCAGCCGTTAAGCAGCTTCTTTTCCATTTCCATAGCGTTGTTTGAGTATTCGAGAGCCGTCTGATATGTAATCTTTCCGGACTTGTAAAGCTTTGCAAGTCCTTCGATAAGCGTCTGCATTCCCTGCTGCGTTGCGCCCTGCATAGTGGTTTCCATCTGCGCGACCTTGTTGGAGCGGATAAGATTTCTGATAGCGTCCGTGCCGAGCATAATCTCAACGGCGGCGCAGCGTCCCTTGTTGTCGGAAGTGGGAACGAGCGACTGAGCGATGATACCCTCAATCATATTTGAAAGCTGAACGCGAACCTGCTCTCTTGCGTGCGCCGGGCAGACGTCGATGATACGGTCGATTGTCTGAGCCGCGGAGGACGTGTGAAGCGTGCCGAAAACGAGATGTCCGGTTTCGGCGGCGGTCATAGCGAGCGAAATTGTCGCGTAATCTCTCATCTCGCCGATAAGTATAACGTCCGGGTCCTCGCGGAGCGCGCTGCGAAGCGCATACTCAAAGTCGGGAACGTCGCGTCCGACTTCGCGCTGGTGAATTGTCGCCTTTGCAAGCTCATAACGGTACTCAATCGGGTCCTCAATCGTGATAATATGACACGCGCGCGTTTCGTTGATATGCTGAATCATCGCCGCGAGCGTCGTGGATTTACCCGCGCCCGTAGGACCGGTTACGAGAATAAGACCCTTTCTCTTTTTCGCGAGGTCAAGAAGCGTCGCGGGCATTCCGAGGTCGCTGAGCGAGGGTATTTTCGCGTTGAGCAGACGAATGGAGCAGGCGAGTCTGCCGCCCTGATGGAACACGTTTACACGCTGACGCGCGCCGTTTTTAAGCTCGAACGAAAAGTCGATATCCTTGCCCTCCGTGAGCTGTTTTTCCTGTTCTGCGGAGAGAATGGAAACGATTGTTCTGTGAACAACCTGGTCGGAAAGCTCCTGATACTTGCGAAGTTCGCCGTTTACACGGATAACAGTGGGAGCGCCGACAGTGAGGTGAATATCCGACGCGTTCATTTCGCGCGCCTGCATAATAAATTCTTCAAACGTCATAACAAATACTCCTTATCGTAATTACTTGATTTTGAACTGAATGCCGCTTGCAGAGAAGTAAACCTCGTCGCTTGTGTTTGCAATACGCTGGTTAACGCGCCCGAGGATTTCCCTGAACGCCGCGATATGCTTGTCGACGGGAGCGGGCGAGAAGCCCGTTTCAAGCGTGATAATGATAAGGCTTCCGAAATTATCCTCAACTTTGCCGCGAAGCTCCTGTATACGCTCGATAACAGCCTTTTCAACGTCTTTTTTCATAGCGTCGGTGATTTCTTCAGCACCGCAGATTTCGTTCATAACGATTGCGGTAAAGGAGCTGAGGCTGTCAAAGATAACGAACTTGTGGTCGCCGACAAGCTCTGCGGGATTTTTCGCGTCAAAACGCATAATATCCCACTGAACGCCCTGTTTTTCCGTTTCAAAGTCTATTCTCTGTCTGATATCGTTGTCGAGGTCCGAGCCCGCTTTCAGATAGAGCACATAGTCGCAGCTGTGGAAATGCGAAACCGCAAAGCGCGATTTTCCGCTTGCCGCGCCGCCTGTAATAAGAATTGAATTGGCCATTCCGTTTTTCCTTTCAATAAAAATAATAGAATAGTAATACAAATTTATTATAACATACTTATCAAAAAAAGTAAAGGGTTTTGAAAAATTTTTAATAAAAATATATAAGGCATCACCGCACAATTAAC
>DPBR01000080.1:5450-7508 GCA_003516865.1 Oscillospiraceae bacterium
GACAATAATTATGCGGTGAAGCCATAATTTTTTTGCTTGCAAACCGTGCAAAAAGATGATATAATATTACAAAACGGAAGAAAAGAGGAAACGGTTATGATAAACGACATTCAGCAGGAGATTTTGCGCCTGAAAAAAGAGAAAAACGCGGTTATTCTTGCACACTGCTATCAGACTCACGATATTCTGGAGTGCGCGGATTACGTCGGCGACAGCTTCGGGCTTGCACAGAAAGCCTGTTCGGCAAAGGCGGAAACCGTGATTATGTGCGGAGTGCGTTTTATGGCAGAAACGGTGAAAATTCTCTGCCCGGAAAAGCGCGTGCTTTTGCCGGAAGCGGACGCGGGCTGTCCGATGGCGGAGATGATTACGCCCGAAAAGCTCCGCGAGCTGCGCGCGAAATATCCCGAACACGCCGTTGTCGCGTACATAAACACGACCGCCGAGCTGAAAACGCTCTGCGACGTTTGCGTTACATCATCTTCAGCGGCGAAAATCATCGGGAAAATGCCGCAGGATAAAATTCTGTTCATTCCCGACAAAAATCTCGGTTCATACATCGCGGCGCAATGTCCCGACAAGGAAATCGTGACGGTTGAGGGCTGCTGTCCCGTTCACGCGGAGATGACAGCGGCAGACGTTGAGAAAGCGAAATCGGCTCACCCTAACGCGCTGTTCCTCGTTCACCCCGAATGCAGAAAAGAGGTTGTAGAGCGCGCGGATTTTGTCGGAAGCACAACGGAGATTATGAGTTATGCGAAAAATTCTCCCGCAAAGGAATTTATAATCGGCACGGAAAACAGCATCGTTCAGCACCTCGGAATTGATTGTCCCGAAAAGAAATTCTATCCGCTGTCGAAGTTCTTTATTTGCAGGAATATGCAGCTTACGAAGCTCGCGAGCCTGCTTCACTGTCTTGAGGGCGGTTACGGAGAAGAAATCGTGATGCCCGAAGAAACGCGCGTTAAGGCGAAGAAGTGCATTGACGAAATGCTGAGGCTCGGCAATGGATAAGGCGCTGATTGCAATGAGCGGCGGCGTGGACAGCTCGGTTGCCGCGGTGCTTATGAAAAAAGCGGGTTACGACTGCATAGGCGTAACGATGAAACTTCACGGCGAGAGCGCGGAGGTTTGCTCGGAGCGTTCCTGCTGCACGGAAAAAGACGCCGAGGACGCGCGCGGAGTGTGCTTTAAGCTCGGAATGAAGTATTATGTGTTCAATTTCACGGGCGATTTTGAAAAAGAGGTTATAGACCGCTTTGTGAGCGCGTATGAAATGGGCTGCACGCCAAATCCGTGCATTGACTGCAACCGATATATGAAGTTCGACAGGCTTTTTCGCCGCGGCGAGGAGCTTGGCTGCAAGTATATCGTGACGGGGCATTACGCGCGCGTTGAATTTGACGAAAAAAGCGGGCGGTGGCTGCTGAAAAAGAGCCTGAACGCGCAGAAAGACCAGAGTTATGTGCTGTATTCGCTTACACAGGAGCAGCTTGCGCACGTTAAATTCCCACTCGGCGAGTTCACGGACAAGGAGCAGGTTCGCGCGCTCGCGCAGGAACTCGACCTCGTGAACGCCGATAAAAAGGACTCGCAGGATATTTGCTTTGTTCCGGACGGCGATTATGTTGGCTTTATCAGGAGGTACACGGGCAGGGAATATCCGGAGGGCGATTTTATCGGAACAAACGGCGAAATTCTCGGCAGACACAAGGGGATTATATGTTATACAATCGGTCAGCGAAAGGGCTTTGGGCTGTCGTTTCCGCAGCCTATGTACGTTTCGGCGAAAAATCCAGCCGAGAATACCGTTACGCTTGCGCCAGAAAGCGAGCTTTACAGGACGGAGCTTCGTGCGCGTGATTTCAACTGGATTTCGCTTCCCGAACCGCCGAAATCGCCCGTAAGAGCGTCCGCGAGAACGCGCTATCACGCAAAGGAAGCGGCGGCGAGCGTTTGGACGGAGGACGACGGAACGGTTGTCGTTAAGTTTGACGAGCCGCAGCGCGCCATCGCGTCGGGACAAGCCGTCGTGCTGTATGACGGCGACATCGTGGT
>DPBR01000023.1:0-3825 GCA_003516865.1 Oscillospiraceae bacterium
GGAAAACAAGAGTTTTCCCCTAACGATTTTGGCGGCTCGATGCCGACAAAATCGACCAACTCGGCAAATCGCGAACTTTCCTTTGACTGCGGTGGAGCAGTCAAACGGAACGCATTGGTGAAAAAGTGTGGGTTATCGCGGAGCAGTCAAACGGTACGAGTTGGAGAAAGCCCGCCCTTTTCGCAAAGCAAGCAGTTGGTATACCTGCGGCTTTTGTGATTTTCGTTGTGCGAAAATCACAAAAACGCTGAAGAGTTCGGGCATAGCCCGAACTCTAGAGCAGTCAAACGGAACGCGCGGGCAAGAAGCGGGGTTATCGCAAAGCAATTGAACGGTAAAAATATGGCGGTTCTCACCGGAGAGAAAGCGATTTTCCGAAAAGCGGCTGCAAAATGCTGCAAAAACGGCGTTTTTTCCGTGAAATGTACTGCAAATTACTGCAAAAAAGGTTGAATATCACAAAAAATTTCCCCGCGCTTTCAAAAGTACGGGGATTTGTGTTATATCTGAGATTTTGGTTTATCGGTTCGTGTGCTTGCGATGAGGTTGTGCATAAGGAAGCGATTTTTCTCAAGAACGAGCTTAAAGAGCGCAATTCCGAGAATAAACACGACCACGAGTTCACCGAGCGCGACCGTTCCAACCGAGAACCAGAACGGTTCGCCGATAATGGAAAGCTCATAGCCGACAAGAAGTCCGTTTGTTATCACGGGGAAAAGCGCCGCTATGAAGATATTTTTCACATAATACATCGGTACAACCGCGACAGCCGTTGCGAGGGTACCGAAAAGAATGTCGTACAGACCGAACGGGCTGAAAAGATTTGCGATAAGACAGCCCAGAATAAGCGAGATACTGTAATCTCTTCTGTAAAACGCAAGCAGAACGAGCGCTTCCGAAAAGCGAAACTGAACCGCGCCGTAGGAAAGCGGCTGGATAAGCAGCGTGAGGACTGCATAAGCTGCGGCGACAAGCGCAAGTCTTACGATGTTTTTTGTGCTGATAAATTCATTTTTTTGCATAAAAAAGCTCCTTGTTTTTTTACAATGGTTAGGCAAGAACAACATTGATTATTTCTTCAGACCGACGGTAATGGCGCGCCTGCGTTGTGGGCGGCGTTTCGGCAGGCACAAAGCCTAGCCGAACCACCGTTTCCTAGCATCTGCACCATTCTCGTCGGTCTGCCGCGGTTTTTTCGATGAAAACAACGAAATGCGGCAAAACTTATTATATCACATTTTTTTGCGTATTTCAAGCCCTTTTTTCAAGTTTTTTTCAAAAGCGGTTGATTTTGAGAAAGAAATATGCTACAATACAATTGTATATTATTTTTTGTAAGAATTTCAGCATTTATCGTTAAAAAGGGGAAAAAATATGTCGATTTATTCCGAAAATCAGGAGCTTTTGTCGGAGCTTGGCGCGGAAATATCAAAGGTAATCAGAGGTAAGGACGAAGCTCTTTTTATCGTGCTTACGGGACTTCTTGCGCGCGGACACGTTTTGATTGAGGACGTTCCCGGCGTTGGAAAGACAACGCTTGCTATGGCTCTCGGAAAGGCGACGGGGCTTTCGTTCAGGCGCGCGCAGTTCACGCCTGACGTTATGGCTTCTGATATAACGGGTTTTACGATGTTCAACAAGGAGCAAAACCGCTTTGAATACCGCTCTGGGCTTGTTATGACGAACATTTTTCTTGCCGATGAGATAAACAGAACTTCTCCGAAAACGCAGTCCGCGCTTCTTGAAGCAATGGAAGAGCGCCATGTGACGGTTGACGGAACGGTTCATCAGCTCCCGAACCCATTTATGGTTATCGCAACGCAGAATTCAGGCGAATGCGTCGGCACGTTCCCGCTTCCCGAAGCGCAGCTCGACAGATTTATGATGAAAATAAGTATGGGTTATCCGACAATCGAGCAGGAAGCGCAGATACTTATGGACAGGCAGGAGGAAAATCCCGTTGAAAACGTGCAAAACGTGATGACGGCAGAGCAGCTTGAAGCCTGCATTGAAGAAGCGGGAAGCGTTATGTTCGCGGAAAGCCTTTGCAGATATGTGGCAAATCTTGCTTCCGCAACGAGAAATCACCCCGCCGTGGCTCTCGGAGTAAGCCCGCGCGCTTCCGTCGCGATTATGCAGGCGAGCAAGGCGTTCGCTTATCTTCGCGGAAGGGATTACGTTATTCCGGAGGATATCGTAAGGCTGCTTATTCCCGTTTTCGAGCACAGAATTGTGCTGAAGCGCGAAACCCGTCTTAACAAGGTTACCGTTCGTCAGGTTCTGGAGGACGTTGTTTCAGCGGTTACTCCGCCGATAAAAAGAAGCTGATATGGCGAGAAACAGGTTAATTTACATTTTTGCTGCGCTTTTGAGCTTTGCGTTCGCGATAGGTTATAAAGAGCAGATTTCCGCAGTTATACTGGCGGCGTTTGTGATATATCCGCTGTTTGCGTGGCTTACGACGCTCGCGCTTTCGAGGTTTGTAAGCGCGGATTTTTCGCAGAACTCGCTGCGCGCAGAAAAAGGAACGCGCTTTGATATTGCGGTAAACGTGAGAAATCGCTTTATATTGCCGTGCGTGCCGATGGAACTTTTGTGCGGACTGCCCGACGAGGACAGTGGGCTTGTCGCCGAAAAAAAGATTTTCGTGACGCTTCCGCCGCTTGGAAAAGCGACTCTTTCGATGGGCTGCCGAAACAGATATCGCGGAAGATATCGTTTTGACATAAGGAAAATCTCGGTTTTCGACCCGCTTCGGATTATCCGCATAACGAAAAAAGGAAAATCGGAGCTAAACGCGGTTTTTGTTCCGAGAAGGCTTGAAATTCCCGATATAGAATACTTCTGCGAAAGCGAGATTTTGGCGGTAAGACAGCAAAATTCCGCCGACAGCAGAGAAGATTTTTCGCACGTCCGCGATTATATTCCCGGCGAAAACGTGCAGCTTGTTCACTGGAAGCTGACGGCGAAGCAGGACGAGATTATGATAAAGCAGTTTGACGGTTCTTTTGACCGTCGGGCGTTGATTTTATGCGGAATTAACGCAGGCTCGAATGAGCGCGACCCGCTTCTTTGCACGGATACCGTTATAGAAACGGCGATAGCATTTGCGCGGGGATTTTCGGAATGCGGGATTCCCGCTTCGGTTGAGTTTGGAAGCACTGCGGACAGCTTTTGCAGCGTAACAAATCAAGCTGAATTTGAGAAATTTTTCGAGCTGATGTCGGTAATTGCGCCGAACGGAGAGAGCTTTTCCACGGAAAAACTTATGGGCGAAGAAGCGGTTCTGGTGATTGTGACGGCGGCGCTTACCGATGATATTATAGCGCTTGCGGACAGGGCGGCTTCGGAGGAAGCGGTTATTGTCGCGTATGTAAATCTTTCGGGAAAATCGCCCGAAATTAATCCCGAAAACGAGAAATTTATCTTTATGAATATATGCGGCGCGGGGCAGGATTATCTTTCCGAGGCATTCCGCGAGGCTGTCGCGGAGGACTGAAATTTGTGTTAAAAAGCGGCTCTGCCGTTGTGAATACAGGAGGAAATGAAATGGATATCAAAGCGAAAATCGATGAAATTGTAAACAAGGTCAAAAGCGACCCGAATTTTGCCGATAAGTTCAAAAATGAGCCGATTAAGGCTGTCGAGGACGTAATCGGCGTGGATTTGCCCGACGATGTTATCAACAACGTTGTCGAAACCGTTAAGTCAAAGGTGAACTTTGACGGAATTGCCGACAAGCTTGGCGGTTTGGGCGGACTTTTCGGCGGGAACAATTAAATTTTGCAAAAAAATGCGGGGTGACGCTTCGCTCCAGTGCCTCCG
>DPBR01000023.1:4055-13341 GCA_003516865.1 Oscillospiraceae bacterium
TAAGACCTTTTTCTGAAGAAAAAGGTCTTAAGAATCTAAAAAGACTTTTTGTTTCGCTTCGCGTCAGTGGCTTAGCTTGTTGCACAGGTGCACCTCGGCATCGAGTCCTGCTAAACTGCTCCAAGTTCTCGCCGAACTCGAGGCAAGAACCACGAAGCGATTAAAGTCTTTTTGGAGTGTCTCCGTAAAACCTTCGGTTTCACTACCTTTTTTCTTCAGAAAAAGGTTCTAAGCCGCCGGAGGCACTCGCGGCAAAGCCGCGGACTGGAGCGCGGAGCGCGACAAATACGCATAAAGGCGCTAAAAGGGGTGTGGGGGAAAAACAAGAGTTTTCCCCCACAAAAAGCTTGATTTTTTACTTATTTTGGCTTTATTGACAAACTTACGCTCCCGAAAAAACGGGAGCGCTTGTGTTATTCTGAGAAAAATCACGCGTAAATGCTGAAAAGCGCGCCGCTGTTATACGCATAAGCCGCGGTGCTGTTGGAATTATAGCCCATCGCGCTTGCGCTTGTCGCGAGCGAACCTATCTGGTCAGCCTTCTGATTGAGTTTTTCGAGGTAACTTCCCCCGAACGCATAACCGATATCTTTCTCCGTAACCTTTTCGGCAGCCTGCTCCGCAAGCGACAGTTTTCCGTCCTTTTCGACTTCGATTCCTGCGCGTTTAAGAGCGTATTTGTAGGAATTTGTCACGCTTTTCAGCGCGCTTCCTTTATACTGAACCGAAAGATTATCGGAATTATCCGACGCGTCCAGCAGCTTGTTGTACTTCTCAATGAAGCTTGAAGCGGTATCCGTGAAATCCACGGCATTAAACGTCTTTTCGCCCGAACCGAGCGCGTTTGTGTAGCTTTTGACAGCGGTTGCCGCGTCCTTAACGGCAGCGGTAAGCTCCTTGAGCGTGCCGCTTTCCGCAGCGGACGAGGACTCGTCCTTTTTGGTCGAGCCGACATTCTGCTTCGTGAAAATGCCCATTCCGCCCGAAGCCTGATTGATTTCGCGCGCTCTGCGGATAACCGCGTCCGAAAATCCGCCCTTGCCGAAAGTCGATTTCACGTCAATCTTGTCAACTTTCGACAAATCGCTCTGAAGCGTGAGCTTGTTGTCCGAGCCGAGCGTAATTCCCGCACGGTTAAGCGCGTTTGAGTAAACTTTCGCATTGTTTACCGCAAGAACGCCCTTTTTCAGCACGGTTGTGTTGTCGGAATTGCCGATTTTGTCGATAAACTCGTTGTAATTATCAACAAAATTCTGCGCGTATTTCTTGTAATCCTCGATGTTAAACTCGTCGTTTTTTCCGTATTTCAGGCTGTCGGCATAACTCCTGATGCTCTCGGCGGAACCGCCCACGTTCGCGGAAGCGAGCTTTGTCGCCTGCGGAGAAACGATATCCGAGCTTTCCGATGAATCGTCCTTTATGTTGTAAATGCTCTTGTACAGGTCGGAAAACTGCGAGCGGAACTCGTCGCTCTTGGATTTGAGCGCGCGGCTGTCAAGAAGCTTGTTGAGCGCGTCCATCGAACCCGTCTTTTTTATCGCATTAACGTTGAATTTCCCCGTTGATGTATAGGAGTTGTACAGACTGTTAAGCTCTGAGCCGTAATTCGTCATCAGCTTTGCCGCATTAAACTGCATTCTTGCCTGATAACCTATCGTCATAAAAATCACTCCTTTATTACAAATCCGTTTATCGGATTAAAGCGCGCCGTATTTTTCGCGGTATTCTTTCATTGCGGGAACGTATTCCTTTCCGGGAATAATTCCGTTTTCAAGCGCCTCGATGATGTCGTTTATATTCACGATTGAGTAAACCTTAACGCCGAACTCGTCGTAAGCCGCAGAAACCGCCGATTTGTCGGAATCGAGCGACTTTTCCATACGGTCAACCGTGATAATCATACCCTCGACGTTGATTTTCGCCGCGCCCGTAAGCTTCGGCAGAACCTCTCTGAGAGCCTTTCCGGACGTCATAACGTCCTCAATTATGACAACTTTATCGCCGTCGGCAAGACTTTTTCCGACGAACATTCCTCCCTCGCCGTGGTCCTTGACTTCCTTGCGGTCGAAGCAGTAGTTCACGTCCATTCCGAACTTATTGTACAGCGCGCAGCAAGCCGCAACGGAAAGCGGTATTCCCTTATAAGCCGGTCCGAAAAGCACGTCGGGCTTCAGTCCGTGCTCGTTTATGCACTCCGCGTAATATTCGCCGAGCTTCGCGAGCTGAGCGCCCGTCTTGTAGTTTCCGCAGTTTATGAAGTAAGGCGCCTGTCTGCCGCTTTTAAGCGTGAAGCTTCCGAATGTAAGTACGCCGCTTTCGGTCATAAATTTGATAAAACTCTCTTTATAAGTCATAGTCACCATTCCCATCAGATATTTATTCATTTTTATTATATCATTGCTTTTATTTATTTGCAAGTGTTTTTCAATATTTTCGTCAATTTTAACGGAAAATTTAGACTTTTTTTATAACTTATATTTGTTTTCATCAGAAAAATTGTAAAAATATTTTCAAAATAACGCTATTTTGATTGTATCGCCCTTGACATTCAGACGGAATTGTAGTAAAATAAGTATAGGTTGTATTTTTGGGACAAAAGGTCTGTTCCGATGTCCGGAAAATCGCCTCTGACGTTAATGACGTAATTGTTTAATATAACGTTATGGCGGCCGAATGTACGATTACGGAGAAATCCTTTAAACTACATTTCTATCCTTTTTTCGCGGCTTTGCCGCTTCAGGGGAAGAACCTCAGCGGATTTGTTTTTACAAATTTTCCCATATATCTTGTTCTTCCCGATTTATAAAAAGATAAAAATAGTTGTCGCAGGAGGTATCAGAGCGGCTTAATTTTATCGGCTGCGGGCTTGACGGTTTTGTTATGCCTGTGGGGGAGTTTGCGCTCCCGAAAGAAAAACAGCCGCAGTTTTTTCTACAATTGTATATTTTTCCGCCGAAATCAGGTTCGCGAAGCGGGTTTTGCTTTGTTGAACCGTAAAATTGAGGAGGGAAAACGACAATGCAAGTCGAACTGGTTGTCGCTTTGCTTATCGGCTTAGCGGCATTGGTTGTCGGCGCGGCGGCAAGCGGCTTTATCTGCTTCAAAAAAGGCGTAAAGCACCGCATTAAAACCGCCGAGGCGCAGTTTGAGTCTGCTGAGAAGGAATCCGCAAGGATTATTCAGGAAGCGGGCGAGAAAGCGGAATCTATGAAAAAGACCGCTCTTGTCGAGGCAAAAGACGAGATTTACGCGCTGCGAACCGACGCCGAAAAGGAAATCAGCCGCCTAAAGGCTGATACCGAGAAAGAACTGAAGGAGCGTAGAGGCGAAATCTCCCGTTCGGAGCGCCGAATTGCCCAGAAGGAAGAAAATCTCGACAAGAAAACGGACAAGATGGAGAAGCTCGAAGAACAGCTCCATCAGAAGCACAAGAAAGCCGACGAGAAGATTGCCGAGGCTGAACAGCTGAAGTCAAGCCAGATGGATATTCTCGAAAAGATTTCGGGCTTCACGGTTGAACAGGCGAAGGACCACCTGCTCCAGATGCTCGACACGGAGCTTAATCACGAAAAGGCGCTTAAAATCTCGTTTTACGAGCAGAAGCTTAAGGACGAGTGCGACGAAAAGGCGAGAGAGTACATATCTCTTGCAATTTCAAGACTTGCCGCGGATACGGTATCCGAGTCGGCGGTTTCTGTCGTAGCAATCCCGAACGATGAGATGAAGGGCAGAATTATCGGCCGCGAGGGCAGAAACATCAGAGCGCTTGAAACGCTGACGGGAGTTGACCTTATCATAGACGATACTCCCGAAGCGATTACGCTTTCCTGCTTCGACCACGTCAGGAGAGAAATCGCGAGAATTGCTCTTGAAAGGCTTATTCAGGACGGCAGAATTCACCCGGCGAGAATTGAAGAAACTGTCGATAAGGCTCGCAAGGAAGTTGAACTGCGTATAAAGCAGGAGGGTCAGAGAGCCGTTCTTGAAACTAACGTAAACGGTCTGAACCACGAGCTTGTAAGACTTATCGGACGTCTGAAGTACAGAACTTCGTTCAGACAGAACGTTCTCAATCACTCAATCGAGGTTGCGCATCTCGCGGGAATTATGGCGAGCGAGCTTGGCGTTGACGCGGCTCTTGCGAGAAGAGCGGGTCTGCTTCACGATATCGGAAAGGCGCTCGACCACGAAATCGAGGGTTCTCACGTTCAGATAGGCGTTGACGTATGTAAGAAGTACAAGGAAAATCCCGAGGTTATTCACGCAATCGAGGCGCACCACGGCGACGTTGAATGCAGAACGGTTATCGCGTGCCTTGTTCAGGCGGCTGACGCAATCAGCGCGGCAAGACCCGCGGCGCGTTCCGAAAACTACGAGAATTACATCAAGCGTCTTGAAAAGCTTGAGGAAATTTGCAATTCTTACAGCGGCGTCGAGAAGTCGTTCGCAATTCAGGCGGGACGCGAGGTTCGCATTATGGTTAAGCCCGAGCAGATTAACGACGACGATATGAAGGTTCTGGCGAGGGATATTGCCAAGAGGATTGAAGCCGAGATGGATTATCCCGGACAGATTAAGGTTAATCTTATTCGTGAGAGCAGAACGGTTGACTACGCTAAATAATTGAGGCGGCGCAAAATGTGCTGTTTTGGCAATCTCAACGGCGAGAAAGAGAAAAAGCTCTTTCTTGCCGTGTTTTTTCCCGCAGTGCGGGAGAGGTTTTCGGGAAAAGGAGAAATCATAATGATTATTTTTGACCCCACAAAATGTGTTTCGTGCAACAACTGCGTGAGGGTTTGTCCTTCGGTTGAAGCTAATATGGTCGAACACGACGAAAACGGAAAGGCTGTCTTTAATATCAATCCCGATAAGTGCATAGACTGCGGCGCGTGCGTAAAGGTGTGCATCCATAAGTCGCGTACATATGTTGACGATACGGAGCGTTTCTGGGCTGACCTCAAAAAGGGCGAAAAAATCATCGGAATATGCGCTCCCGCAATCAAGGTTTCGTTTGATGGCTGCTGGAGAGGCGTTCTTGAGTTTGTCAGCAGTAAGGGCGTTGAAAGAATTTATGACGTATCTTTCGGCGCGGATATCTGCACATGGGCGCATATCCGCTATCTCGAACAGCACCCCGGCGCGAAGCTGATTTCTCAGCCCTGCCCCGCTATTGTAAATTACATAAAGAAATTCTGCAAGGACGCGCTCAAAAATCTTTCGCCTGTTCAGTCGCCTATGCTCTGCACGGCGATTTATCTGAGAAAATATCTTGGCGAAAGCGCGAAAATTGTTGCATTTTCGCCATGTATAGCAAAGCGCGATGAGTTTATTGAAACGGGAATAGTCGATTATAACGTAACTTTTGAGCGTCTTGGAGAGCTTCTGAAGAAAAACGGCGTTGATTTCGACAAACTGATGAAAACGCGCTCAAACTTTGAGTTTGCGGGCGCGGGAGGACAGATGGGCGCGATTTATCCGCGTCCGGGCGGACTGAAAGCCTGTCTGGAGCTTGAAAATCCGCTCCTTAATATAATAACTTCCGAGGGAACCGATACCGTTTACAAGAATCTTTCGATGTATACGGAGATAAACAAGCGCGATTTGCCCGATGTTTTCGATGTTCTTTCCTGCGACAGAGGCTGCGGAAGCGGACCCGCAATCGGAAAGCAGATGTCGATTTATCGTATGAGCGGCATTATGAACGGAATCGAGAAGTACAACCGCACAAAGCGCGTTAAGTTTGACAGAAAGCACAGGGACAAGCTCTTCCTCAAATTTGACAAGGAGCTTAATATAGCCGATTTTCTGAGGGAATATAAGCCCGAAAACATAAACGAAATCAAGGTTACGCCGGAGCAGATTGAGGATATGCTCGTGAAGATGGGCAAGACGACTCACGTTGAGCGTAATTATAACTGTCATTCCTGCGGATTTGAAACGTGCCGAGATATGGCGGTTGCGATTTTGAAGGGAATTTCGGACGTTACCTCGTGCAGAGAGTATATGCAGAAGCAGGCGGACGCTCACCGTCAGCATATCGAGGAATCCAACGAGCATATCGGCGAGGTTACGGGCGAGCTGAAGCAGGTTGTCGCAAATCTCACGGAGAATATCGGCGAAGTCAAGAGCGCTGCAGGCAACATTTCCGAGCTTAACAGCACGAATTCCGACCAGATTTCGGGTCTTTCGGAGATTATCGGCGAGCTTTTGACGCTCAATGAGAAGATAAACGAGGCTATTCAGTCTATCAACACTTCCGTTGCGGGCTTCTCGGTTACTACGAAGAACGTAAGCGATATTGCGCGTCAGATTAACATTCTGTCGATAAATGCCAGCATTGAGGCGGCACGCGCGGGCGAAGCGGGACGAGGCTTTGCGGTTGTCGCGCACGAGGTCGGAAATCTCGCGGGTCACTCGCAGTCTGCGGTTACGGAAGCCGAGCAGAGCAACCAGCTTGTTTTCGGCGATATTAAGACTGTAAACGACATTCTGAAAACGGTAACCGAGAAAATGGAGGTTATCCGCGGAATGATGGCTCAGATGAGCAGCAATATCAACACAACGCTTGACAAGGGCAACGATATCAACAACTCGATGGGCAAAGTCGCGGATATCAACAACCGCGTCGAGGGGCTTGTATCAAAGGTAGAGAGCCTGCTTTCATAAGAAATCTTATTTTCGGCATAATTAAATCAGCCCGCTTTTAAGAAAGATACTCATATAGAAGTTTTAAGCCATAGTATTTCTGATTTACAGTCAGAAGTACTATGTCGTTTTAATTGACAATGCAGCAATGTTATGCTATAATTGTAACAAACATAAACCTGTTTACGGAGTAATTCAATGAAAAAAATATATATGTGGGAACCATGGTTTTTCATATTCTTTGGAGTGTTTCATCTGCACAGGATATGGGCTTTATTTGACAGAGAATCCTATGCTTCATTCTGGATAGGAATAATGCAGAACAAGGGTATATTATATTTCTTGCTAATGGGAATACTTGCTGCTTTGTGCATTACCGGAATATGCGCATTTATAAAGAACAAAAGTCAAAACTATTGGTGGAGATGGATATACCTTTTCGGCGGCTGCTATCTTCTGTTTGATTTATTTGCAATTGCGGCAGAAATAAAATTCTGGGGACAATTAATTGATCTGATGTTCGATATCAGTTCACCGTACTGGAATGTAATCTGGTCAGCTTTTATTATTATTGGCGGACTGTCTTTCGCTTTGGGAATATCCTTGCTTTACAAAAGGTCAGGGCAAAAGTAAATTCTGATTTATCTTAGCAACCGTATAAAATATTATGCCCCTAAGCGCATAAACGCTTGGGGGCAAAACTTCTATATGGGTATTCGTCTTAACGGGCTGATTTTTTTATGATATCGAGATAATCGGGGATAATTTCGGCGTTGTCGATAACGATATCGAGGATAAATTCCATTGCTTTGCCGTTAATGCTCTCAAAGACGGTTTCGGGGAGAAGCCCTTTTTCACGGCAGAACGCTTCGGCGCTTTCGCCCTCTGACATTGCCGCGAGAAGCGAGCGTTCGCCGCGGCTGAGCGAAGCGATGAATTTCCGCCATTCGTCGGGGATATCGTCCGGTAAATCCTGCGCGGATTCATTGTCCGCAATTTCGGAGAGCGCGGAATATTCCGAGATTTTCTCGTCAAATTCCTCGTCCGAAATCCTCTCGGACGCCATTTCCACAAATTCTTCATCGGGCGCTTCCTCGACAATGAGCTTTTTCGCGGTTTCCTCGGATTGTTCGCGGATTTTTTCAAGCTTTGAGATGTCGATTGAGATGTCTTTTTTCGCATATCGAACGTAATCCTCGGATATTTTCGGGGATTTTTTTTGTGCGAAAAGAGCGTTTTTGCGGCAATAATCATCGACAGCGTTTGCGATAATCTCGTCAAATTGCCCGTTTCTGACGGCGGAAAGGATTTTTTCGCGGTTTTTCAGGTCGTTTATGAGCATATTCTCGCTCGGAACGATTTTCCTCTTGTATCCCGTATTCGCGCGGAGCCTCGCCTCAACGCTTTTCAGAATATAGCCGATAAACCCCTTTTGCGGCATAAACAAAAATCGCTCAAGAACAGGCTCGCCGCGCCTTATGCAGTAATTTTCTGCTGCGCTTATCCTCACGGCGTGAAAGCCGTCCATTCTGTCTGTGTTTACAAGCGCGCCTTCAAACGGTTTCCAAGAAAAGTCTTTTTTGAGCTGACCGCACAAAAGCGCGCCAAGGTCGATATCGTTTTCCGAAAAGTACTTGTCCAGCGCGTTCAGAACCGCTTCACAGGCGCCGTTGAGAAGCCGCGCGGTTTCCTCGGAATAAAAGCTGCTTTTTTTGATATCGTAGACTGAGTTTTCAGCGAGATAATCAAGCTTATCGTGATAATTTTTTTCGAGAATATCCTCTGCGGCGGTTTCCTCGGCGGTTTTATCGTTATTTTTAAGGAGTGCGTTTATGTTGGGATAAACGTCGGAAATGTTGTTGAACGCGTAAAAATCCTTGAGCCAGCGCGGCATAACGCCGTCAAGATAACCCGCGAACCCGCAGCCGTTCCAAAGGTCGAGAAGCCGCCCGAACGCGTCCGCAGACGACAGAACGCCGATTTTATTCAGCAGCTCATACGCGTAGAGAATAACGTAGGATTTGTCGGTTTTGCGGTAAATTCCGCGTCTTGCGTCGGTTCGCCATGTAAAATAGGTGCGAAGCTGTGAAACCGACATTGCCGCATACATCGGCGTTGGCATACCGCAGAAAGCGTTCCTTGGGAAATCGTCGGTTTCGTTTGCCATAAAGTCGCCTTGCAGGACAAACGAAACCTCCGCGCACCGCTGAACGATATAACCGTTGTAGGAAAGCTCGCGCAGTTTACGCATTTCGGTGATTTTATCAACGAGAACCTTTTCGCGCGCGGTCAGGTTATCGGGCAGGCTTTCGTGCGGATAAGCGATTTCATCTGCGCGCAGAAGCTCTTTTTTTTCGGGAGAATTTGGTTTTTCGTAGGTACACGAAGGTATTTTCTCGGATTTTTGCTTATCCGAGGTAATCTGTGCGTCGCTTATAACCTCACGGATTTTTCGGCGAATTTCGGTTTTTACGCTTTTTTCCGCCTCGTCGATAATCGCATTTGCGGCGTTCCTAACCATTTTTTCCGCAATTTTTTTAATTTCATCAAGACTTTTTCCGCCCGTATCAATGAATTTCTTGAAATTTTCGGACATAATCCGCTCCGTTTCAGCAATCCGTGAATGCAATCATAGTTTCCC
>DPBR01000023.1:13512-14481 GCA_003516865.1 Oscillospiraceae bacterium
TGAATGCAATCATAGTTTCCCAGTTTTCGGGAAAGCCAAGGTCCGAAAGCCTTATAACATCGGCATTTTTCTTCAATATCCTTGAAACAGGCTTTACAACGCGTTCGTTCCAGTTTTCGTGGCTGTGGAAAATCTGTTTCATAACGATTATATACCCAAAGACGTTTGCGGAAAGAGTCATGGGAAAATCATCGGGCGTTTTCGGGTCAACGGGAAAACTCGTTCCGTAAAGTCGGCAGTAATGCGCGCAGCTGTTTCTCAGCTCGTTAAGGCAGAAAACCCAGTTGTCAAGTTCGTTCGGCGAACAGTCGTAGTATTCGTCGGCAAGCTCCTTTTTGTCGCCGTTTTTCATATCCCTGTAAAAAAACGCGAGCGACCCGAACGAAAACAGCTCCATCATTACCCAAAGCGGAAATTTTCCGCCGTATTTCGAGTTATAGTGCCTTACAAACTGTTTTTCCTCGTTTGACTCGATGAGGTGATTTACCCTTGCAAGAAAACTTTGATGATTGTGCGAGAGGTTGAAGTTTGACGGATTGAGATAGCCCAGCGCGCCGTATTTCAGCGCGTGATAGTTCGATACCGCGGCTCGAAGCGCAATTTCAACTTCTTCAAGCGCCGCCAAAAGTATGCTCCGAAGCTTTCTGTCCATTTCATAGACCCGCATTATCTTCTCGAAGCTTGTTCCGTCCTCATATTTATGCTTGCTTACGGAGAACGGCTCGAAATAGTTTGAAAGCCGGTAAAAATTTATATATTTCAGCGTGCTTCGAGCCTTTTTTTCGTCCTCGATTACGCAGCCTCGCTGCTTTAATATCATTATCTGCTCGTTTATCGTTGACGGTGCTTTCTCACGCATCTGTTTCTTCTCCGTTCATAGTTTCTTCTCTGTCCGACTGCGGCTTTGTGCGCTCCCGACTTTCTTCGAGGCGTGCGCTTCCTGCGCGGGCGGAACGCCCGTTTTTCGCT
>DPBR01000023.1:14692-22274 GCA_003516865.1 Oscillospiraceae bacterium
CGCGAAAAACCGACAGCGAATCTGTCGCTCCGCGCGAAGCGCGGAGGGGCGTTCCGCCCGACCGGTGGTTTTTGCAAAGCGGGATAGGACGGCAAAGCGGGGAAAAGACAGCCGCCGCCCGCAGGAAGTCGGGTTAATCGGTCCAGTAGGTTTCGCGTTCGCTCTTGACGGCTCTGCCCATAAGCGCGCCGATGGAATCTTTGGGGATACCGCCTTCGAAGCAGATTTTGACAATCTGTTCAATGATGGGGACGTCGATGTTGTTTTCTTTGGCAAGACGAAGCGCGGTTCGGCTGTTTATATAACCCTCGACTGTGCCGACTTGTGCGACGGCTTCAGCGGCGGAAGTTCCCTTTCCGATAAGGAAACCCGCGCGGTAATTTCTTGAGTGCAGAGATGTGCAGGTAACGATGAGGTCGCCGAAGCCCGCCATACCGGTGAAAGTTTTCCAGTTTGCACCGAGAGCTACGGCAAGTCGGGTAATTTCGGTCATTCCTCTTGTGATAAGGGCGGCGATTGTGTTGTCGCCAAGACCCATACCGCGTGCGATACCGCAGCCGAGCGCAATCGGGTTTTTGAGGACGCCGCCAAGCTCGCAGCCCGCAACGTCGTCGTTAATATATATGCGGTAACGCTCGTTTGAGAGCGTGTGCTGGATATACAAAGCGACGTCCGGGTCATACGACGCGCAGACTTCCGTTGTCGGGACAAGCCGTCCGACTTCTTCCGCGTGGCAGGGACCGGTGATAACGCCGATTTTGCTGTGCGGAATTTCCTGTCTGATAACCTCGGAGAGCCTTTTTCCCGTGGCTTCTTCAAGACCCTTGCTTGCGTTAATAATAATCGCGCCGCGCTTTATATACGGTTTAACGGCGCAGACAGCCTCGCGGTAAAACGCCGACGGAATACAGATAATCACAATATCTGCGTCCGAAACGCACGCGGGGTCGGTTGTCACCTTCAGCGTTTCAGGGAGCATTATTCCGGGAAGCAGACGCTTGTGCTCGTGGTCGCGGCGAAGCTGCTCAGCTTCCTGCTCAAATTTTGTCCATGTCGTCACATCATGACCGTAGGTTGTGTAAAGCACGCCGAGAGCCGTGCCGTAGCCGCAGCCCAGAATTGTAATTTTCGCCATTTTATCCTCCGTGTTGTTATTTTAGGTCGTCTAAAAAACGGTCTGAAAAGTGAAAATAAACCGAGAGCGCCGCGCTATACGCATTTTCAATCAAACGGGGTTTTCAGAATCGACCGATATATTATCCATATTATGTGATATTGTTATGCTTTTAAGTCCGCTTTTCATAACAATTCTCCGCAAAAAAGGAGCGTACATAAACGGGCATTTCAAAAGTTTCACGAAAATTTTTGCGCGGTATTTCAGCAGCCCCCGCGAGTAGCGGATGTTTTCATTTATGCCGCCGTTAAGCGCTTCCGCGAGATATTTCGCGCTGTTAACCGCGAAGCTTATTCCCTCAAGCGAGCTTGGGCTGATAAGTCCCGCCGCCTCCCCGACAAGAAACGCGTTGTTTTTGCCCGCGCAGATGTCAAACGGAGATTTT
This sequence comes from Oscillospiraceae bacterium, assembly GCA_003516865.1. Classification (GTDB taxonomy): domain Bacteria; phylum Bacillota; class Clostridia; order Oscillospirales; family Ruminococcaceae; genus CAG-115. The sequence goes on from DPBR01000023.1 coordinate 16,252, forward strand.
GGTCTGAGAACAATGCACGCTTCCGTTTTTATCGGTTCTCCGAGCGGGATTCCGTATTCTTCAAGACGTTTTTTCTGACGTTCAAACGCATGGCGGCAGTTTTTTGCGGGAAAAGCCCCTCCGTAAATCAGGAAATTATCCTTTGAAATCGTCCAAGAGCAGCAATCGCTTGTTTCGGGGTCGAAAATGCAGCTGTAAAACGGCTTTGCGCTGTTTTCGGGAAACCATTGCTGAATGGCGATATAGCTGCGGATTTTCTTATTCGGATAAACAAGCCGCCGCACCATTGACTTCGCGCCGTCGGCGCCGACAATTTTTGCCGCAGTGAAAACGCGTTTTTCTCCGTTTGAACTGCAAATTACTGCAAAATCGCCGTTTTTTTTAATTTCAAGGCACCTTCCGTTAACCAAAACAACGTTTTTCGGGATAAGCCCTTTCAGCCACAAATCAAATTTATGTCTGTCGAGATTGATATAAAAGCGCTGATAGTGACGTTCAAGGCGCTTTCCGAGGTCGATTGTGCGAACAGAGAAAATCTGCGGGTCAACGAGGACTTCTTTCGGCAGCGTAAGGTCAAATTCTGCAAACGCTTTCTGCGCGTCAGGCGACAAAAGTCCGCCGCAAGGCTTGTGAAAGCTTTCGGGAGCGTCGGTTTTTTCGTCTATCATAAGCACGCGAAACCGCTTGTCGAGAAGCCTTGCGAGAGTTGCGCCGGCAGGTCCGCCGCCGATTATCGCGATATCAAAATCCAACATTTTCCCCGTACCTTTCACCGCTTCAGCTTGACAAGATATTCCGAGGTATCATCCTCTAACTTTTTTTCATCGGTGAGATGAAATCTGTTCCGTTCGTAAAACCGAATTGCGCGGGAATTTTTCTCCAGCGCCCACAAAAAATCCGCGTTATGCTCCTCAACCGCGTGTTTAAGCAGCTTTTCGCCGATTGCGTTTTCCTGTAAGGACGGCTCGACAAACAGCTTTACAATTTCTCTGCCGTCATCCTCACGAAACCTTTCACAACGCCATCGTCGTAAACATAAGTATTGTGAAGAATGTTCTCGTCTTTGAGGTAATTCTCGGTCATCGACGGAACGGAGAGTTCGCCGAAATAATACTCGTCGCAGCCGAAAATCGGATAGAAATTCAGCCTGTAATTAAATATTTCGATTTCCGCAAGCCTCGCGGCATCGCGCTTTTCGGCGCGTCTTATATTCTCCATATCGGCTCTCTTTCCGTTATTTCGCTTTTTCGCCGAGCTTTTTCTCGCAGTGCGAAGCAAGGCGTTTTATGTTTTCCTTGTGTCTGACGATAATCAATCCTCCGCAGAACGCCGCGAGAATTGTATTAATGATGAAAGCGGGGTCGTGGTCTATGAAAAAGTCGAAGCAGAACATTGCTATGCAGAAAACCGCCGAGCTTATGCAGCTTCCGAGCGACACATAGCGAGTTATCGCGACAATAACCGCGAATATTCCGATAAGAATAAATCCTATGCGCCAGTCGAGCACGAAAATCGCGGAAATTGCCGCAAGAACGCCTTTTCCGCCCTTGAAGCCGTAATACACGGGTAAGCAGTGACCGACAATCGCCATAAACACGGTGAAAACCTCTGCCCAGTTCATTCCAAGCGCAGGATTTGTCGTATCGACGCCGCCTATGTAAAGGAACGCAAGCCTTACAAGAAGCAGACCTATCGCAGCCTTGAAAGCGTCGCCTATAAGCACGATAAGAGCCGCCTTTTTCCCGACGGAACGGAGCGTGTTTGTAAGACCGGCGTTGTTGCTGCCCATTGTGCGGATATCCTTGCCCGTTATTATTTTTGTCACGATAATCGACGTATTTATCCCGCCCATAAGGTACGGCACAAGTATCATAATTGCATAGCAAATCCAAATCATTTCTATTCCCTTTTCTCTTTTTACTGACCTTTTTCTGTATTTTTTATGACTTTTCCGCCGATTATGACGGAAATTTCGGCGTTTTTGCTTTTAATCGCCGCCGCAAGCATTGCCGAATTTTCGCCTTGTTCAATGAAAATCGTCGCTTTTTTGCCGTTTTTCAGTATAAACCGCAGTTTTCTTCCCTTTGGTTCAATGCTTATTATATCGGAAAATCTTACGATTTGTATATTTCTGTTAAAATAATACAGCAAGAAATGCTCGTAAAAACGGCGTTCGCCTATTTTCACGAACTTGCCGTTCAATATCTCGGACTGCTCGCTGTCCGACAGCTTTTTCAGCTTGTTTGCAAAGATTTTCGGCGCGCATAGCGTGGTTATTGTGAGCGCCAGCGCGTAAACAATGACTAAACCGATTACGATATATTCAAAATGAAACGAAACCTCGCGTTTTCTCGCAGTTGTAAACAGCCCGAACGAAATCAGCGCCGACCATATCCAGACAAAAATTGTCGAAAGCCTGTAAACCCTGAAATATTCCCGCGAAATTTCACTCATCCTGCGTCCTTCCTTTGTTTGCGCGCTCGATAAGCTTGTTCATAAGCGCGGTTTTATCCTCGCACGAAGCCGTTTTCAGCAGAACCGAGCGGCTCACGGACTCAACCCACAAGCCTTTCGGGAAAATCGATATCCTGTCTATTATCGAATAGCGCATTATACCGCCGCCAAACGTGAAATACAGCATAAATTTGCTGAGAAAAAACCGCCCGTTTTCGGATGCGTCCGCTTTTTCGTACTCGTCGAGAAGCTGCTCCCTGTCGCCCGCGGGAAGATTTTCTAAGTGACCTTTCAGCTTGTTCGGGTCGCTTATCAGCTTTGTCGCTATCGTGTAAACAAACAAAAAACCGCATATCGTTATTACCGCGATAAACAGCCAGCGCACAGTCATAATCGCCTTTACCGTCGCCTCGTCGCCATTTGCCGACAGCGCGAACCACACGCCCAAATCAGCGCCGATTGCCGCCAAAAGCCCTATCAGCAGACCTATATTCTTTTTCAGAGTGTATATCCTGAAATCTCTCAGTAATTTCTTCAACTTTTTCTCCTCTTTTTACATTGTTCCTTATCGTTCTTTTCCGTATCCCCGCTTTGTCGTCCTATCCGGCAGTGCGAGCCGGGCAGGTCGGGCGGAACGCCCCTCCGTGCTTTGCGCGGAGCGACAGCTTCGCTGTCGGTTTTTCGCGGAGCGAAAAACGGGCGTTCCGCCCGCGCAGGAAGCCGGCACTCGCAGAAAGCGGGACGGCGCACAAAGCGTCCGCCGGATTATTCGCCGCGTTCGCGAATGGTGATTTTTATAGGGGTCATATCAAGACCGAAAGATTCGCGGATTTGGTTCTCAAGGTAGCGCTGATAGCTGTAATGAAAAAGTTCCTTGGAGTTGCAGAAGATAACGAAAGTAGGCGGCGCAGAGGAAGCCTGCGTCATATAGTAGACTTTGAGGCGCTTGCCCTTGTCGGAGGGCGGCTGAACGCGCGAAGTCGCGTAGTTGAGCATATCGTTGAGAACGCCCGTGGAAATTCTGCGGTTGTGCTGCTCGTGAACGACTTTTATAAGGTCGAAAAGCTTCTCGACGCGCGAGCCTGTTTTTGCCGAAATAAAGACAAACGGTGCATAGCTCATAAACGAGAAGTCGTTTTCAAGCTTTTTCGTAAATTCCTGCATAGTTTTGTCGGTTTTGTCGGGAACTGCGTCCCACTTGTTTACCGCAATAACGCAAGCCTTGCCCTTGTCGTGAGCATAGCCCGCGACTTTGCTGTCCTGCTCGGTGAAACCGACGGTAGCGTCAATCATAACAACGCAGACGTCCGCTCTGTCGACAGCCATAAGCGCGCGCAGAACGCTGAAATGCTCGATATTTTCGATAACCTTCGCTTTGCGGCGCATTCCCGCGGTGTCGATGAAGATATAGCGGTCGTCGCCGCGCACAACCTCGCTGTCAATCGCGTCGCGCGTTGTTCCCGCGATATCGGAAACAATCGAGCGCTCCTCGCCCGCGATAAAGTTAACAAGCGAAGATTTTCCGACATTCGGCTTTCCGATTACGGCGACTTTAATTGCGTTTTCATCGTAATCGTCGGGTTCTTCGGGCGGCAAATTCTTGAATACAGCTTCAAGAAGGTCGCCTGTGCCGTGACCGTGAACTGCGGAAACGGAAATCGGGTCGCCAAGACCGAGATTGTAAAATTCGTAAAATTCGGGCGGCGGCGCGCCGATATTGTCGTCCTTGTTTACGGCGAGAACAACGGGCTTTCCGCTCTTCATAAGCATCGCCGCAACGTCCGCGTCGTTTGCGGTGACTCCCGTTGTCATATCCGTGACAAAAATGATGCAGTCCGCCGACTCAATCGCAAGCATCGCCTGCTCGCGCATCTGCGCAAGTATCGTATCGTCGGTTTTCGGCTCAATTCCGCCTGTGTCAATCAGCGTAAATTCACGGTTCAGCCATTCGCATTTCCCATAAATTCTGTCGCGCGTAACTCCCGGCGTGTCGTCGACAATCGACAGCCTTTTTCCGCAAAGCTTATTGAAAAGCGTGGACTTTCCGACGTTCGGACGTCCAACAATCGCTACTAATTGCATAATTCACCTCAAGAAAATAATCTATTATCATATTATAACACATTATCCCGCGTTTTGCAAGTGCATTACCCGATTTACCGCTTAAAAAAGCCTTTTTCATTCGCTTCGCCGAGCATATTTTCGATATACTCCCAAAGCTCGTCCGAGCCGTTTTTGATATGCGCGTTTCTAGCTCTGACTTGTTCATAGGAAATTCCGTGTTCAAGCCAGCTCACGCCGTTTTTTGCGTTATTCAGCAGCATCGGCTGCATACGGTCGAGAGCCGCCGCGAACTTTGATTCCGCGGTATCCATACGTTCAAATTCCTCCCAGAGCGCGCGGTATTCATCACGCTGGTCGTCGGGAAGCAGCCCGAAAAGCCTGTCCGCAGCCCTCTCCTCGCGCTCGCGTTTCGATTTGTAGCCCTCTGCGTCATAGCAGTAGGTATCGCCCGCGTCAATCTCCACAACATCGTGTATCAGCACCATTTTCATCACTTTCTGCATGTCAATCGGCACATTCGAGTGTTCCGCGAGCGTCATTGCAAAAAGCGCAAGATGAAACGAGTGCTCCGCATCGTTTTCGCGCCGTTTATAGCGCTCTTTTTCGCCCTCAAATTCCCGCATAGAAGCACCTCGGCTCTCGTCGTGAATGATGTATGTCTGCCGATAAAGGCTCTTCATCTTGTCGATTTCAAGCAAAAAATCAAGCTGTTTTTTCAGCCTTTCGTCAATCATTTTTTCTCCTTTCCCCGAAAAAAGCCGCCCGAAATCGAGCGGCTTTCTGATTGCTTATCAGAGTTCAATTTTTCCGTAAAGCGTTGCGTTTTTCTCGGTATCAACCGTTTCCTTGGAAAACTCGCCTGCGTTTGCGTTTTCGTCGGGGCTGTAATTGCTGCGCTTATATTCGCGCTCAAAGCTTGTCGAGAAGCCCTCGGAACGGCGATAGCCTCTCGCTCCCGAACCGTTTCCGTGACCGCCGCGTCTGCGGTTGCTGTCAAACTTGGGCTTGTCGGCGTAAATTACAACCTTTCTGTACGGCTCAGAGCCTGTCGAACGGCTCGAAACGCCCTCAATCTCCGCAACGCAGCTATGAATAATTCTGCGCTCGTAAGGATTCATCGGCTCAAGTGCAATCTTTCTGCCCTGCTTGATAACCTTTGCGGACGTCTTTCTTGCGAGAGCGTCGAGGGTTTCGCGGCGCTTGTCGCGATAACCGTTGCAGTCAAGCGAAATTCTGCAAAAGCTTTCTTCCGTGCGGTTGCTTGCGAGAATAGTGAGATACTGAAGGCTGTCGAGGGTTTCGCCGCGCTTTCCGATAACAACGCCGAGCTTCTCGCCCTTGATGTCGAGAACGACGTTTCCGCCGCGCTTTTCGGGCGTGATTGTGAAATTGTCAAGACCGAGCGCCCTGAGGACCGCCGTCAGATATTCGATTGCCGCCTTAACCTTCAGGCTCTTGCTTATATCGAAATCATCGGGAAGCTTTTCTTCCCCGTCATCGCCGTT
>DPBR01000023.1:22439-30993 GCA_003516865.1 Oscillospiraceae bacterium
ACCCCGTCATCGCCGTTTTCGTCCGAAACGTCCTCGATTTTTTCCGCAGCGCCCGCCGCGGGAGCTTCATCGTTCGCTTCGTCCTCGAAAACGCGCTTTTTCGGCTCTTCCGCAGCCGGCTCGTAAACCGCGTTAACTCTCGCTTCGCCTTTAAGACCGCCGAAAAGCGTCTTTCTGGGCTGTTCGAGAATATCAAACTCTATTTCGTCGGCGCTCACGCCAAATTCCTTGGCTGCAAGCTCCTTTGCTTCTTCAACTGTTTTTGCCGTAAATTCTTTCTCCATATCATAAACCCCTTTCAGACGGCGAAATTATTCGTCATCGTCGTCCTTGTATTCCTCGCCGTACTTGAGCGCGTCTGCTTTTCTTGCTTCGGCAAGCTTGCGGCGGTTTATTTCTTTTTGCGTGAGAACTTCGCCCGTTTCCTCGTCTACAACCTTTTCCTTGACGGCTTCAACGGTTACGACCTTATTCTTCAGCTCGTACTCCGCGAGCGCCTTTTCTCTGAGCGCGGCAGGATTGTACAGCTTGTTGAGAACGATTGTCTGAATAATGCCGAAAACATAGCTTATCGCCCAGTAGAAGCCCGCGCCCGCAGGAACGGAGAACGAAATCCAGAGCGAAATAAGCGGCATACCGTACATCATAACCTTCATACAGCCCGTTGTTTTCGCGGTATCGGGGTTGTTCTGAGCCATATTTCTGTTCGAGATGAACGTCTGTACAAGCGCAAGCAGGAACGACAGAATGGGAACCAGAATCATCGGGAATCCCATATGCTCCATAGGAACCTGTCCGAGCGGTATTCCGAGGAAGTTGAGGTTGTCGTAAAGCTCCGTAATCTGTCCGCGGAGATTGTCGTTTACAACTCTCTCGCTGAACGCGTCCTTATAAGCAACTCCGTTCTTTACAGTTCCGTAGCATTCGAGAGCGTAAAGCTCACGCTGAAGCGACGATGAAGCTACAAACGGGATTGTATCCGTGCCTGTTGCCTTGTAGTAGCCGTAGTGATTGTTGAGCGTGTTGAACAGTGCGACAGTACCGTCGCCGAAGCAGTGCTTCTCGCGGTAAGCCGCCTTCTCATCAGCCGCCTGAATAGCGTCAAGCTCCTTCTTTTCCGCGTCGGTGAGCTTGTACATATCCGTATTCGTAAGCATCGTCATATTGACGTCTTTTGCGTACTCATCGGCGATAATCTTCTTAACCGCCGTGTTCATAACCTTGACATTATCAAGGCTTATGCTCTTGAAATTCGCGATATCAACGGTGGTTTTGCCGTCGGTAAGGCAGTTTTTGTTGTAATATTCAAGAATTTTCTTTGCATCGCGAACGATGTCGTTGTGCCTGCTGAGACCCTTTTCGTCAAGCTTTGAGATTTCCTCGTCCGAAAGGTTGATTTCGTTCACGAACATCGCGGTCATATCGACGTTATACGCCTCCTCGACCATCGCGGAAACCTGCTCGCCGCTTGTGTGGATAATGTGCGTGAGCGGCTTGTAAACAACGTCGATTACGCCGAACAGTATCAGGAACGACAAAAGCATCGGCAGGCAGCCCGAATAAGGCTTATATCCCTGCTGCTGAAGCTTCTGAAGCTCGTCCTGCTGTTTTTGGGGATTATTCTTGTATTTCGTCTGTATATCCCGTACTTTGGGAGCGAAAACGGCTGATTTCGCCGTATCCTTCTGCTGTTTGATGTAAATGGGGAGAAGCGCCGCTTTTATGATGAACGTAAAGAGGATAATCGCAACTCCCACGTTCTTGCATATAAAGTTATAGATTGCATAAAGCAAATATCCGAGCGGCGTGCCGATTATACTGTATAGGAATTGTATGACCTTCAGACCCTTTCTTTATTTAATTTTTGGCTTTTGCGGCGTCCGAATTTTCCTCCGAACGCGCGTTTTCCGCTTCAAGCAGCTTTTCCCAGCTGTTCCACTGCGGATTTGAAACCGTGTATTTTTCGGGACGGAAGCAGAATTTTTCGGGTACGGGGTCGTAGCCGCAGCTGCAATATGGATTGCACCGCAAAATCCTCCATAACGTCAAATAACCGCCCTTGACCGCGCCAAACCTGCGAACGGCGGTTAGTCCGTATTCGGAACAGGTCGGATAAAAGCGGCAGCATGGCGGCAGAATTTTTGAAAGCGTAAGCCGATACAGCTTTATTAGTCCCAGAAAAATATATTTCATTTCACTTATTCTTGCATTATCTTCGGCAAGACGTTCTTCTTCATAAGACCCAGAATTTGTCCCGTTTTCAGCGACGGCGTTTTCGACCGCGCCACAAACACAAAATCATATCTCTCGGTTTTGTTTTCTCTGATAATCGGGTCTATCATTCTAAACGCTTCTCGTATTATTCGTCTTGCGCGATTGCGCTTTACCGCGTTTCCCACTTTTTTCCCCGTGACGATGCCGAGGCGGTTTTTCCCCGCCCGGCGCGGCTTTATATAGCACACAAAGCCGTATGTCACAATGGATTCGCCTTTTTTGAACAAATAGCTGAAATCGCGGTTGCTTTTGATTACGACATACCTTTTTTTGTAGCCGGTCATCGGAATCAGTAGCTCAGTCTTTTTCTGCCCTTTGCGCGGCGGCGTGCGAGCACTTTTCTGCCATTTTTGGTCGCCATTCTCTTCATAAAGCCGTGCTCATGCTTTCTCTGAAGCTTTTTGGGCTGGTAAGTTCTTTTCATGGTTTTTCCTCCTCATTATTTTTCATTTTTTGTATATACTCGGTATGGGTATAGTTATCCCCTACAAAGCTATCAACATTAAATTATTATACCTTATTTATCCCGCTTTGTCAAGAGGTTTTTTGCATTTTTCGGCTCTTTTTTGCCTATTTGATATTACCGTTTGTAATCTTTTCCTCATTTTATACAATTTTACGCTTGAAAAACGTGTTTCTTTATGTTATAATAGTCCCATAACGACATTTTTGAATAGGTGAATTTTATGATATTAACCATTGACGTCGGCAATACGAACACAACTTTCGGCTGTTTTGACGAAGGCGGCGCGCTTGTTTTCGAGTCGCGCATTTCAACCGATATTTACCGTATGCAGGACCAGTACGCGGTTTCTCTCGCGGATATCCTGCGGCTTTACGATATTGACAGGGAGAGCGTTTCGGGCGCGGTTTTGTCGTCCGTTGTGCCGCCCGTGACCGCGCAGATTAAGCCTGCTGTGGAAAAAATCTGCAAATGCCGCGTTATGACGGTAGGTCCGGGGCTTAAAACCGGTCTGAACATCAAAATCGACGAGCCTGCGTCGCTTGGCGCGGATATCGCGGCTGTCGCCGTGGGAGCGAAGGAATATTACGCTCTGCCGGCGATTGTCGTTGACCTCGGAACTGCGACGAAAGTGCTCGCGGTCGATAAAACGGGCGCGTTTATCGGCGGAATAATCGCTCCCGGACTTAAAATTTCCGCCGAGGCTCTCTCGGCGAAAACGGCGGCGCTTCCGCTTATCGGCGTTTCGGGCGAACCGCTGAAGCGCGTTATCGGCGCGAACACGATTGATTGTATGCGTTCTGGGCTGCTTTATGGTCACGCGTTTATGCTTGACGGTATGATTGAAAGCTTTGAAAAGGAAATCGGCGAGAAATGCACTGTTGTCGCAACGGGCGGATTTTCCACCGTGATAGAGCCGCTTTGCAAAACCGATTTTATCCTTGACGAAAACCTTATTTTAAAAGGACTTCTTGCGATATACAGGAAGAACGAGTAAACTATGGGGTCTGCGGGATTTTCCCGTAAATATATACCCGCGGTGCATTGAAGAAGATTCAAGCGCCAGCAAAGGAGCGGTTTTCTATGGAAAACGCAAAAAAAACGCCCTCAAAGGGCAAAAAATTCAACACATCGACCATTGTCGGAATAGGACTGCTGACGGCTATCGTCATTGTTTTGCAGTTTATTTCGATGGCGCTGAGGTTCGGAAATTTCAGCATTACGCTGACTCTTATCCCGATTGTGGTAGGAGCGGCGCTTTTCGGCAGGAAAACGGGCGCGTGGCTCGGACTTGTGTTCGGAGCGGCTGTCCTGCTGACAGGCGACGCGGCGGCGTTCCTCACGGTAAACGTTTTCGGCACAATCGCGACGGTGCTTGTTAAAGGAACGGCGGCGGGATTTTGCGCGGCGGCTGTCTATCGGCTCATCGCGAAGAAAAACGAGATTGCCGCGGTTCTTGTATCGTCGGTTGTCGCGCCCGTCGTAAACACGGGAATATTCCTTCTCGGCTGCCGAATTTTCTTCTATGACACGGTTGCTGCTTGGGGCGAGGGGCTTGGCTTTGAGAACGCGTTTATCTATATGATTGTCGGGCTTGTCGGGATAAACTTCCTGATTGAGCTTGGAACAAACCTTGTTCTCAATCCCGCAATCCTCAGAATTATTAAAATCGGCAGGAAAAAGCTCGTAAAATAAGCAGCCTGCGGAAAAATTGCAAAAAAACTGCGGCTGTATCGCGATTGTGAAGAAACCTCTCGTGATACAGCCGCATTTTGCCGGGATATAACGCTCCGAAATCAGCAGGTCTACCCAATCAAAGCCGTGAACCTGAACGTCTTCTCCGCTCGGCTTACAGCTTCGTACTGCGCTCGAAACCAATTTACCGCGTCAACTCCGCCTTTTAGGTCAAATTCGCCTTTCGGCGTTCAGCCCACGGGGCGGTTTTGTTTTCTCGGATTGCTCCTTGAAAACGGTTTGGATAAATCGCTCGCTCAAAATTCTTTTCGACATTCCCGATAATGCGAAAATCCTTTTTCGCTTACATCTATCCAACCTTATTTTAACCCATTTCATTCCGATTGTCAAGGGTTTTCGGTAAATTTTGGCTATTTTTATCAAAAAATCAACCCCTCACTTGACAATTTGATTGAAAAGGTGTAGAATAATAATGTATAAGCGTCTTGCGAAAAGTTCGAGACGCTGAAATTTATCGGATAGGCGTTTGTATAGCCTTTCGGAAAGGATTATTTTATGATTAAGGTACAACTCAAAAACGGCGAAATCAAGGAGTTCGAGGCGGGTATTTCCGTTTTCGACGCGGCAAGAGAGCTTGGTCTTGCGAAAACAGCGTGCGCGGGCGAAATCGACGGCGCGGTCTGCGATATGCGAACTAAGCTTGAAAAGGACTGCACGCTCAATATCCTCACCTTCGAGGACGAGCAGGGTCAAAGAGCATTCAACCACACCGCTTCACATATTCTCGCGCAGGCGGTTAAGCGTCTGTTCCCGAACGTAAAGCTTGCGATTGGTCCTGCGATTGACAACGGATTTTACTACGATTTTGATACAGACGAGCCTTTTACCGTCGAAACTCTCGCGAAAATCGAGTCTGAAATGAAGAAAATCGTCAAGGAGAGCATTAAAATCGAGCAGTTTTATCTTGCTCCCGATGAGGCGATTAAGTATCTTGAGGAGCAGGACGAGCCTTATAAGGTTGAACTCTGCCGTGAGCACGCGGACAAGGGCGAGCCTATCTCGTTCTACAAGCAGGGTGATTTCACCGACCTCTGCGCGGGTCCGCACCTTATGTCGACTTCTTCCGTAAAAGCGTATAAGCTTACTTCCGTTACCGGAGCTTACTGGCGCGGAAGCGAGAAGAATAAGATGCTTACGCGTATTTACGGCACTGCGTTTCCGTCCAAAGACGAGCTTAACGCTCATCTCACCGCTCTTGAAGAAGCTAAAAAGCGCGACCACAACAAGCTGGGACGCGAACTTGAATATTTCACGACAGTCGATGTTATCGGACAGGGACTGCCCGTTCTTCTGCCGAAGGGCGCGAGAGTTGTTCAGCTTCTCCAGCGCTGGGTTGAGGACGAGGAATACAAGCGCGGCTGCCTGCTTACGAAAACGCCGCTTTTCGCAAAGCGCGAGTTCTACAAGATTTCCGGTCACTGGGACCACTATCTTGACGGTATGTTTATTATGGGCGACCCGTATGACGAGGAAAAGGAGTGCTTTGCGCTGCGTCCGATGACCTGCCCGTTCCAGTATCAGGTTTTCCTTAACAGACAGCGCAGCTACCGCGATTTGCCTATGCGCCTTACCGAAACCTCCACGCTTTTCCGCAACGAGGACAGCGGCGAGATGCATGGACTTATCCGCGTTCGTCAGTTCACGATTTCCGAGGGACACTATATTCTCCGTCCCGAACAGCTTGAGGAGGAATTCGCGCACTGCCTTGAGCTTGCGAAGTACTTCCTCGGCACGGTTGGACTGCTTGACGACTGTACGTTCCGCTTCTCACAGTGGGACCCCGCAAACCCCAAGAACAAGTACGAGGGTACAAAGGAACAGTGGGATACCGCTCAGGCGACGATGAAGAAAATTCTCGACGACCTCGGCGTTGAGTATACGATAGGCTTTGACGAGGCTGCGTTCTATGGGCCGAAGCTCGACGTTCAGTACAAGAACGTTTTCGGCAAGGAGGACACGATTGTCACCATTCAGATTGATATGCTGCTTGCAGAGAGATTTGGAATGGAATACGTCGATGTTGACGGCACGAAAAAGCGCCCCTATATCATTCACCGCACATCGCTCGGCTGCTTTGAAAGAACGCTCGCTTATCTTATCGAGAAATACGCGGGCGCGCTTCCGCTCTGGATGTCGCCGGAGCAGGTTCGCATTCTCCCAATAACCGACCGCGCAAAGGAATACGCGGAGAACATCTCGAAGCGTCTTGAGGGAATGGGTATCCGCACGTTCGTTGATAACAGAAACGAAAAAATCGGCTATAAAATTCGTCAGGCGCAGCTTGAAAAAATCCCGTACTTCTTCATTGTCGGCGACAAGGAAGTCGAGGACGGAACGGTTTCGCTGCGCTCGAGAAAGGACGGCGACCTCGGAGCGGCACCGCTTGACGAGGTTATCGCTAAAATCGTTAAGGAAAACGCCGATAAGGTAAGATAACATTGGGCGGGATTGCTCCTGTCCGAGGCGGCGGGGCAATCCCTTTATTAAACAAGGAGAATTATGGCAGAAGAAAAAATGGATTGGCTGGAGGATTTGAATTCGCTGAACAAGGAACTTGAGCAGCGTATTCTCGAAGCCAACGAGGACAAAACCCTCGTAAAATGGAGCAAGCTGCTTCCCGACCTTATGACGGCGGAAATTCTTATGGTCGGGCAGTTTTCGGGAGTGAAAAACGCGAACGGCGAAGAAGCTCTCGGTATTCTGATGCTTCAGAAAGACGGCAAAGCAATTGTTCCTTTTTTTACAAATCCCGAAAGGATAAAAGCTCTTGTTACTCCCGAAAAGAACAAATTTGACGTTCTGAGGGTGAACGCGGCGCGTTTCTTTATGTCTATAAAAGGCAAAAGCGCGGTTCTGAACCCGTTTTCGCCTTATACAAGGGTTTTCTCACCGTTTGAGATAAAGGTTCTTGCAGCCGAATATATCGACAAGGCTCCGCCTGTTGAAAACAGCGGCGCTGCGGTTAAGCCGGAATAATATGAAGGATTGGTATAAGCTTTGAATACGTTTTGTAAAACTCTCAGTATAATTGTTCCCTGCTATAACGAAGAGGAAAGCGTTCCGCTGTTTTACGCGGAAACGATGAAACAGGAAACGTTTTTCCACGAAAAAGGCGTCGAGCTTGAATTTATCTTCATAAACGACGGTTCGCGCGATAAAACCGTCGAGGTTGTGAAGTCGCTTCGTGAAAAAGACGAGCGCGTTCATCTCGTTTCGTTTTCGCGGAATTTTGGCAAAGAAGCCGCGATTTACGCGGGATTTCAGAAAGCAAAGGGCGATTTTGTCGTGCTTATGGACGCGGATTTGCAGGACCCGCCCGCGCTTCTTCCCGAAATGTACGGTCACATTGAAAGCGGCTATGACAGCGTTGCGACAAGGCGCGTGAACCGAAAGGGCGAGCCGCCTATTCGTTCGTTTTTTGCGAGAAGATTTTACGGTCTTATGCGGAAAATTTCGACAACCGAGATTGTCGACGGCGCGCGTGATTACCGTATGATGACGCGGCAGGTCTGCGACGCAATACTCTCGATGAGCGAGTACAACCGATTCTCAAAGGGAATATTCGGCTGGGTCGGCTTTGAAACAAAATGGCTCGAATATGAGAATATTCAGCGTGCCGCGGGCGAAACAAAGTGGTCGTTCTGGAAGCTGTTCAAGTACTCGATTGAAGGAATTATGGCTTTTTCAACTGTTCCGCTGATGATTTCGCTGGTTTTGGGCATTATTTTCGGTATTCTCGGCTTCGGTTTTATGCTGTTTTTCATCATAAGCGCGGCTGTGAGCGGGCTGAACCCGTTCAACGGCGGCACGATTGTAAGCGCGGTCGCGTTCATCGGCGGCATAATTCTCGGCTGTATGGGCATTCTCGGACTGTATACCTCAAAGCTTTACCTCGAAGTCAAGCAAAGACCGATTTATCTCATCAAAGAGGAATTTTAACAAACCCGCGTGTGGACGGCTTCGCCTTCAGTCGGTCGCTTCGCTCCGGTGCCTCCGGCGGGTGGTCGCTTCGCTCCGGTGCCTCCGGCGGCCTAAGACCTTTTTCTGAAGAAAAAGGTCTTA
>DPBR01000025.1 GCA_003516865.1 Oscillospiraceae bacterium
TACATACAGTATTCCTGCGGTCGTTTTGTTTATTCTGACGAAAAAACCTCGGCGCGATTAAACGATAATAATTATGCGGTGTAGCCTTATAATTTATCCCAAGAAATGCTTTTGGGAAGCGCGTAATTTCTCATAAATTCCATCGCGCAAGGAAGGACTTTATCGTAAGGGATAATCTGAGAACGCTCAATCTGATACATTTCCCCGTCAATATTCACATCGAGCGTACCGCGCAAAAGCCTGTTTCCCACGGAAACAAACATCTCGCCGCCCTCGCTTGCAAAATAATTCAGCGAAGCGCCGTCCTCGCAGCACAAAATCGCGATACACGGATAATCGTCCTCGCCATCGCCGAGCCAAATCTCGCCGCAGGCAGCGTTGAGCGCGATTTTCAGCTCCTCGGCATTGTTCGCGGGAAAACTCCCGTTATTTGCACTTACTGTCATTTTTATCTCCGTTAATCATCAAGCGTCTGCTGACCGCCGTTGTCGCGGACAATTCCGAGGTGTTTGTATGCAAGCTCTGTTGCAATGCGCCCGCGCGCTGTTTTAGCGACAAATCCAAGCTGCATAAGATACGGCTCGCACACATCCTCAAGAGTCACCGCTTCTTCATTAAGCGCGGAAGCGAGCGTTGAAAGCCCCACGGGACCGCCGTTATAGCCTTTGATTATCATTTCGAGGAAGCGCCTGTCAAGGCTGTCCAGACCGAGCGCGTCTATTTCGAGCTTCAGCAGTGCGGTATCGGCGATTTCGCGGGTAATTTTGCCGTTTCCGAGAACCTCGGCAAAGTCGCGGACGCGCTTCAGCAAACGGTTTGCAATTCTTGGCGTACCTCTCGAACGTCTTGCAATCTCAAGCGCGCCGTCTTTCATACACGGAATACCGAGAATAACCGCAGAACGCTGTACGATATCGCAGAGCTGCTCGTGAGTGTACAGCTCAAGCCGCTGCACAACGCCGAATCTGTCGCGAAGCGGCGCGGAAAGCTGACCGGAGCGCGTTGTCGCGCCGATAAGCGTGAATTTCGGCAAATCTATGCGTATGGAACGCGCCGCGGGGCCGTTTCCCATAACTATATCAAGCGCATAGTCCTCCATCGCGGGATAAAGCACCTCTTCAACCTGCCGCGAAAGCCTGTGAATTTCGTCGATAAAGAGAACGTCGTTCGGCTGGAGATTTGTGAGAAGCGCCGCGAGGTCGCCCGCTTTTTCAATCGCGGGACCCGAAGTTATGCGGATATTGACGCCCATTTCGTTCGCGATAATGCACGAAAGCGTTGTTTTTCCAAGTCCGGGCGGGCCGTAGAGAAGAACGTGGTCGAGACATTCCCCGCGCTTTTTCGCAGCCTCGATGTACACCGCCATATTCTCCTTAACCTTATCCTGACCGATATATTCGGAAAGCGATTTTGGTCTGAGCGTAAGCTCCATGTCGCTCTCCGCGACGCTTGCCGTCGGCGCAACCATTCGGTTTTCGCTGAAATCGAAGTCGTCGTTTGACATCTCAAGCATATCAAATAGACCTTTCTTTTCGCAAATTATTCCTGTTTTTCTTCATTTTTCTCGGATTTTTCAATTTTCCTGTAATAAAGCTGCGGCAAATCCTCGTCGCTGAATTTTGTTTCATTAAAGCTGAGAATTGCGTTAATTCTGCGGTTGAGTTCTTCCGGTTCTTTTACGCCGCAAAGCTGCGCTTTTTTGCACTCCTCCTCCGCTTTTTCGCGGTTTCCGTGCATTGCGTAGTAATTCGCAAATTCCGAGTGCGCGAGAGGGTGATTTTCGTTCAGTCTAATCAACTTTTCAAGCGTTTCAAGCGCCTTGTCGTCCTCGCCTCGCACAAGAAATATTTTCGCAAGGCTGTAATAAGCGTAGCCGTTGTTCGGGTCGTACCGCAGCGCCTGTTCAAAGCAATACTGCGCCTTTTCGAGATTTCCCTCGGAAAAATAAGCGTGACCGAGCCTCGACTGCGCTTCGGGATTATCCGGCGCGTATTCAACCGCTTTTCTGAAGCACCAGCGCATTTTCGCGTCGTTTTCCATCGCCTCGTACAGCTTTATCAGCCACTCGACGCAGAACATCTGATTTTGCCTTACGTCCGAATGTGCGAGAGCTTCCTGAAGAAAAGACTCGGCTTCGGGATATCTCCCGCAAAGCAGCTTGTAAATCCCCTTGTAAGCAAGCTTTGCGGTTTCATCGTGCCGCATTATTCTTATTCCGTCTTTTCCGAGCGCGCGGACTGCGGCTCTTCTTCTGTTCAGATAAGGAAGCAGGAATTTGCTCAAAATGAACGAAATGAAAAACACCGCCGCTATGCCCGCGTAAATAATCGTCAGCGTCAGAAGAAAAGGCTTATCTTCGGGATAAAACAGCGCGCAGGCTAAAACTCCCAGCCCAATGCAGCAGACAAACGCGAAAAAACCCGAAGTATTCGTATCAGTGAAATTATTCTTCAATATATCACCCCGTTATTTTGCGGAAATATTCTTCAGACCAAACTTTATAAGCTCCTCGACAGACGCGTTCACGTCAGCCCCCATAAGCGCGGAATTAATCTGCGCGGGCGCAAATCCAAGCACCGCGAGAGCTTCCATCGCCTCGCTTACGTTATTTTTGCCGATTTGCGGAACGCTCTGAAGCGCTTCTGACGAGAAGTGCTGCTCTTTGGCAACCTTGTCTTTCAGCTCCAAAACAATTCTCTGCGCGATTTTCGTGCCTATTCCCGGCGATTTTGTAAGCGTTTTGCTGTCGCCCGTCGCAATGCACAAAGCAAGCTTCGACGGCGTTATATCCGACAAAATCGAAAGCGCCGCCTTCGGTCCCACTCCCGATACCGAAATAAGCTGCTTGAAGCAGGAAAGCTCAGCGCTGTCGGAAAAGCCGAACAAATCAATCGAATTTTCGGTAACGTGCAGATATGTAAACAGAAAAACTTCGCTTTTATCGCGGATTTCGGCGAGCGTATTCGCGGTTGTGCGGCAGGCATAACCAACGCCGTTGCACTCGACAACCGCAAGCCCCTGCTCCCAAGTAATAAGCTCTCCGCGCAGACTGTAAATCATAATGTAACTCCTTAACTGTTTTCACGAGCAATTTCGGACAATCTCGACCCTCCCGTGTGACCGTGACAAATCGCGATTGCAAGCGCGTCCGCGGCGTCGTCGGGCTTCGGAATTTCGCCGAGATGAAGAATATTCTTCGTCATTTCCTGCATCTGGCGCTTCTCCGCGCGCCCGTATCCCGTAACCGCGACCTTAACCTGAAGCGGCGTGTACTCGAAAATCGGGATATTTTTCACGGCGGCGGCAAGCGTAATCACTCCGCGCGCCTCGGCAACGTCTATTCCCGTGGTGATATTCGTGTTGAAGTACAGCTTTTCGATACTCATACAGTCGGGTCTGAACTTATCGAGAAGAATGTTCATATCGTCGTAGATTTCTTTCAGCCGAACCTCGAATTTATCATCGGGAGAAGTCGTAATCGCGCCGTATTTCAGCACATTAAACCGAACGTTGTCGTATTCAAGAACGCCGAAACCCACAATTGCATATCCGGGGTCTATTCCTAAAATTCTCATTATGTATAGCTTTCGTTATCGGTGATGTAGTGCCTTACGCGAAGCGGAATACCGAGCTTTTCGGCAAGCTTTTCGCACTCGCTTATTTCCTCTGCGGAAATCACGTCCACAACGGTAAATCCCGTGTTTATGCCGAGATTTTTCATATCTGCGGCGAATTTCAGCATTTCATCAAACGCGGGTTCGCCGAAAGACGGCCGCGTAACCTCGTTATAACGCGTTGCGTTCGGCGCGTTCAGGCTCACGGAAACGCTGTCGAGAAGCCCCTTGAACCGCTCAACGTCAAAATCCTTATGAATAAGCCGAACAAGACCGTTTGTGTTCAGCCTAATTTTCATATTCGTGTTCTCGCGGATAAGCCTTGCGGTATCGAGAAGCGTTTCAACGCGCACAGTCGGTTCTCCGTAACCGCAGAAAACCGCTTCTTCCGCGCCGCTCTTGTCAAAACGCTCAAACGCGTCCTTTATCTCGGCGAAATTCGGCTCGTGTTCAAGCCAGAGGCTGTCGTTATCGCAAACCGTGTCGGAGTTCTTTCTTATACAGAAAACGCACGCGCACGGGCAGCCGTTTGTGATATTAACGTACATATTCCCGCCGAAGCTGTAAAATATTGTCAAAACAATCCCTCTCTTTGTTCGCATATATTTTTATTATAACACTTTTCTCACATAATGTCAAGAAAAATCCCGCTTCTTTTCCGAAACGGGATTTACAATCAATTCTTATTCCGCGAAAGCTCGATAATTTCAGCGCGGATTTTTTCAAGAGCGCTTTCCGGAACGTTCTCGCCGAGAACCGCCGTTTCCATCGGGCAAAATCCCGTTCCCGCGCGGTTTTTCACGGCTTCCGTGAGAACCGAGTATTCCGCGTGAACATTATGTTCTTCGAGAACCGAAAGCGCGTGACCGCTTATCACATCGGCGTAAATTTCGTTCACGTCAAGCAAAACATACAGAAAAGCCGCCGCCTTTCCAACGACCTTATCCGCCGCCGAAAACCCGCGAAGCGTTTCGCCGCGGTCTAGAATATCGAGAAGCGGCTTAACCCCGCGCCTATCGTCAGTGAGAGCCGTTTCACCGTTGAACGCCGCAAACGTAAATCCGCCGCCTGCGAGGATTTCGCGCGCTTTTGTGAGATTAACGCTCATTTTTCTTTACACCGTCAATTCTGTAAAGCAGCAGCGGAATAACGCAAAGCTGAAGCAAAATTCCCGGAAGTCCGACCGTGAGATTATTCCACATTGCGGCAGGCTTCAGAGTTTCATTGCCAAAAGCGAATATTGAAAGTGCAATCGCACCCGCGCGTACAATCCTGCCCGCAGCCATCGCAATCAGAAGCTTGCATACGGACGGCATTTTCGCGTTTGCGAGAAGTCCCGCCGTTAAGCCGTATACGCACAGTTCAATGCACATAAACGGGAGAATCGCCAATCCCGGCATTCCCGAAACCGCAAAGCTTACAAGCGGTCCGACTGCGCCCGCCGCCGCTCCCGCAAAGGGTCCCGCGAGAAATCCCGCGAGAATTACGGGAATATGCATCGGGAGAAACGTTTCGCCAAGCGACGTTCCAAGTCCCGAAACCGCTCCGACAGCGTGAAAAAGCTGCGGAAGAGCAACCGCGCCGATTATCGCGGCAATTCCCGCCAAAACCTGAAATTTCACCGAAACACGGCGTTTTGTCAAAGTATTCATTATCTCTCTCCTTATAAACTTTCAAGATAGCGAATCATTCCGTCCGAAGCGCGCTTTGCTTCCTCGACCGCGTTTACAACGGTATTTGCGCCCTGAACCACGTCGCCTGCCGCAAACACGCCCTCGACTGTCGTCATACAGTTTTCGTCCGTTATAAGCAGACCCTGTTCGTTCGCCTCAAGACCGGGCGTTGTCAGAATGAGCTTATTTTTCGGACCGTTGCTTATGGAAATAACGGTCGAGTCGGATTTAACGTAATCAAGTTCGTCCTCATAACCGACAACCCTGTC
Source organism: Oscillospiraceae bacterium (assembly GCA_003516865.1). Taxonomy (GTDB): domain Bacteria; phylum Bacillota; class Clostridia; order Oscillospirales; family Ruminococcaceae; genus CAG-115. Next base: position 5,557 of record DPBR01000025.1, read on the forward strand.
GTTTTCATCAAAAATAGCCGTTTTGAACACAGGGCCTTCCTCGGTAATCTCGGTAATCGCCTTTCCGAAAACCATTTCCGCGCCCTCAAGCTGAGCGTAGGAAAACTCGTGCGGGCTTGCGGTAACGCGCTTACTTCTCGCATAAAGCGTGACGTGGCGCGAACCGTGCCTCAGCGCGACTCTCGCAACGTCCATCGCCGCGTTGCCCATTCCGATAATCGCAACATTTTCGCCGAGATTATAGCCGTTCGGGTTCATCAGAAAATCCATACTGTAATGTACGTTCGGAAGGCTTTCTCCCTTAATTCCGAGCGTTTTCGAGCGCCATACGCCCGTTCCCACAAAAACAGCGGAATAACCGTCCCTGAAAAGATTGTTTATCTCCAGAGAACCGCCTATAACCGTGTTCGGACGGATTTTCACGCCACATTCAAGCAGCTTGCTTCTATAACGGTCGCAGATTGAGCGCGGAAGCCTGAAATCGGGTATTCCGTATCTCAGAACTCCGCCGATATCGTCCCTGCCCTCGAAAATCGTCACATCATATCCCGCCGCAACGAGTTTGAACGCAACCGTAATTCCCGCGGGACCGCCTCCGATAACGGCGGCTTTTTTGCCCTTGGGCGGCTTTTTTTCAAGCTCCATACTGTCGAAATAAGCGTCGGAAATAAACTGTTCTATCACGCTGAAGTTAATGGGAGCGTTCTTTTTCCCGAGAACGCAGTTTCCGCGGCACTGTCTGTTGTGGTCGCATACAATCGAGCAGACAAGCGACATCGGGTTGTTCTCAAACAGCATTTTTCCCGCCTCGCGGAGCTTGTTCTCCTGAAAAAGCGTGATAACCTGCGGAATATCCGTGTGAACGGGACAGCCTTTCTGACACATCGGGACTTTACAATGCAGACAGCGGTCGGCTGTTTCCTTTACATAAACAGGCATAATACCCTCCTTGATTATTTCTCATTTATATTCTATCATAATTCTTTTGTCAAGTCAAGCGATATAATAAGGCAAAATTTCCAAAATTCGGCAGTTTTACAAAGCAATTCCGACAAAGCCGAAAATAGGGCTACACCGCATAATTATTTTCGTTCAATCACGCAGAGAGTTTTTCGTCAGATTGTACGAAAACGACGAAGGAATACTTGATGTATTTCGAGGAGTTTTCGGGCAATATGGCG